>NZ_JBASCI010000202.1:0-2630 GCF_049651565.1 Brooklawnia sp.
GGCCACGGCCCCCAACAGCAGGCCACGCCGCCGGTACCGGGGTGGGGGCGGCTGGCTCGTCACCCGCAGCAGCCTACCGCGGGCCGCCCCGGCAACGATGTCCTAGACTGGCCCAACACGTGAAGTAAATCGGACAAGAGGATCACCCATGCAGCAGACCGGGCTGAGCGAACTGTTGGGTTCTGTCCTGGCAAGTCACGAGCTTGAACTGGACGCTGTTGAGGTGGCCCCGGCCGGTAGGCGCCGCGTGGTCCGCGTCATCGTCGACGGGGACGGTCCGGGCGGTCATGGCCCGGACCTCGACCAGATCGCCGAGGCCACCCGCGCCATCTCGCTGGCCCTGGACGAATCCGACGTGATGGGGGAGCAGCCGTACACCTTGGAGGTGAGTTCGCGGGGGGTGTCGCGGCCACTTGCCCGCCCGGCCCACTACCGACGCAACATCGGACGACTGGTCGCGCTGACCCTGGTCGATGGCGGCCAGACCACCGGACGCATCACCGCCAGTGACGACGACACCGTGAGCATCGAGTCGGGCGGGAACACCGAGGTCCACCGACTCGACCAGGTGAAGCGGGCGGTGATCCAGGTCGAGATGAACCGCCGCGGTGCACCCGATGCCGACACCACCGCCGACGAGGACGATGACTTCCTCGATCCCGAGTCCGGGGACGACGACTTCGGCCCCGGTGATACCGAGAGGGGTTGACGCCATGGCCATGGAGATCGATCTGACGGCCCTGCGCACGATCGAACGCGACAAGGAGATCCCGCTCGAGTACCTGGTCAAGGCGCTCGAGGACGCCCTGCTCAACGCCTACCTGAAGACCGAGGACGCCCACCCCGGCGCCCGGGTGGTACTGGACCGCAAGCTCAACCGGGTAGCGGTGATGGTTCCCGAACGCGACGAGGAGGGCAACGTCGTCGGCGAGTACGACGACACCCCCAGCGACTTCGGGCGGGTCGCCGCCTCCACCGCCCGTCAGGTGATCTTCCAGCGGCTCCGCGAGCACGAGGACGAGCAGAAGTTCGGCCGCTTCCAGGCCTCCGAGGGCGACATCCTGACCGGGGTGATCCAGCAGGACCGGGATTCCCGCACGGTGCGGGTCGACCTGGGCCAGATCGAGGCCATCATGCCGGTCGCCGAGCAGGCCCCCGGTGAGGAGTACCGACACGGCAAGCGGCTGCGGGTCTATGTGGTCGCGGTCCGCAAGGAGTTGCGTGGCCCGCAGGTGATCGTCAGCCGCACCCACCCGAACCTGGTCAAGAAGCTGTTCGCCCTCGAGGTGCCCGAGATCGAGCAGGGCATCGTCGAGATCAAGGAGATCGCCCGGGAGGCCGGCCACCGCACCAAGATCGCGGTGCACTCCAACAACCCCGAGATCAACGCCAAGGGCGCCTGCATCGGCCCGATGGGCCAGCGGGTACGCGCGGTCATGCACGAGCTGAACGAGGAGAAGATCGACATCGTCGACTGGGACGCCAACCCGGCCCGGTTCGTCGCCAACGCGCTCAGCCCGGCCAAGGTGAAGCAGGTCACCGTGGTCGACCCGGCGGCCCGCACCGCCCGGGTCATCGTCCCCGACTACCAGCTCAGCCTGGCGATCGGCCGGGAGGGCCAGAACGCCCGGCTGGCCGCCCGGCTGACCGGCTGGCGTATCGACATCCGGCCCGACACCGCGGTCGAAGGTGCCTGAACGCAAGTGCCCAGCGCACCGCTCCGCACCTGCGTTGGTTGCCGGCGTACCGCACCTGCCGCTGACATGGTGCGGTTCGTGCTGGATGGTCCGACGCTGAGGCTCGATCCCCGCGGCACCGCGGCCGGCCGCGGCGGATGGCTGCACCCCGACCCTCGGTGCGTCGAGCTGGCCCGGCGGCGTGGCGGATTCGCGCGCAGCTTCCGGCGCAGGGTGGACGACACCGCGCTCACCCAGCTGCTCGACTGAACGTGCGGCCGGGTTCGCCCGGGCCGGTCCTTCGGCAGAATCGACCTGGGCGGTTGCCGGTCGGTTGGGATTTGACCATGCCGACGCGTTAAACTTGTCCGTGCGTGTCTTCCGGGTCCTTCCCGAAGAACCTCAGCCCTGTCTCTCCAGCCACGGCGCACTCCGGTGCCGTTGCTCGGCAGGACGCCGGGGTATCGCCGTGATCACGTCTAGCCAGAAGGTGGGCAGCCGCTCATGACCACTCGATGAGTACGCCGAAATGAGCACCAACAACAACTAGTGGTCCTGGCCCCGGGCCTGGACCTGAAGGAGATCAGTGGCCAAGGTCCGTGTCTACGAGCTCGCGAAGGAGCTCGGACTGGAAAGCAAGGAGCTTCTCAGCACCCTGAACGAGATGGGCGAATTCGTCCGCTCAGCGTCCTCGACGATCGAGGCGCCGGTGGTTCGCCGGGTGACCGAGAAGGTGAAGAACGCGTCCAAGGACGCAGATGCCGCGCCGAAGAGCGCGGCTGCCTCGTCCAAGCGGGCACCCGTCGCGTCTTCGAGCGCGGCTGATTCCGGCGCTGCCAAGGCGCCGACGACAAGTGGCGCGGGTGTCAAGGAACAGCCCAGGCCCGCCGCCACCCCCACGACCACACCCGACGCGGCGGTCGCGACCGGCGGCGCCCAGGTTGGCCCGCGTGC
>NZ_JBASCI010000203.1:0-10734 GCF_049651565.1 Brooklawnia sp.
CCGGCCATCGACTCCGCATCGAACAGATCCCGCTGATCCCGCGATCGCCCCTGCACACGACCAAGGCTCCCGCACCCGGCCCCACCACCCGGGCACAGACACGCACTTGTTCAGCAGTCTCCTAGAGGTACCGGTCCAGGAACTGCCTGGTCCGCGGGTGCTCTGGGGCGCCGAACAACTGGTCAGGCGGGCCCTCCTCGACGATCTGCCCCTCGTCCATGAACATGATGCGGTCGGCCAGCTCACGGACGAAGCCGATCTCGTGGGTGACGACGACCATCGCCATCCCGTCGTCGGCGAGCTGCGAGATGACGTCCAGTACCTCGCCCACCATCTCGGGGTCGAGCGCGCTGGTCGCCTCGTCGAACAGCATCACCGAGGGTTCGAGGGCGAGCGCCCGGGCGATCGCCACCCGTTGCTGCTGGCCGCCGGAAAGTTCGTCGGGCATCGCGTCCGCCTTGTCGAGCAGGTTGACCCGGGCCAGCAGGCGATGCGCCCGCTCCACCGCCGCCTGTTGGGACATCCGGCCCAGCTCAACCGGGGCCAACGTGATGTTCTGGGTAACGCTCAGCCGCGGGAAAAGGTTGAAGCGCTGGAAAACCATCCCGATGTGCTGCCGCACCTGGTTGACGTCGACGTCCGGAGCGGCGATGTCCCGGCCGCAGAACAGCACCTGCCCGCTGGTCACCGGCTCAAGCCGGTTCAGGCACCGGAGGAAGGTGGACTTGCCCGACCCCGATGGGCCGATTATGCCCACCACCTCACCCTCGTCGAAGCTGGTGGTGATGCCGCGCAGCACCTCCAGATCACCGAAGGACTTGTGCACTTCCCGGGTTTCCAGCATGGCCCGATCCTGCCACGCGGGCCGGCAGGGTTGTCCGGGACGCCGGGTAGTCTTTCGGGCATGAGCGCTGATGCCGATGTCTGGCGGCCACCCGCTGCCACCGCGCCCGTCCGGGCGACCGGGCTCGGCGCGGCAGCGCACATCACCAAGGCGTCCAACGGTGTCCGGGACGCCGGCGTCGAACCGGCCGCCCAGTACCGGCTGGCCCGTAACGGGCTGGCGGTGCGCAAGGACGCCAGCCTCGGCTGGTGGCGGCGCAACCTGGTGCGCAATCCCTACGCCTGGCTCACTGCTGGACTCACGATCGTCTACGCGGTGCTGCTGTTCTCGGTGTACCAGACCATCGGCAACGGCCTGATCGAGGAGGTCGCTGCGGTCACCGAGGAGGCGTACGGGCAGCCGACCATCCTGACCTGGCCGCAGATCAACGAGGCCTACCTGCTGGTCGCGAGGATGGCGGGGATCACCCTGGGGGTCTACCTGCTGATCCTGCTGTTCATCGACCGGTTGCGGCCCACCACCTGGACGATGAAGTGGCTCGCCCTCGGTTGGGGCGCGGCAGCTTCGGTGTTCATCTCGTTGCACGTCAACACCTGGGCGGGTGAGTTGATGCGCGCCGAAGGGCCGGTCGACCCGGCCCAGGGCGCCCGGTCGGCCATCTTCTCGGCGCCCTTCGTCGAGGAGGCGGCCAAGGCGACGGTGCTGTTCGGCCTGGCGATCCTGATGCGGCGGCGCATCGTCGGCGTCCACCAGGTACTGACGCTGTCCAGCCTGTCAGCGCTCGGCTTCGCGTTCACCGAGAACATCGTGTACTACCTGCGGGTCTACCTGTACTCGGTGACGATCTACCAGACAGAGGCGGAGGCCGAGCTCGCCGAGGTCGTCTTCATGCGTGGGGTGGCGACGTCCTTCGGCCATCCGCTGTTCACCGCCCTGATCGCGTTGGGGCTGATCGTCGCGTTGGTGAACCGCAGCAAGCTGGTGCGGGTGCTCGCGCCGGTGGCCGGTTACCTGGCGGCGGCGTTCGGGCACATGCTGTTCAACGGGATCGCTTCGGTCAGCAACGACACGATGATCCTGATCGTGGGCGGCTGGATCGCAGTGGCCGTCCTGGTCATCTACACGATCTTCCGCTACGTCCACCAGGTCAGGAACATCAAGGCCAGGCTCGCCGAGTACGTCCAGCTCGGCTGGCTGCAGGAATCCGATCCGCACGAGTTCAGCCGCATCTTCGGCCGCTGGCGGATGGCATTGTCGGCGTTCCTGCGCGGGCCCCGGGTGTTCCGGGCCACGCTGCGACTGCAGCGCATCCTCACCGAACTTGCCTACCTGCGCGAGCAGGAGTTGCGCGGCATCGTGGACGCGATGGCCATCGAGCGGCAACGCGAGCTGATTCTGGCGGCCGGTGAGGCCCGGGCGTGGGCCATCGACCACACCGCCGGGGTTCGGTTCATCCCGCCGGAGTGGGGGGAACGGTGGCGAGCGTTCACCCAACACCTCCGGGACGCCCGGGCGCAGCGCCGCGCGCGGCAGCAGCCGGCACCGCAGTGGGCCCCACCAACCGGCGCCCCAGTTGGGGCGGGCACCGGGAGTTGGCCATCTCCGACGCGCTGACATGCCAAAGTTGGGGGCAGATCGAATCAGTCAGGAGGAAAGATGGTGCTGGCGGCGTCGCTGGCCGAGTTGCGTGCTGCCCTCGACCAGGCCCGGCTACCGCTCGACCTGCCCGATTCCAGACAAAGTGCGTCGGTCGCCCGTCAGATCGTGGTGCAACTGGACGACTACGTGCTGCCCAGGCTGGTCAACCTCGAAGCACCCCTGCTGGCGGTGATCGGTGGCTCAACCGGGGCGGGCAAGTCAACCCTGATCAACTCGCTGGTGGGCCGGGTGGTCTCGGAGACCGGCGTGATCAGGCCGACCACCCGCTCCCCGGTGCTGGTATACAACCCCGCCGACGAGCACTGGTTCGCCGACGAGCGGATCCTTCCGGGTCTGGTGCGCTCCCGGGTCGCCAGTCAGGACCAGCGCTCACTGCAGTTGGTGGGTGAGCCGACCCTGCCGCCCGGACTGGCGCTGCTGGACGCCCCCGACATCGACTCGGTGGTCGAGTTGAACCGGGTGCTCGCCACCCAGTTGTTGGACGCCGCCGACATGTGGCTGTTCGTGACCTCCGCCGCCCGGTACGCCGATGCGGTGCCGTGGGAGTTCCTGCTGACCGCAGCCGAGCGCGGGGCGTCCATCGCGGTGGTGCTCGACCGGGTGCCGCCGGGCGCGATGAACGTGGTGCCGCGCGACCTGGGCCGGCTGATGACCGAGCGGGGGATGGCCGAGGCGCCGCTGTTCGCCGTCCCCGAGACGATCGTCGACCACCAGGGCTTGCTGCCGGACGCCGCAGTCGCCCCGATCCGTACCTATCTGGCGACGCTGGCCGCCGACAAGGACGCCAAGGAACGCGTGGTGCGCCGGACCCTCTACGGCGCGATCGCCTCGCTGACCTCACGGGCCCCCGAGGTGGCCGAAGCCATCGACGCGCAGCTGGCGACCGCCGAGCAGTTGCGCGGCGACGCCGAACAGTCCTACGCCGAGGCCGCCCGTACGGTCAGCGTGCAATCCGCCGACGGCACCCTGCTGCGCGGCGAGGTGCTGTCGCGCTGGCACGACTACGTCGGCACCGGAGACCTGATGCGCAGCCTCGACCAGAAGGTCAGCCGGTTGCGCGACCGGGTTGTCGGCTTCCTCACCGGCAACGCCCAGCGCGCCCAGCAGGTTGGGGTGGCTGCCGGTAGCGGTCTGGAGGCGCTGATCAGCGGCGAGGGCGAGGCCGCCAACGAGCGGATCGTGCTGTCGTGGCAGGCGCACCCCGCCGGCCGGCAACTGCTCGACCAGCACCCCGAACTGCTGCAACCCAGCGCCGAGTTCCCGCAGACGGTGGCCCGGACGATCCGCAACTGGCAGTCCGACGTCCTCGAGCTGGTCAGCAAGGAGGGCGCCGGCAAGCGAACCACCGCCCGGATCGCCGCCTACAGCGTCAACGGCGTCGGGGCAGCCCTGATGCTGCTTATCTTCGTCAACACCGGCGGTATCACCGGCGCCGAGGGTGGGGTCGCCGCCGGCACCGCAGTGCTCGCCCAGCGGCTGCTGGAGTCGGTCTTCGGTGACGAGGCGGTCCGCAAGATGGCGCAAACCGCCAAGCAGGACCTGGATGCCCGGGTGGAAGGGCTGATGGCTCACGAACTGGGCCGGTTCAGCCGGGTCATCGACCAGCTTCCGGTCGACCGTGACCACTCCGACGCGATCCGGCACGCGGTCGCGGCCGTCGCCCGCGACCAGGAGACCGACGGGCCGACCAGCCAGGTGGACCGGGCGGCGGCGTCCAACCGAACCCCGGAACTCACCACCGGCGAACGCGAGCCGGTTCAGGCCGGGGCGTCCCGGGTCGAGATCACGATGGCCGATGCTGCCTCAGCGGAGGTGGTGGACGCCGAACTGGTGCCCGAAGAGGGAGCCGGCCGGTGAACGGGCCGCGCCGCGACCGGGGCTCGCTGGCCGAACGGGTCGCCAACCTGTCCGAGGCCGCCGAACTGGCAGCCGGCCGGGTGGAGCCGGCCGCGGTCGAGGAGGCCCAGCGGGTCATCAGGCAGGTGGACCGCAGGCTGGAGTTCGCCGGCGACGACACCATCATCGCGCTGGCCGGCGCGACCGGCTCCGGCAAGTCCAGCCTGTTCAACGCCATCTCCGGCACCCGGCTCGCCGAGCCCGGCCTGAAGCGTCCCACCACCAGCAAGGCGATGGCCTCGTACTGGGGCTCCGAGCTGCCCACCGACCTGCTGGACTGGCTGGACGTGCCGCGCCGCCACCTGGTGCGGGGTGACGACCCGGGGCTCAACGGGCTGATCCTGATGGACCTGCCGGACCACGACTCCACCGAGACCGCCCACCGCCTCGAGGTCGACCGGCTGGTGCAGCTGGTCGACATGCTGGTCTGGGTGGTTGACCCGCAGAAGTACGCCGACGCCGCCCTGCACAACAACTACCTCAAGCCGCTGGCAGACCACTCCGACGTGATGCTGGTGGTGCTCAACCAGGCCGACCGGCTCAGCACCGACCAGTTGCGGCAGGCGATGCGCGACCTGCGCAAGCTGCTCGACTCCGAGGGCCTGGGCGACGCCCCGGTGGTGGCGGCCTCAGCGCTCACCGGGATGGGCGTCGAGTCGCTGCGCAAGACGATCGCCGCCGCGGTGAAGGGCAAGCGGGTGGCTGCTGACCGGTTGTCGTCCGACGTGGCCAGGGCGGCGCACGACCTGCGCGACGCCTACGGTGCGGCGCAGGTGCCGCAGAAGGTGCCGGACGCCCGGGCCCGCCAGCTCAACCAGTCGCTGGCCGAGGCGGCCGGGGTCGATATCGTGCGGGACGCCGTCGCGCAGTCGATGCGGCATCGCGGGACGCTGGCCACCGGCTGGCCGGTCACCGCCTGGCTGAGCCGGTTCCGACCCGATCCGCTGCGGATGCTGCACCTGGACACCGCGCTACCCGGGCGGCGTCGGCGCAAGAGTCGTGAACTGGAACCGGTACAGGTACAGCGAACAAGTCTGCCGACAGCGGGCGGGGTGCAGAAGGCCCGCGTCGACACCGCGCTGCGGGGGCTGGCCGGGGACGCCGCGAAGGGTCTGCCGCCACGATGGGCCGAGGTCGTCCGCGAGGCCACCGTCGCCCACCGCGACGTGCTTGCCGACGAACTCGACCAGGCGGTCGCCACCACCGATCTGGCGATGGACCGCGGACAGGGTTGGTGGAAGGCGGTCACGGTGCTGCAGTGGCTGGTCTTCATCGTCGCGGTCGTCGGCGGCGGCTGGCTGCTGGCCGACCTGGTGCTGGCGTACCTGCAGTTGCCGACCCTGCCGAGGGTGCTGGTGGGACGCCTCCCGCTGCCCACGGTGATGCTGCTGGGCGGCGGGCTGGCCGGCATCCTGATCGGGCTGCTGGCCCGGATCGGCGTCGAGGTGGGAGCGCGGGCGAAGGCGGCGCGCGCCGAGCGGGCACTGGTCAGGTCGGTGACCGACGTCGCCGACCGGCTGGTGATCGCGCCGGTGAACCAGGAGCTGGGCCGGTTCAACCAGGGCCGTGAGCACGCCACCCGGGCGATGGCCTGACCGCCTGCTGACCGGGCGCAAAGTTCCGAGCCGCCGAGTTGTCCACAGCTTCTGCCGGATCTGCCCGGCTCGGGCACTGACCGCTGAGGATCGGGCCCCAACACACAGCGAAGTGAAGGAGCACCAATGGACGCAACGATCACAGTCACCGGAAACCTCGGCACCGACGTCGAATACCACCAGGGCGACGGATTCAGCAAAGCCAACTTCCGGATGGCCAGCACACCCCGGCTGCGCCGCGGGCAGGAGTGGGTGGATGGGTACACGACCTGGTTGAACGTGGAGTGCTCGAACCGGATCGCCGACAACGTCCGCGACAGCCTCGCCAAGGGTGATCCGGTGGTGGTCTGCGGCCGGCTGCGCACCCGGGTCTGGGAGGCCCAGGGCACCAAGCACGAGCGGATGGTCATCGAAGCCCACTCCATCGGCCACGACCTGAGCAGGGGGACCACCCAGTTCCTCCGCAACCCGGTACGCAGCGACGCCGAGGCCGACGAAGAGGTCGCCGAGGTGCAACTGGCCGGCCAGCCGGCCTGAGGCCACCGCGCGCAACCGCGGTGGGGTTATGTCCGGGCCTCGGGCATAATGGGACGGGTTCCCGCCTCCCTGTCTTTCGAACGAAGGAAACGCGCGCCGAAAATGGCTGAGTTCATCTACACCATGCACAACGTCCGCAAGACGATCGGCGAGAAGCTCATTCTCGACAACGTCACGCTGTCCTTCTACCCGGACGCGAAGATCGGTGTCGTCGGGCCCAACGGCGCCGGCAAGTCGACGCTGCTCAAGGTGATGGCCGGCCTGGAGCCGATCAACAACGGCGACGCCCAACTCGCCAAGGACGCCACCGTCGGCATCCTGCTGCAGGAGCCCCCGCTCACCCCGGGCAAGACGGTGCTGGAGAACGTGGAGGAGGGCGTTGCCGAGGTCAAGGGCATGATGCGCCGCTTCAACGAGGTCTCCGAGGCGATGGCCGACCCCGATGCCGACTTCGACACCCTGCTGGCCGAGATGGGCGAACTGCAGACCGAACTGGACGCCCGCGACGCCTGGGACATCGACTCCCGCCTGGAGCAGGCCATGGACGCGCTGCGCTGCCCGCCGCCGGACACCATTGTTGATGTGCTGTCCGGCGGTGAGCGGCGCCGGGTCGCGTTGTGCAAGCTGCTGCTCGAACAGCCCGACCTGTTGCTGCTGGACGAGCCCACCAACCACCTGGACGCCGAGTCGGTCAGCTGGCTGGAGGGCCACTTGAAGAGCTACCCGGGTGCGGTGCTGTGCATCACCCACGACCGGTACTTCCTCGACAACGTGGTCGGCTGGATCTGCGAGATCGACCGCGGCCGGCTCTACCCGTACGAGGGCAACTACTCCACCTACCTCGAGACCAAGCGCAAGCGACTGGTCATCGAAGGCCAGAAGGACGCCAAGCGCGCCAAGATCCTGGAGCGCGAGCTGGAGTGGGTGCGGTCGTCCCCCAAGGCCCGGCAGGCCAAGAACAAGGCCCGCCTGGCCCGGTACGAGGAGCTGGCCGCCGAGGCCGAACGCAACCGCAGGATCGACCCGGCGGAGATCAACATCCCGCCCGGTCCCCGGTTGGGCAGCCTGGTGCTGGAGGCCAAGGGCCTCACCAAGGGCTTCGGCGACCGGGTGCTGATCGAAGACCTCAGCTTCAACCTGCCGAGGGCCGGCATCGTCGGCGTCATCGGCCCCAACGGGGTCGGCAAGACCACGCTGTTCAAGATGATCGTCGGCGAGGAGCAGCCAGATTCGGGCACGCTGCGGATCGGCGACACGGTCAAGATCAGCTACGTCGACCAGAGCCGCGGCGGGCTCGACCCGACCAAGAACGTCTGGGAGGTCGTCTCCGACGGGCTCGACCACCTGAAGGTGGGCAACTTCGAGATGCCCAGCCGGGCCTACGTGGCGTCCTTCGGGTTCAAGGGCCCCGACCAGCAGAAGCCCTCGGGTGTGCTGTCGGGCGGTGAGCGCAACCGGCTGAACCTGGCCCTGACGCTCAAGCAGGGCGGCAACCTGCTGCTGCTCGACGAGCCCACCAACGACCTGGACGTGGAAACGCTGCAGAGTCTTGAGGACGCGCTGCTCGAGTTCCCCGGCTGCGCCGTGGTGATCTCCCACGACCGCTGGTTCCTCGACCGGGTCGCCACCCACATCCTGGCCTGGGAGGGTGAGGACTCCGACGGCAGCCCGCGCTGGTTCTGGTTCGAGGGCAACTTCGCCGACTACGAGCAGAACAAGGTGGCCCGGCTCGGTGAGGAGGCGGCGCGTCCGCACGCCAGCAAGCACCGCCGCCTGACCCGTGACTGATCGAGGTCACCTGAGCCGCATGGCCCGCCGCCCAGTGGCGTCGACCTGCGCGGAGGCGTGGGCCAAGGTTGGCGAGAGCTGGTCCCTGGAGCCATTGGCGCAAGTGCGGGTAGCGCACGGTCCGCAAGCCAGGCGGCCGGCCTTCTGCTAGCTGCGACCCTCGAACGCGGCCTGCAGGGGCGCAATGTCGAGTTTCACCATGGTCAGCATGACCTGGGTTATCCGGGCCACCGCCTCGGTGTCGTCGGAGGTCATCCACTCGGTCATCTGGCGCGGCACCACCTGCCAGCTGAGCCCGAATCGGTCCTTCAACCAGCCGCACTGACCCTCGACCCCGCCGCCGGCGAGCAGCGCCTCCCACAGGGCGTCGAGTTCGGCCTGATCACTGACCTCGGCGATGAACGAGATCGCCTCATCGAAGGGGAACGCGGCGCCACCGTTCAACGCGTTGAACGGCCGCCCACCCAGTTCGAAGTCGACGGCGAGCGCGGTGCCCTCCGGGTAGGGACCGCCGGCCTGCCACCTGATGGTGCGCACGATGCGGGAGTCGGAGAACAGCGAGACGTAGAAGTTGGCGGCCTCCTCGGCGTTACCGTCGAACCAGAGGCTGGGCGTGATCGGCGAGCGGAGCTGCATCATGTCGTCCAAGCGTAAGCAGCGTCGCGCTGACGGCAAGACCTCAGGTCAGCGCGGCTGACTAGACGTGCGAGGCGAGCAGCTCCGCCAGCGTCATCGCCTGGCTGCCCTCCAGGTCTGCCACCTGCTTGCGGCAGCTGAAGCCGTCGGCGAGGACGATCGCCTCCGGCCCGGCCGCCCGGATGGCGGGCAGCAGGTCGTGCTCGGCGACCTTGACCGAGACGTCGTAGTGGCCCCGCTCGACGCCGAAGTTGCCGGCCAGTCCGCAGCACCCGCCCAGGCTGACCACCAGCGCACCGGTGCGTTCCAGTAGGTCGGCGTCCGCCTGCCAGCCGAGCACCGATGAGTGGTGGCAGTGCGGTTGCGCGACGATGGTGTGCCCGGCCAGGCTCGGCGGACGCCAGTCGTCCAGCGAGCCGAGCAGCTCGGCCAGCGTCTGAATGCCAGCTGCCACCTTGTTCACGCGCGGGTCGTCGGGTAGCAGCTCCGGGGCGTCCGAGCGCCACACCGCCAGGCAGCTCGGCTCCATGCCGACGATCGGGATGCCCTGCTCGGCGATCGGCGTCAGGACGTCCAGCGCGTGCCGCAGCTGCCTGCGGGCACCATCGAGCTGGCCGGTGGTGATCCAGGTCAGACCGCAGCATGCGTCATCCGAGATCACCCGCGGGGTGAACCCTACCGTGACAAGCAGCTTCAGCAGCGCCACCAACTGGCCGCCGGCGAAGGCGTCGGTGAACGAGTCCACCCAGACCGCCACCGGGCCGCGGTGCGCCGACGCCTCGGCCAGCTCATAGCGCTGCTGGCTCGCGGCCGCCCCCGTCCTGAACCGGGGCATTGGACGTCGCTGGTCGACCCCGGCGACCGCCCGCACCAGGTGCTTCAGCCCCGGGGTCTGCAGGGCGAAGTTGGCCAGCGCACCCAGCCGCAGCCTGGTGGCCAGCCGGCCCCAGCGCGGCAGCCAACCGAGCGCGTAGTGAGGGAGCGGCCGCAGCCGCCCCCGATGCTTCTCGTGCAGCACCCGCGCCTTGTACGCGGCCATGTCGACCCCGGTGGGGCAGTCGTGCCGGCAACCCTTGCAGGCCAGGCACAGATCGAGGGCCTCGGCCACCTCGGCGGACCGCCAGCCGTCACCGACCAGCGTGCCGTTGATCATCTCCTGCAGGACACGGGCCCGGCCGCGGGTGGAATCCTTCTCCTCGCCGGTGGCCTGGAAGCTGGGGCACATCACCGCGCCAGAGCGGGTGGTGTCGGCCCGGCACTTGCCGACTCCGGTGCACTGGTGCACGGCGAGGTTGAACTGGGGGTACGCCACCGCCATCGGCGAGCGTCGGGTCTCGGCGATCCGGACGTTCCTGGCCAGCGGCTCAGGGTCGACCAGGACGCCGGGGTTGAGCAGGTTGTCGGGGTCGAACAGCTGCTTGACCTGCCCGAACAGCCTCAGGGCGGCCGGGCTGTACATCAGCGGCAGCAGTTCGCTGCGCGCCCGGCCGTCACCGTGCTCGCCCGACATCGAGCCGCCGTAGCGGGCCACCAACTCTCCGGCGGCCAGCATGTAGTCGTGCAGCACCTGGGTGCCGTTGGGCTGGTCGAGGGGGAAGTCGATGCGGCAGTGCACGCAGCCCTCACCGAAGTGCCCGTAGGGCAGGCCGTGCAGCCCGAACCGGTCGAGCAGCGCTTCGAAGTCGCGCAGGTAGGCGCCCAGCTTGTCGGTCGGCACCGCGGAATCCTCCCAGCCGGCGTGGGCCGGCTTGTCCAGCGCGGCTGCGGCCAGCCCGGCGG
>NZ_JBASCI010000204.1:0-2199 GCF_049651565.1 Brooklawnia sp.
GCCTGGGACCCAGTGTGCACCGGCGACTGTTGCCCCCGGCCGGTCAGGTCCGCACGCGCCTGACGCATCGCCGCCGTTCAGATCGGGTCCAGCCGGTACAGGAAGGCGGCCATCGCGTCCCGCATCACCGGCTCACCGGGTCGGTAGCTGCCGTCCGGCCAACCGGTGGAGATCCCGGTCGAGCGCAGCCATGTCAGCTCCAGGTAGAACTGGTCGGTCGTCGCCACATCGGTGAACGGTGAGGTACCCGGCGCGGTGAAGGTGGGGCTGTTCGCGAACCGGTACATGAAGGCCGCCATCGCGTCCCGGTTCACCGGCTCCCACGGCCGGTAGCTGCCGTCCGGGAAGCCGGTTGCGATGCCCTCGTCATGCATCCAGGCCATCTCGGCGTAGAACGGGGTGGCAGGCGTCACGTCGGTGAACGGTGAGACGGCCGGCGGGGTGTAGGCGGGCGAGCCGGCGAGCCGGTAGAAGAACGCGGCCATCGCGTCCCGGTCGATCGGCTGCCACGGCCGGTAGGTGAGGGTGCCCTCGGGCTCGGTCCAGCCGGTGCTGATGCCTTCACCGGCCAGCCACTCCACCTCGGTCAGGAACTGGACGCGGGGCGGGAAGTCGACGAACCGGCTGCTGGTGAAGTCGCCGAACGACTCACCACCGCAGGTCAGGTTGTAGTCGTAGCTGCCGTCGGTCCACTGCGAGATGAAGACCGGGCCGCCGGAGAAGCTCGCGGCCGTGCACTTCTCCTCGGCTTCGGTCGGGTAGTCGAGGTGACCGGACGCCGCCCACACCGGCACCCCGGTCAGCTGCCAGCCGTCGGTGATCTCGTTCCAGCCGTTCAGGTAGGAGTAGATGCCGAAGCCGTAACCGGAATCGTGGAGGGCCCGCAGCAGACCGGTGATGACGTACCGGTTCTCCATCCGCTGCGCCGACGTGGTGCTCGGCCACGGCTGCGCCGGCCGCGGCTCGACGTCGACCCAGACCACACCCGGATCCCAGCCCAGCCGGGCCAGCGAGGTGACCGCGGCCATGCCCTCGGCGTAGCCGACGTTGCGCAGCCGGTCGGCCCGGCTCGCGGCCGGCCACGGACCGTTGTCCCCGTGGTCGTCGAGTTGCGCCGACGTCGGGAAGGTGGCCATCGCATAGGCCTGCGCCGGGAGGCCGTTGTCGAAGGCCCAGTCGACGTGCATCTGCAGGCACGGGTTCTCGGTGAACGCCAGGCCCCGGGTCAGCCCGATGATGACGAAGGACGTGTCGGTTGGCGGCATCGGCTGGCCGTTCGGGCACTGCGGCCAGGAGATGTCGTAGCCGTAGTCGGTGGCGGCGCGGGCGGGCGCGGCTGGCAGTACCAGTCCCAGGGCCAGCACCATCGCGACCGCTAGCAGCCCCGTCAGGGTCCGGCTGGGACGCGCCGCGCAGCGCGTGTGACGGCGGTTGGTCATGGCGCACCTCCGCGCAGCCCGGGAGAGCTTGGGTGTGGCAATTATGGCATCACCGCCAGCCATCCGACAGCCCTGATCTGGGTGACAATTGCTCCATGGACGCCGAAGTCATCGTGGTCGGGGCCGGGCTGGCCGGCCTGCAGTGCGCTCGCCAGCTCACCAGGGCTGGCGCCGAGGTGCGGGTCCTGGAGGCCGCCGACGACCTCGGCGGCCGGGTGCGCACCGACATCATCGACGGCTTCCGCTGCGACCGGGGTTTCCAGGTGCTGAATCCCGCCTACCCCGCTGTGCAGCGCGAGGTGGACGTCGCCGCCCTGCAGCTGGCCCACTTCGGCCACGGAGTGGCGGTGCGCGACAGCGAGGGCATCACCGTCGTCGCCGACCCGCTTAGGCATCCCGGCGCCGCCCCGCAGGCGCTGGCCGGACCCTACCTGCGACCCGACCGGCTGGCTGCGCTTGCCAGGTGGGCGTCCCCGGCACTCGGCAACATCAGTCGGCTGCTGTCGCCGTCCGACGGCACGCTCGCCGCGTCCCTCGACGACGCCGGGCTGACCGGCGAGCTGCGAGCCGTGCTCGAGCGCTTCTTCGCCGGCGTCCTGCTCGAGGACGAGGGCGCCACGTCGGCCAACTTCGCCCGGCTGCTGGCGCGCTGGTTCGCGCTGGGGCGTCCCGGCCTGCCCGCCCAGGGCATGTCGGCGTTGCCGCACCAACTGGCCGCCGGCCTGTCCCGGCCGGTCGAGCTGGGCCGACGGGTGAGCGG
>NZ_JBASCI010000205.1:0-3485 GCF_049651565.1 Brooklawnia sp.
CCGGCACGCTGCGCGCCACCCGGCTGAGTCTGTGGGGCACCGCATGGCAGCTCACTGGCGACACCGACGGGGCGGGCTCGGTGGAGGTCCGCGTCCGGATCGCCGGCAACGCCATCGACACCTCGACGGCCGGACGCGCCACCGCCCGGTCGCGCGTCCAACTGACCCGAGGCGCGCCGTCCGATGCCGACGCGTTCCTCTTCGGTGACCGGAACGGCACCCACCTGGCCCTCGGTGAAATGGGGGTGGGAGTCAGCCTCTCGCCCGACCCCGGCGAGGCGGTCTTCGGGCTCCAGCTGTCGCTGGACCGGATCCGCCTCGCGCTCGGCACCGACCTGCTCAGGCCGATCACGTTCGGACTGGCCCTGCCCGGCCAGATCAGGTTCACCTCGCAGCTCGACCTGGCCTTCCTGCAAGGGGTCGGGCTCGGCAGCAGCGCCCCGGGGGATGGACTGCTGCTCGGGCTGGACATTCCCAGGCACCTGGGCTTCGCCCTCGGCGGCAGCGGTGCCGGGCTGTGGCTGGACGACGTCCTGATCAGGCTGGAGTCGGCGGTGAACGGTCGCCGGCTCGACTTCCGCGTCCTGCTCAGGTTCGACGCCCGCGCCGAACTCGGACCGCTCAAGGCCACCCTGGGCGGGGCCGGGGCGTGGCTGGGACGCTGGCGCACCGGCAACGTGGGGGTGGTGGAGCCGTCCGGGATCGGGCTGACGCTGGCGGCCGGTCCGGTATCCGGTGGCGGCTTCTTCGGCCGACTGGCCCAGGGTGAGTACGGCGGCGCCCTGAGCCTGAAGATCCTCGGCATCGGCGCCTTCGCCTATGGGCTGTACAAGGAGCTGCCGGGCGGTGAGGTCTCGTTCGCCGCGGTGATCGGGGTGCGGCTGCCGCCGCCGGGCGTGCAGATCGGCTTCGGCTTCGCCATCTCCGGGTTCGGCGGGCTGATCGGCATCAACCGGCGCGCCGACACCGACCGGCTGCGCGACCGGCTGGTCAGCGGCACCGCCGGAGACGTGCTGTTCACCGACGACCCCACCCGCAACGCCCCCCGCATCCTGGGCGAGATGGCGCAGCTCTTCCCGGCCGAGCGCGGCGTCCACGTCTTCGGGCCGACGTTCCAGATGAACTGGCTGTACATCATCAAGCTGGACGTCGGCCTGTTCATCGAGCTGCCCGGCCCACGGAAGATCTTCATCGCCGGCAGCGGCCGGCTGGTGGTCGGCACCGAGGACTTCGCCCTGGTCTACTTCCGGCTCGACTTCATCGGCGGCATCGACCTGACCCAGTCACTGTTCTTCCTCGACGGCGCGCTGGTCAACTCGCACCTGCTGGGCGTCCTGCGGATCACCGGTGGCATGGCGCTGCGGCTCGGCTACGGCGCCAACCCGTTCTTCCTGTTCAGCATCGGCGGTTTCCACCCGGCGTTCGCACCCGGCGGCCTGGCCGTGCCGCAGATACCGCGGGCCGGCGCCAGCCTGGACCTGGGGCTGGTCTGGTTCCGGCAGGAGACCTACTTCGCGGTCACCTCCAACACCGTCCAGTTCGGTGCGCGCACCGAGGCCGGCGTCAAGATCGGGCCGATCAGCGTCCACGGCTGGTTCGGCTTCGACGCCCTGGTGCAGTTCAAGCCATTCCGGTTCATCGCCTCGATCGACGCCGGCATGGCGGCCACCTTCGCCGGGATCGAGTTCGCCAGCGTCCGGGTGCGCGGTGAGTTGTCCGGCCCCGGGCCGCTGGTGCTCAAGGGGTCGGCCAGCGTCAAGGTGCTGATCAGGATCAGCAAGAGCATCACCCTCACCCTGGACAACCGGCCACCGGACGCGCCACCGCCGATCGACAACCTGGCCCTTCACCTGGCCGGCGAGATCACCGAGCCGGCGAACCTGCGCGGTGACGGCGCGGACGACGCGGTGGTCACCCGGGCGACCAGGGAGGGCGCGGCCGCGCTGGCACCCACCGGGGATGTGGTGTGGGAGCAGAAGCGGGTGCCGCTCGACCGGCTGCTGCACAGGGCCGAGGCGCGGCCGCTCGATCCGCCGCGCACCCTGGGCGTCCACGTGGAAGGCGCGAGCACCACCGACGAGGAGGACCTGTTCTCGCTCGGCTCGTTCACCACGGTGTCGGACGCCGAGGCGCTGTCCGGGCCCACCTTCTCAACCGGACGCTCCGGATTCCGGCTGAAGGTGCCGGACGCGATGGCGTCCGGACCCGCACAGGACCACAGCAACGAGCTGAACGTCGTCTGGCTGCCCGCCCGGCGGCGCTTCCCATCGGTCACCGCCGCCCTTTCCGAGGGGTTGCTGAACAGCGTGCTGTTCGGCGCTGGTACGCCGGTCGGCAAGGAGGATCCGAAGGTCAAGGTGAGCCAGGAGAAGTGGCAGGTGGTCGGCGGTCCCGCCGGGCAGCATGCCGCCGACGCGTTCCTGGCCGCCAGACACGCCGGGACGGCAGCCATGCCGGTCTCAACACCCACGGTCTCGCTGGCGGGGGTGCTGTGATGACCGACAAGTTCGTCAGCTGGCGGCGATCTGCGGTGTTGAACTCCGCCGAGCGGGACGAAACCGGCCGCCTCAGCGCCAACCTGCAGGTCACCCTCACCGACTCCGAGGCGTCCCCGGCCGCGTCGGGCGGCGTCAGGGTCAGGTTCAAGTCGGCCGCGGACGTGGCGTCGCTGACCCGCAGGGCGGTTCGCCGCCGGCTGCCGGCTCCCGGCAGCACGGACGCCGAGACCACCAAGCGCACCCACGTCGACTTCGGTGACGCCGACTTCTGTTGGCGCTACACCCCGGAAACCGTCAACCCGCAAGGGCAGTTGAGGCCGTGGCTGGCCCTGGTCGTCGGCACCACCGACGAGCTGCGAGTCGATGGGTCGCTGGTTGCCGCCACCCCTGGCGTCCTCAAGCAGTACCGGCTGACGCAGTCGTGGCGCTGGGCCCACGTGCACCAGGCCGGGGGCGGGTTCTCGCGGCTGATGTCGCCGCACCCCGGGTTGCGGGCGCTGACCAACTACGTCGCCGTGCTCGTACCGGCCTTCACCGACCAGGGCACCGACGCCTGGGACGCCGACGGCAACCTGGCCCCCGGCCTCCAGTTGCGGGCGCTGGACAGTTGGCGCTTCAGCACCGGCGAGGGTGGCGACTTCGAAACCCTCGCGGCGCAGCTGAAGATGCCGCCGGCGCACGACCTCGGCCGGGCCCAGCTGCACTACCGGGTGGGCGGCCAGCAGACCGGCCCGGTTGACGTGCGCGGCGCCCTGCAGTCGCTGGCCGAGGTGCAGCCGGCGACCCCGCCCGAGATGGACCTGCTCGCCGGGCAGATGGCCCTGGCGGCACGGGACGCCGCCGGCCCGGAACGCCTGGGCCTACCGCACTACGGGCTGCCCTGGGTGGCCGAGCCCTGGTCGCACACCACCGGCTGGGTGCAGCAACTGCGCGAGGACCTTCGGCTGCGCATCCACGCCGGCACCGGGGTTTGGTGCGGGGTGGAAG
>NZ_JBASCI010000206.1:0-5841 GCF_049651565.1 Brooklawnia sp.
GCGGTACCTGGTGCGGGGCGGACGCGTCGGCCTGCGGGCGTGGCGGTCGGACGAACTGGTCGAGCTGCCCGCCGGTGGCTGCCGGATTGCCCACCCGGGTGGGCCGGTCGATCCGTCCGAACTGTCGCGGTGGGTGCAGGACGATGGCGAGCTGCAGGTGGTGGTGGCGTCCCAGTCGACCACAGTGCTCGGGGTGGACGACGAGCCGGTGCAGGGCGACGTGATCGTCCGGCAGCGGGTTGGTGGACGGCAGTTCCGGGTCCGGGCCGACGGCTTCTGGCAGGTGCATCCCGGTGCCGCGCAGGCGTTGACCGAGGCGGTGCTGGCAGGGCTGCAACCGCGGCCGGGGGAGCGGGCCCTTGACCTGTACTGCGGCGTCGGCCTGTTCGCAGGCGCGCTGGTGGACGCCGGTTGCCGGGTGGTCGGGATCGAGGGCAACCGGGCCGCGGTCGGGCTGGCGCGCGAGAACGTGCCCGAGGCCCGCTTCCACGCCACCAGACTGGAACGGGCCGGCAAGAGGTTGCCGCCGCAGACCGACCTGATCGTGCTGGACCCGTCGCGCACCGGGGCCGGGGCCGCTGTCGTCCGCCGCCTGGCCGAGCTGGACGCCAAGGCGATCGCCTACGTGGCCTGCGACCCGGCGGCGCTGGCCCGAGACCTGGCGACCTTCGCCGAATCCGGGTATCGATTGCAGGGGTTGCGGGCGTTCGACCTGTTCCCGATGACCCACCACGTGGAGGCGGTGGCGGTCCTGACGAAGTGATCTTCGCGGCAGCCAGGGATGGATAGTGCTCGCGCAACGCGTGGGGCGTGCACTATTGGGCCGCATTGAGCGAAACTGCGCGCCGATCGCCCCCGACGCGGGCACTTTCCGGCTGCGGCGTCCAATACCGCTCACCGGCGCGTCGGGGGGACCCGGAAGGCCGTGCCCCGGCACCGTCCGGCACCGGGGCCCGATCCGCACCCGCAGAGCAGGGATCAGAAGGGCAGCGAGTAGTACTTGGTCTCCAGGTACTCCTCGATGCCGAGTTGGGAGCCCTCGCGTCCCAGGCCGGACATCTTGACCCCGCCGAAGGGGGCGGCGGCGTCCGAGATGACACCGGCGTTGATGCCGATCATGCCGGTCTCGATCTGCCGGGCCACCCGCATCGCGCTGCCGAGGTTCTCGGAGAAGACGTAGCCGGCCAGGCCGAACTCGGTGTCGTTGGCGATGTCGATCGCTTCTTGCTCGGTGGAGTACTTGATGATCGGCGCGAACGGCCCGAAGATCTCCTCCTGCAGGATCCGGGTGCCGGGCTGGATGTCGGCGATCACGGTGGGCTGCATGAAGTAGCCGGGCCGGTCCAGCGCGTTGCCGCCGGTGGTCACCTTGCCGCCCTTGTCGACGGCGTCCTGCACCAGCTCGAGCACCTTCTCGCGCTGGGCCGATTCGACCAGCGGGCCCACACTGACGTCCGGCTCCAGGCCGTAGCCGACCTGCTGGGCGGCCATCGCGTCGGAGAACCGCTTGGTGAACTCGTCGGCGATCGACTCGTGCACGATCAACCGGTTGGAGGCGATGCACGACTCGCCCAGGTTGCGCATCTTGGCGTCCATCGCGCCCTGCACCGCGACGTCGAGGTCGGCGTCGGGCAGCACCACCAGCGGAGCGTTGCCGCCCAGTTCCATCGACGAGCGCAGCACCCGGTCGGCGGCCTGCTTGAGCAACCCGATGCCGACCTCGGTGGATCCGGTGAAGGTGATCTTTCGCATCCGCGGGTCAGTGATCAGCGGGCCGGTGGTGGCTCCGGAGCGGTTGGTGGTGATGATGTTCACCACGCCGGCCGGCAGCCCGGCCTCCTGGAGCACCTGCGCGAACAGCAGCATGGTCAGCGGGGTCAGCTTGGCGGGCTTGCAGACCACGGTGCAGCCGGCGGCCAGCGCGGGGGCGATCTTGCGGGTGGCCATCGCCAGCGGGAAGTTCCACGGCGTGATCGCCAGCACCGGACCGACCGGCACCTTCTCGGTGTGGATCCGACGCCCGGACGAGGGGGCGATCGAGTTGTATCCCTCGATCCGGCAAGCCTGCTCGCTGAACCAGCGGACGTACTCATTGCCGTAGGCGACCTCGCCCAGCGCCTCGTTGAAGGTCTTGCCCATCTCCATGGTCATCAGCGCGGCGAACAGTTCCCTGCGCTGGTTGATCATGTCGAAGACCCGGCGCAGCAGCTCGGCCCGGTCGCGCGGCTTGGTGGCCGCCCAGCCGGCCTGCGCCTCAGCGGCCGCGTCCAGCGCCTGCATCGCCTGTTCGGGGGTGGCGTCGGCGACCTCGGCGAACGCCTCGCCCTTGGCCGGGTTCTCCACCGGGATCAAGTTGTCGGTCTGGACCCACTCGCCGCCGATGAACAGGCCCTTCGGCAAGGCCTCGAGGACCTGCTGCTCCAGTTGCTGTACGCGCTCAAACATTGCTGATCTCCTGAGTTGGTTTTCGTGTGCAGGTTGCTTGGGGGGGCCGGTCAGCCGGCCATGTAGTGGCCGCCGTTGATCGGCAGCACGATGCCATTGACGAAGGACGAGGCGTCCGAGCAGAGGAAGGCCACCACCTGGGCGACTTCTTCGGGACGCCCGTGGCGTCCCAGCGGCGTCTCGGCGGCCAGCACGTCGCCCTTCTCCAGGAAGGTCCGGGCGTTCATCTGGGTCTCGATGAACCCGGGCTGCACCACGTTCACCCTGATCTGGCGGCTGCCCACCTCGCCGACGATGCTCCGGGCCAGCCCGATGATCGCGGCCTTGGACGTGGCGTAAGCGGCCTTGCCGGGGCTGCCGCGTCGGCCGGCGTCCGACGAGAACAGCACGATCGAACCGCGGTCGGCCATCTGCGGCAGCAGTTCCCGGGTGAGCTGGAAGACTGCCCGAACGTTGATGTTCATCACGCGGTCCCAGTGCTCGTCGGACAACTGCTCGATCGGATCCCGCTCGATGATGCCGGCAGCCGGGACGAGCAGGTCGAGCCCACCCAACTGCTTGCGGACCAGCTCGCCGACCAGCCGCACATTCTCGACGACGGTGAGGTCACCGGCGAAGGTCTCGACCTGCAGCGCACCGGCCGACCGGCAGACCTGGGCGGTCTCGGCCAGCCGCTCGGCGTCCAGGTCAACGACCAACAGCCTCGTGGCTTCGGCAGCCAGCGCGAGCGCGGTCGCCCGTCCGATGCCGTTGGCGGCGCCGGTGATGACCGCCCGGCGGTGCGTCAGTTCCCAGTTCATCGATTACGGCCTCCTCGCCTCATGGATCCAGCTTAACCCGATCGCACCGTGATTTCACCTCGGCTGGTTGGCATCCAGCCCCATGATTGGATACAATCCAACAAGTTGTTCGACACGTGCAAGCCGTCGTCACCCTGGAGAGGTTAATGAGCCACGAAGAAGTGCTGGTCCCGTCGGTGCCCTGGAAGCAGGTGAGCACCACCCCCGACGACTGGGACGCCGCTGACCCGAAGCTGCTGCGGGCGATGCTGGTGCAGATGCAGATCATCCGCTCGTTCGAGGAGGTCGTGCTGAAGCTGTCGGCCGAAGGTGCCCTGCACGGCCCAGCCCACTCGAGCATCGGCCAGGAGGGCGGCGCGGTCGGTTCGATCATCGGCCTGCGTCCCAGTGACGCCGTCAACGGCACCCACCGCGGTCACCACCAGTTCCTCGCCAAGGGCCTGACCTACCTCAAGGGCACCGACTTCGATCCCGAGCGCCCGATGGACGACGAGGTGCACGCCTTCGTCAAGAAGACCCTCGCCGAGATTCTCGGTCTCGACCAGGGCTTCAGCCACGGCCGCGGCGGCTCGATGCACCTGCAGTGGAAGGAGGCCGGCAACCTCGGCACCAACGCCATCGTGGGCGGCGGGGTTCCACTGGCCAACGGCTCGGCGTTCTGCCAGAAGTACACCCAGGCCGAGAACCCGGTCGAGGGCGGCTCCGACATCACCGTCACCTACTTCGGCGACGGCGCGTCCAACATCGGATCCACCCTGGAGACGATGAACCTGGCCTCGGCCTGGAGCCTCCCGCTGTGCTTCTTCATCGAGAACAACATGTATGCGGTCTCGACCAATGTCTTCGAGGCCACCAACGAGCCGCGGCTGTCGGCCCGCGCCTCCGGCTTCGGCATGCCCGCCTGGCGGGTCGACGGCATGGACCCGCTGGCGGTGCACCTGGTCATGCAGCAGGCCGCCGAGCACCTGCGTTCGGGCAAGGGGTCGGTCGTCGTCGAGGCCGAGGTCTACCGCTACTTCCACCAGAACGGCCCGTTCCCCGGCAGCGCCTTCGGCTACCGCAGCAAGGACGAGGAGGCCGCGTGGCGTCAGCGCGACCCGATCCAGCGGGTCGCCCGCGAGCTCATCGAGCGCGGCCACCTCAGCCAGGAGGTCTTCGACCGGATGGTCGAGCAGACCGACCAGGTGATGCACGGTCTGATGGACGAGTTCACCGAGGCCGACCCCGAGTCGAAGCGGCCCCGCAAGCGGATCCGGCCCGAGCTGTGGCCAGACCCGTCCTTCGTCGACTTCGGCATCCGCGGCGACGCGTCCGAGCTCGACCAGCTGACGGTGCTTGAGGACGTGCAGGTCACCAACTGGCGTGAGGTGAAGTTCGCTGATGCCGCCGCCGACGTGATGCAGCGCCGGATGCAGACCGACTCGCGCTACGTGACCATGGGTGAGGACGTGCACAAGCTGAAGGGCGGCACCAACGGCGTCACCCGCGGCCTCAAGGCCGAGTTCGGTGACCGCGTCATGGGCACCCCGATCAGCGAGAACGGTTTCGCCGGGCTGGCCGGCGGCATCGCCATGGACGGCCGCTACCGCCCGGTGATCGAGTTCATGTACTCCGACTTCATGTGGGTGGCCGCCGACCAGGTCTTCAACCAGATCGGCAAGGCCCGGCACATGTTCGGTGGTGAGCACGGGGTGCCGCTGGTGCTGCGCTCGAAGAGTGCGATGGGCGCCGGCTACGGCTCACAGCACTCGATGGATCCGGCCGGCGTCTACGCCGCGCACCCGGGCTGGCGGATCGTCGCCCCGTCCAACGCGTTCGACTACGTGGGCCTGATGAACGCCGCGCTGGCGCTGGAAGACCCGGTGATGGTGATCGAGCACGTCGACCTTTACGAGAAGCTGGACCGCGTCCCGGCCGACGACCTCGACTACATCATCCCGCCCGGCACCGCGAAGATCCGCCGCGAGGGCAGCGAACTGACCATCCTGGCCTACCTGAACATGGTCGAGCTGTCACTGCAGGCCGTCGAGGCCACCGGGATCGACGCCGAGGTGATCGACCTGCGCTGGCTCGACACCGCGTCCATGGACTGGCAGACCATCGGGGAGTCGATCAGGAAGACCAACAACGTCCTGCTGGTCGAGCAGGGTTCGCCTGGCCCCGGTTACACCGGCCGGATCGCCGCCGAGATCACCGAACGGTTCTTCGACTACCTGGACCAGCCGGTGCAGCGGGTCTACGGGGCGCAGTCGACCCCGACGATCTCGAAGGTGCTGGAGCGGGCCGCACTGGCGTACCAGCCCGAGATCGAGACCGGCATCGCCCGCGTCCGCGAGAACCTGGGCCAGCAGGCCTGAGAGGAGACGCACAATGGCAACCGTCATCCTGATGCCGGCCGTGGTGGCCGACGCCGAGGACGCCGTCCTGACCGACTGGCTGGTCAGCGAGGGCGACCAGGTCACCAAGGGCCAGCCGCTGGCCGAGATCGAGACCGACAAGGCCAACGTCGAGGTGGAGGCCGACGTCGCCGGCACGGTGGGACGCCTGCTGGCCAGCCCGGCCGACCGGGTCGCGGTGGGCGCGCCGATCGCCGTCC
>NZ_JBASCI010000207.1:0-22481 GCF_049651565.1 Brooklawnia sp.
TGCCCAGGCCGAGCACGTCCAGCCGTACCCGGTACCAGCCGAACGCCCGCCAGACCAGCGGCTGGCTGATGTCGACCGCCTGCACCCGGTCGCGCGGCACCGTCTGGCTGACCAGCGAGGTCAGCCCGGACGCCGTGCGCAGCCCGCCGTCGGCGGTGGTGCTGAGGGTGAAGTTGTACTCGTTGCGGATCCGGTTCAGCAGCATCGTGCCGGCTGCGATCAGCCAGGGCACCAGGAAGACGGTGCTGAACACCGCGTTCAAGGTGCCGGTCAGCGCGGCGACGCTGACCAGGATTGTCGCCGCCACCAGGAAGACCAAGGTGCCGTTGCTGATCACGATGGACGCGGCCAGCCGCCCGGTGGGCACCCGGACCACGACCCGGTCGGCCACCGAACGGTCGGCCAGGATGTCACCGACCGGACGCTGCGCGGATTCGATGACGGTGGTGCGGGTGCCCTGGGCGCGGGTGATCAGGTAGTCGCGCAACTGGTAGGCCCGGTCGCGCGCCAGGAACTCGATCGACTTTGCGCTGCCGGAGGCGCCCACGTCGATGCGCAGGGCGGCCAGCCCGAACAGCCGGGCGACCAACGGCTGCACCACGTCCACCGACTGGATCTTGGTGAAGGCGATCCGTTCGGAGCGGTGCGAGATGAAGTTATGCTCGATGCGCACCTGCTCGTCGTCGATCAGGAACCGGGTGTACCGCCAACTGAAGTAACCGAGCACCAACGGCACCACGAAAGCCAGGCCGATGACGACCGCGATCAGCCACCAGACCCGGCCGATCATGCTGAGGTCGTGGCTGGGCAGTTCCTGCAACCCGAAGAACAGCACCGCGGCGATCGCGATCCAGCCCTTGACCACCGGCGACAGCGGGTGGGGCCGCTCCGAGATCGTCCCAACCGGCGCTGCCGCCGGCATGGCCGGCGGGCTGGGCGGCCCGTTCTGCTCGGGGACGCTCACAGCCCGGCGGCCTGGTTCTCGCCGCGTTCGGTCAACCGGTCACGCAGTTCGGCGGCCGCCTGCGGCTCCAGACCGGGGATGCGGGCGTCGGACTGTGCCGACGCGGTGACGAGCTTGACCGAGGCCACCTTGAAGGCCCGCTCAAGCGGGCCGGCGGTTACCTCGACGGCCTGCATCCGGCCGTAGGGGACGACGGTCAGCCGGCGCATGAAGATGCCCGACTTGATGTACAGGTCCGTCTCGCGTTCGGCGTAGCCCCAGGCCCGGACGATGGCACCCTGCCGGATCACCCGCCAGCCGGTCAGCACCAGGAATACCGCGAGCACGACCAGGGCGATCGTCCGGTCGAGGAAGATGAACGACGGCACCACCGCGAGCACCGCCATCAGGCCCCAGCCCAGCAGCGCGTCCAACCGGCGCAGCGGGATGTACCTGGGCGACAGCGGCACCCAGTTCTCGGTGGGTGGAGCGAACAGCTCGGTTGCGCTCACTCAGAAGCTCCCCCTGATGCGGTCGGCCAGTGAGATGTGGTCGCTGCCGTAGATGGTCACGTCGCTCATGATTATCACCCCGGTCAGGTGCAACCGCGGCCGGCCCGGCCGGGCCGGGCTGAGTTTCTTCATTGTTACGTCGCTCATGATGGTCTGGGTGTCGTCGATCACCTCGACCCCTTCGGGCAGCCAGATCTTCAGGTCGCCCATGAAGCCGTTGACCTCGATGGTCACCTCGAGCGACTCGAAGCTGGCCTCGCGCAGGTCGAGCTTGACGGTGCCCAGCACCGGGCTGACGCTCAGTTGCGGTGCCACCACCCAGGAGCCCTTGCGCTCCTTGGTGCTGAGCAGCGCCAGGATCTGGTTGTTGCCGTAGTGGGTGGGCGCCAGGGCGGCGCTGGGACGCAGTTCGATCTCGTCTGCGTGGTGGGAGTCCCGGATGACCACCAGGTCGCTGGTCAGCACGTTGAGTTCCGGCTGGCTGCGGGCCAGCTCGGCCCGTTCGATCCGCTCCTGGAACTCGGCCTCGGTCAGGCGTCCCTCGGCGCGTCCCTGGTTGATGATCCGGATCGCCGCCTGCCGGTCGGCGTCCGAGGCGCGCAGGTAGGGCTGCTCGCTGGGTGGCTGCAGGAAACCCCCGTCGTAGGAATGGTCAGGGTCGCTCATGAGGCCAGTGTCCCAGACTCGCGACGCGCACAGAATGGGTGACGCCACCCATCTGGGCGCCACCCATGTCGTGCTGGGGCTGTCAGCCGAGAGCGGCGATCGCGGCGTCGTAGTCGGGCTCGGTGCTGATCTCGGGCACCTGCTGGGTGTAGATCACCTTGCCGTTCTCGTCCAGGATCACCACTGCCCGGGACAGCAGCCCCTGCCCCAGGCCCTCGGCCATGGTGACGCCGTAGTCGGAGCCGAAGCTGGAACGGAACGCCGAGGTGCTCACCACGTTCTCGATGCCCTCATTGACGCAGAACCGGTCATGGGCGAACGGCAGGTCCATGCTGACCGAGACGACCACGGTATTGTCCAGGCCGGCGGCCAACTGGTTGAAGCGCCGGATGCTGGCCGCGCAGGCCCTGGTGTCGAGGCTGGGGAAGATGTTCAACACCACGCGCTTGCCCCGGAACTGGTCGGAGGTGATCGTGCTCAGGTCGCTGCCGACCAGCTCGAACTCCGGAGCCTGGGAACCGACCTCGGGCAGGTCGCCGATGGTGTTGACGGACTTGTTCTTGTAGATCACGTTGGCCATGACACCCATTATGGTTTACGGATCAACTTACAGAGCGGGCGACGGGAATCGAACCCGCGTGTTCAGCTTGGGAAGCTGACGCTCTACCATTGAGCTACGCCCGCGTGTCACCTGATCGGCAACGAGGTGAGAGTCTAGCGCATCGGTCGCCCCGGCTGTCCAGTGCGGCGCCGCTCAGTCGTCCCAGTGCCGGGTGACCTCGCTGGCCACCCTGGTGAAGATCCTGGCGTCGACCCGGCCGGCCGTCCGGCGAACGGTATTGGGATCTATGCGGACGATCCGGTCGGTTCGCACCTCGCTGGCCCGGCGCCGGGCGTCCCACTCACCGGTGCCGATGTCTACCCAGTAACGGCCGGCCTGCCGCTCCTGCTGGGCATCCCGGTCGTGGTCCTGACTGGTCGCCGGCAACCCGAGCAGCCAGCCCTCCTCGGCGCCGATCAGCAGGACCGGACGGTCCTTGCCCTGGCTGGAGTCCTCCTCGTAGGCGACCCACGTCCACACCACCTCACCGGCGCGGTAGCCGCCCGGGCCGCGGCGCTCGTAAACCATCTCGGGACGCCCGGTGTAGTCGGACGAGGTGATCCCGGACTTGCCGGGGCCGCGCACCGGCTGGGTCTGCTGCTGGCCGAGCAGCTTGCGGTCCCGCAGCAACCGATCAGCGAGCCGGCTTATCGGCTGCAGGATCTTGATCACCATTGGCAAAGTCCTCTTCAGTGAGTCCGGAATCTGGGCGCCGGACCGTACGCTACCCCAGTTGGCGGCACGATGGCCGTACGCGGCGGATTGGCGAATCGTTGCCATGCCTCGAAGTAGGGCCGGGCCTGCCGGAGCCACAGCAGCCCGGTACCCAGCGCCGCAAATCCGAGCGTCAGCCACGACCAGGGCAGCACGAAGAATGCCAGCAGGCTGGTGATGCAGGCGGCGATGCCGGCGTTGCGGCTCCAGGACGCCCCATGCCAGACGTTGTAGGCGGCCACCCCCGGGCCGGCGGTCATGATGACCCCGATGACGGCCATCACGCACACCAGCACTATCGAACTGCCGGATCCGGGGCGCGGATCGAAAAGCTCGATCAGCCTCGAGCTGGTGGCGAAGTTGACGATGTTGATCGCCTGCCACCAGTACCACCAGTAGGTGACCATGGCGACCACGGCAGACACCGTGAAGGCGAGTGTGGCGGTCACGATCAACCGGCCGCGCACCGGCTCACCGGTGCGCCGGCTGATCGGGTAGCCGGCGATCTCCACCTCGATCGGGGGCAGCGTCCGGATCGGTTCGTCGAGCGGATCACCCAGTCCGGCGATGGACGCCGGGTCGGGTTCGGCCTGGACCACCTCGGTCGGCGGCGACTCTGCGCGCCGCGCCGGAACACTAGGCTCGCTCATCCACCGCTCCTGAATCGTCTGGTCGGGCATCGCATGGCCCAGACTAGACCCATCACACCAGCGCCCGGCAGGCCGTGGCGGCGTCGCTGGGCTACCTCGACGAACTCCACACCGCGCTGGCTGGGCGTCCCGAACAACTGCGCGCGCAACCCGCCGTCACCGTGGTTGAACGGCGGCTGGGCTGCGCGCGCTGCTGCTCGGTTGACCTGTTACTTGGCCGGGGTGGCCTGGACGTCCGCCGCCGGGGCCTCTGCGCCGTCGACCTGCGCCGCCGGGCTGGCCTGCCGCATCGAGCCGGTCTCCAGCAGGCGCTGGTGCCAGGACAACGCCTTGGTGAGCACGTGCGGGGTGTGGATGCCGTTGCTGACCCGCAGACCCTCGTTGTAGTAGTCCCACAGCGCCTCCCGGAAGTCGGGGTGCGCGCAGTTCTCGATGACGACCTTGGCCCGCTTGCGCGGCGACAGACCCCGCAGGTCGGCCAGGCCCTGCTCGGTGATCAGGATCATCACGTCATGCTCGGTGTGGTCGTGGTGGCTGACCATCGGGACGATCGCCGAGATATTGCCGTTCTTGGCGGTCGAAGGGCTCACGAAGACCGAGTAGCCCGCGTTGCGCGCGAAGTCGCCCGAGCCGCCGATGCCGTTCATGATCCGGGTGCCCATCAGGTGGGTCGAGTTGACGTTGCCGTAGATGTCGGCCTCGATCATGGCGTTGCAGGCGATGACGAACTGACGCCGGATGACCTCGGGGTGGTTCGAGACATCCGACGGCCGCAGGATGATCTTGCCGACGTAGTCGCGGGCGTTCTCGTTCATCTTCCTGGCCGCCTCCGGCGACAGCGAGAACGAGGTGGCCGAAGCGACGGTGATCTTGCCGGCGTCGATCAGGTTGATCATGCCGTCCTGGATCACCTCGGTGTAGCTGGTCAGGTAGTCGAAGTGCGAGTCGGCCAGCCCGGCCAGCACGGCGTTGGCGATGTTGCCCACGCCCGACTGCAGCGGGAAGAGCTGGCGCGGCATGCGTCCGGCCTTCACCTCGTAGTCGAAGAAGTCGAGCAGGTGCCCGGCGATGGCGCGCGAGTCCTCGTCGATCGGCTTGAACGGGGAGTTGCGGTCGGCGGCGTTGGTCTGGATGACTGCGACGACCTTGTCGGGGTTGACCTTGAAGGTGCGCTGCCCGACGATCGCGCCCGGGTGGTTGATCGGGATCGGGTTGCGCCGCTCCACGATGTTCATGTCGTAGTAGATGTCGTGCAGTCCGAACAGGTCCTCGGTCTGCCACTCGTTGACCTCGATGATGATCTTGTCGGCGTTGTCGAGGTAGGTGCGGTTGGAGCCAACCGAGGAGCTCGGCACCAGTTCGCCCTCGGGGGTGACCGCGGTGGCCTCCACGACCGCGAAGTCGAGCTTGCCGAGGAAGCCCATGTTGGTCAGCTTCGGGCCGTGCGACAGGTGGGTGTCGACGTAGTCGGTCGTGCCGTTGTTGATGCTCTTGCGCATCGCCGGGTCTGACTGATAGGGCACCCGGAAGCTGACGCCGCCGGTCTCAGCAAGCACGCCGTCCAGCTCGGGAGCGGTGGAGGCGCCGGTGAATACCCGGATGGTGAAGTCCTCACCGCGGGCGCGGGCCTCGTTGATCCGCTGGGCGAGTGCCCCCGGGAACTCCTTGGGGTATCCGGCTCCGGTGAACCCGGAGAAGCCGATGGATGCCCCCGGCTGCACCATCGCCGCCGCCTCGGCGGCGCTCATGATCTTGTTCGCGAAAGACGGATGCCCGATCCGGCCTGCCATATTTCCTCCCTGATTGTCTGTGCAAGTTAGGTTATCGATCGATGTCCGGGGCCCGATGCCCGGGGTTGGCTGGGTCAGTGCGGCAGCCTGGCGGTTGGCCGGATGACGACCCCGGTCCGCAGCTTCGGTGTGAAGAAGGTCGACTTCGGGGGCATCAGCAGTCCCTCCCGCGCGGTGCGCCGGATCTCGGCGAGCGAGGAGGGTCGGATGAGCACCGCACCGGCAGGCTTGCCGATCGGGCCGCTGCCCTTCAACTGGTCGAGCACCTGGTCCAGGCCGTGCTGGTAGTTGACCTTGGCCTGACTGCCGGCCAGCGCGTGCTCCAGCCACGCGCCGTCCAGGTCGCGCACCCCCTCGAAGGCGCCCGTCCTCGGCACCAGCCACTGGGCCTTGCCGTCCGGCGACAGCAGGACGAGCCGCTGGTCGGTGACCATCCGGGCCAGGGTGTGCGGCCCCAGCTCCTCGGTCATCGGCTCGAAGGTGAAGCTGCCCGCAAGGTCGTGCTTGAGCTGGTCGAACGAGATGCCGTCGTAGATGCGGTGGATGGCCTCGATCGACAACTGGTCGTCCACCAGTTCGTTGACGAAGGCGAGGGTGAATTCGGCTGCGGTGTCGTTGCGGCGCAGCGCCTTGCGGACCTTGTCGCGGTAGGTGCGCGAGATCGAGTACCGGTGGTGGCCGTCGGCGATCAGCACGTCGTCGCTGCCGATGATCCGGCGGATCTCCGCGATCCGGTCGGGGTCGGTGACCCGCTCGGCCCGGTGGGTGACCCCGTCCACGGTGATCTCGCCGACCGGGTCGCCGGGCGCCGCCAGTGCCGCCGTCAGTCCGGACGCCAGCGACAGCCCCCACACCGGCGACAGGTTGGCACCGGTGGCGATGGTCAGGTCGAGCCGGTCGGTGCTGGCCTTCTTGGTGGTGCGTTCGTGGGGCAGCACACCGCCGGCCCCCTCGTCCACCACTTCGAGGCCACCCAGGACGCCGGAGATGGTGCGGGCGGTGCCGCTGGCGTCGGTCAGGTCCATCCGGTAGATGGTGAGGCTGGGCTGCGATTCGCGGACCAGGACGCCCTTGGCGAGCCACTCCTGCAGCAGGTAGGCGGCCACCTTGTAGCGATTGTCGTCGCCGCGCGGCACGTCGATCCAGGTGATGTTGTGGCGGCTGCGGTGGCCCAGGTCGATGACGTCGTCTTCGGAGAGCACGTCGTAGGGCGGGGCGATCACGTCGTCCCAGTTGACCTCGGCGGCGTAACGAATGGCGTTGAAGGGTTCGAAGCGTGGCACGAGACCTACGCTACCGTTCGGCACCCCGCCCGAAGCCGGCTTCGATCAGAGCAGGCTGATCACCAGGGCGCCCACGCTCAACCCGATCTCGACCATTCCGATCTGCAGCGGGGCGAACCGGCCGACGTTGACCGGCAGCGACATGTACCAGGCCCGGGCGGTGGTCAGCGCGAAGAAGATGACCCACAGCGGCGAGGTCCAGCCGGCCAGCGCGGTGCCGACCGCAACCAGGGTGGCCACCGCGTGGTAGCCGACCGAACGAATCCGGGCCGGCCGCTGGCCGCGTTCCCGGATCAGCGCCTTGACGTGCAGCACGGTGCCGAAGAAGTAGGTGAACAGCGCCACGATGATGGCCACGTCGGCGCCGCCGGCGGGCCAGCCGTCCAGCATCGCGGCGGGGGTGACGAACCGCACCACCAGGCCCATCCCTACCGCCAGCACCATGGTGGCGAACCCGCTGGCCACCGCGCGGTCCTTGCGCCTGCCCGCCAGCCAGATCGCGAGCACCGCGAATGGCAAGCCGATCGGCAGCCAGGCGATGATCGGCCACCCACCCATCACCATGGCCGCCACCCCGAAGACCAGGGCGATCGCCCCGTGGACCAGCACCGGTCTGGCGTAGGTCGCCCGCCGGGCCGGCGCGGAGCGCAGCCAGTACGTCAGGGCGTTGAAGCAGAAGTAGGCGGCCAGCACGGTGACCGCCAGTGGCACCAGCCAGACGTCCAGCGTTGCCACCCGGGAACGCAGCACCACCCCGACCACGAACGGGACGATCAGCATCGCCCACGCGCCGTGCTGCCTGGGTATCCAGCCCTGGTTGGAGTGCCTGGTGGGTGTCCTCGTCGCCTGTGGTGTCGTCATTTGCCCTGATCCTAGGCCACCGCCCGGCGCGCGGAATCAGCGGCGCAGGCTGCGGGTCAGGGTGTAGTGGCGGTTCTGGGCCACCTGCCGGGTGGGGCCGACCAACTGGGAGAGCCGGGTGCGCCAGGGCAGGTGCGAGTTGAACACACACCAGAACTCGCCGCCGTCGCTGAGCGCGCGGCCGGCCTCGGCGAACAGCTGCAAGGTGGGCGTGGAGTCCTTGGCCGGGCCGCGGTGGAACGGCGGGTTGCACACCACGACGTCCAGGCTGCCGTTGCCGAAACCGGCCAGGTCGCACGCCCAGTGCACCTCGACCCCGGTGCCGGCCGACGTCAGCCGGCTGGCGTCGACGGCCGCCCAGGACGCGTCGACGGCATGCACCTGGGCCTGTGGGTGCCGGCGGGCCAGCAGTGTGGCCAGCACGCCGGAACCGGAGCCCAGGTCGAGGTAGCGGTCGGCGTCGGCGACCGATTCGAGGTGGTCGATCAGCAGTTGGGTGCCGGCGTCGATACGTCCGGCTGCGAACGTGGCCCCGTGCCAGTGCAGGTCGACCAACTGGCCGGCGACCACCAACTCGCGGCGGCGCGGCCAGGTGATCGGTGCCGGTATCGGATCGGACGCCAGCAGGGCGCGCGACTTGCGTTGTCCCAGCGATGCCGCCACCGCGCCGAAGTGGCTGCCCAGTACCCGGTTCATCGTCCGGTTCAGGTGCTTCTCGCGCCCGCCGGCCACCAGCCTCACTGCTGCACAGGCATGCCCGGCCACCAGTTCGGCGTACTCGTCCAGCGCTCCCAACGCCTTCGGCAGCCGCAACCAGACCAGGTCGACCCCGGACAGTGCCGCCGCGTCCAGCCGGTGCAGCAGCAGTGGCGAGGGCACTTGGCGCGCGTGGCGGATGTCGTCGCACCACACACTCACCCGGTCGGCCCGCCCGACGGCGGCCGGCACCAGTTCGGGGACGTCGATCACCAGCAGGTGCTCGGCTCGGGGCGGTGAATTGGCCAGGATGATTGCGGCGATCGGGTCCATGCGGCGATTGTGCCTTGGTAGCCTCACTGGATGACGGGCACTCACCTGGTCGTCCATGTCATTGCCGACAACACCGGCGACAGCGCAGCCCGACTGTGCCGTGCCGCCATGGCACAGTTCCCCGGCGTCAGCTACACCCTGGTCAGGCACCCGCGCAGCGGGGACGACGGCGGTTTGCTGAGCATCTTCGACACCATCAGCCAGGCCCGCGCGCAGGACCCCACGCTGCGGGTGCTGGTGCTGTTCACCCTGGTCCAGGAGCAGAAGGCGGCCATGGTCGAGCGTTACTGCACCGACAAGGGCATTCCGTTCGCCAACCTGTTCAGCGACACGCTGGCGGCGATCGAGGCCGCCTCGGGCCTGAAGGCCGACCAGGTGGCGATGCGTCCGGTCGCGATCGAGGCGGACTACTTCGACCGGATCAGCGCGATGGAGTACGCGGTGCGCAACGACGACGGCGTGTCACCCGAGGCGCTGCTGGAATGCGACATCTGCCTGGTCGGACCGTCCCGCACCGGCAAGACACCGCTCGCCCTGTACCTGGGATTCCTCGGCTACAAGGCTGCCAACGTGCCGCTGGTGGCGGGGATCGAGCCGCCGGAGGAGCTGTACCGCATCGACCGGTGGCGGATCGTCGGGCTCACCCTCGGCGCCGAGGAACTGGCGGCGATCCGGTCGCGACGCGCCAAGGGGCTGCGCAACTACGGGTCCAAGGACGGCGGCTACGCCGACCTGTCGCGGGTCTACGAGGAACTGGACGAGGTGGGCCGCACGCTGCGGTCGCTGGGCTGCCCGGTGCTCGACAACACCGGCCTGACCATGTCGGAGGCCGCCGACCGGGTGATCGAAATGGTCGCGGACCGCGCCCGCCGGGCAGGTGCGAGCCTGCGCCGGCTGCCCGACACCATGAAGTTCCGGCCCTGACCCAACCGCAGGGAGGGGCCATCACAGCTCCGGAACTGCCGTCGGCTGCTGCCGAGAGGGGCAGTTGGCGTCCGGTTGCCTGCTGAGGGCAGAATAGGCCGTGGACGTCCTGTAGTGGGGACTCAGCAGGGTCTCGGCCCGAGAACTGACATTTGCTAGTCAAAGGAGAGCTCAGCAGTGGCTGACAAGTACATATACGACATCGCCGAGGGCGATGCGACGATGAAGTCCATCCTCGGTGGCAAGGGCGCCGGCGTGGCCGAGATGATGCGGCTCGGGGTGCCGGTCCCGGACGGGTTCACCGTCACCACTGCCGCCTGCATCCACACCATGAACAACAACGGCGAGTGGCCCAGTGACCTGCGTGCCCAGGTTGCCGAGGGGCTGGCCCGCTTCGAGGAACGCGTCGGCCGCAAGCTCGGCGGCAAGGACAAGCCGTTGCTGGTCTCGGTCCGCTCGGGTGCCGTGGTCTCGATGCCCGGCATGATGGACACCATCCTCAACCTCGGAATCTCGGACGAGACCGTCGAGTCGATCGCCAGCGAGTTCGACAACGAGTGGTTCGCCTGGGACTGCTACCGCCGCTTCATCCAGATGTACGGCGAGGTCGTCGAGGGTGTCTCCGGCCACCTCTACGAGGACGCGCTGCGTGCCAAGAAGGCCGACCGCGGCGTCCAGGCCGACACCGACCTGACCGCCGAGGACCTGAAGGAACTGGTCGCCGAGTTCAAGCAGATCTCCAACGACGCCCTGGGCGGCGAATGGACGACAGACCCGGTCGAGCAGCTGTACCGCGCGATCGACGCCGTCTTCCGCAGCTGGGGCAACCCCCGCGCCGAGGTCTACCGCAAGGCCAACAACATCTCGCGCGACCTGGGCACCGCGGTCAACATCATGCAGATGGTCTTCGGCAACCGTGGCGACACCTCCGCCACCGGCGTCTGCTTCACCCGCAACCCGTCCACCGGCGAGAAGGGCCTGTACGGCGAGTTCCTGGTCAATGCCCAGGGTGAGGACGTCGTCGCCGGTATCCGTACCCCGAGGCACCTGTCCGAGATGGAACAGGTGCTGCCGCAGGCCTACCGCGAACTGCTCGACACCATGGCTCGCCTCGAGGCGCACTACAAGGACATGCAGGACCTGGAGTTCACCATCGAGGATGGCAAGCTCTACATGCTGCAGACCCGCAACGGCAAGCGCACCGCCGCCGCCGCGCTGAAGATCGCCTCCGACCTGGTCGACGAGGGCGTCATCGACAAGCGCGAGGCGCTGCGCCGCATCGAGCCCTCCCAGCTCGACCAGCTGCTGCACCCGGCTATCGACCCGGCCAACACCGCCAAGCCGATCGCCAAGGGCCTGCCGGCCTCACCCGGCGCGGCCGTAGGTGAGGTCGTCTTCGACGCCGACACCGCCGCCGAGCGTGGCGGCAAGGGTGAGCCGGTCGTCCTGGTGCGCTACGAGACCACCCCGGACGACATCCATGGCGTGCTGGTGGCTCAAGGCATCCTGACCGCCCACGGCGGCATGACCAGCCACGCCGCCGTCGTCGCCCGCGGCTTCGGCAAGCCCTGTGTGGCCGGCGCCACCTCGATCAAGATCGACGTCGCGGGCCGCAAGCTCAGCATCGACGGCCAGGTCTACGGCGAGGGTGACGTCATCACGCTGAACGGCTCCACCGGTGAGGTCTTCGGCGAACCGTTGAAGCTGATCCCGCCGCGGATCAACGAGGACTTCCTCAACGTTGTCACCTGGGCCGACGAGGTGCGGACGATGGGTGTGCGCGCCAACGCCGACAACCATGACGACGCCGCAAAGGCGCGCGAATTGGGCGCCGAGGGCATCGGCCTGTGCCGCACCGAGCACATGTTCATGGCCGCCGACCGGCTGCCGGCGGTTCGCGAGATGATCCTCGCCGAGAACGCCACCCAGCGGGCCGCCGCCCTGGAGAAGATCCTGCCCATGCAGCAGGCCGACTTCGAGGGCATCTTCACCGCCATGAAGGGGCTGCCGGTGACCGTCCGGTTGCTCGACCCGCCGCTGCATGAGTTCCTGCCCAACCTGGTCGACCAGTCGCTAAAGGTGCAGAAGCTGGAGCTGACCGACGGTGACCCGGCCGAGCTCGAGAAGGAGCGGGCGCTGCTGGCGCAGGTGAAGAAGCTGCACGAACTGAACCCGATGCTCGGTACCCGCGGCTGCCGGCTGGCGATGCTGTACCCCGAGATCCCTGAGATGCAGACCCGCGCGATCATCCGGGCGGCGCTGGCCGTCTGGGAGCGGGAGGACGAGACCGTCAGCGTCGAGATCATGATCCCGCTGGTCAGCCTCGAGTCCGAGATCAAGAAGCAGCGCGAGATCGTCGACAAGGCCGCCCAGGAGGAGATCGCGGCGGCCGGCCAGGAGCTCGACTACACCGTCGGCACCATGATCGAGCTGCCCCGGGCCAGCCTGATCGCCGACCGGATCGCCCAGCACGCCGACTTCTTCAGCTTCGGCACCAACGACCTGACCCAGACCGGCCTGGGCATCAGCCGTGACGATGCCGAGAACGGCTTCCTCACCGACTACGTCGTCGAGGGTGTGCTGGAGCGCAACCCGTTCGAGTCGATCGACGTCGACGGCGTCGGCGAGCTGGTCAGGATCGGTGTCGAGAAGGGCCGCAACGCCAAGGCCGACCTCAAGTGCGGGGTCTGCGGCGAGCACGGCGGTGACCCGGACTCGATCGACTTCTTCCAGGGCGTCGGGTTGAACTACGTGTCCTGCTCGCCGTTCCGGGTGCCGATCGCCCGGTTCGCGGCGGCCAGGGCTGCGATGGACCAGCAGGACTGACCATCGCCTGAGCAAACTGAAGGGCCCGGCTCCCATCTGGGGCCGGGCCTTCGGCGTGCGTCCTGCGATCAGCCCATCAGGACGAGACGGCTCACAGCCTGGCCTGCCAGCCTCGGTCTGAGCACTGTTGGCGATGCAGGTGCCGTCACTCATCGCGCCGTTGCCGCCGGAGTCACAGTTCGCAGCGATCAGCAGCGGATCTTCGAGGCCTTCTGCAGCCGGTTCAGCAGGTCCTGCACCTTGTTCGAGGTGCCGCCGCGGTAGCGGGCGACGACGATGTGGAACTTCTCGATCTCCTCGGCGGTGTACGGGTTGCCGGAGAAGGCGTCTGGACCGAAGTGGAACAGATTGGTGAACAGCTGGCCGACCTGCTCGTCCAGGCTCATCCCGGCAAGGGTTTCCTCCACCCAGGCGATCTGCTCGTCATCGAGGTTGTAGGGGGAGGCCTTGAGGTCACAAGTCTGGGCATCTGGGGTCACTTCACTTTCGGCATGACGATCTTGCGGTTGCCGGAGATGGTTTCCCAGGGCACCTCGTCGGGCAGCTTGGCGTTGAACTCGTCGATCAGCATCTGCTGGTACTCACCGGCGTAGCTGCCTTCCAGGAACTTCTGCAGGGCTTCGTCCTTGAAGCGTTGCCACGACCGCTTCTCCTCACCCGGCAGGATCGGGTAGTAGAGGCACTGGGCCTTGGCGGCGGCGTCCCGGTCGCCGGGGGCGTCGCCGATGAGCAGGATCTTGTCCGGGTCGTACTTGCCGGTGGCGGCGTACTGGATGTGCTCGGCCTTGGAGCCCATTTCCTGCCCGGCGATCATCTTCATGTACTTGGCGATGTCGTGAGCGTTCCACTCGTAGGTCAGCGCGTGCAGCGGGGTCGCCGAGACGACCATGCAGTCGACTTCGTCCTGCAGCGCTATCAGGGCCTCGCGGACGCCGGGGAACGGGCCGGCGCCGTGCACCATGTCGGCGATGGCTTCGTTGACCCCGTTGCCCCAGCGGATCGCCCGGGCGATGGTGTCGGACGGGTGGTCCTCGTAGTAGGCGGCGATGCCCTTGTCGGACAGCGGGTAGCCGGGGGCCTGGGTGAACTCGCCCAGCTCGGGATACGGCGGGATGGTGACTCCACGCTCGGCCACCTCGACCCGGTCACGCAGCAGGTCGAGCAGTTGCTTGAGGGCGAGCCAACGGTTCAGGCCGCGCGTCACCGAGTAGAGGTTGACGAACAGGGCCGTCTGGCGGGCCAGCGTCGAGATCGGCTGCAGGTCCCAGTACTTGATGTAGCACGGGGTGAAGCACTCCTGGTGCTTGATGTCCATTGCGTCCATCGCGCACCCGTCGGAGTCGATTCCCACGAAGTACTTCTTGGTGGGCTCGAAATCGACGAGCGGCTGGGCGGCTTCGGGGTGCTGACTCAACGCGTCCTCCTTGGGGTCGGTTCATGACAGCGTCGGCCTCTCGGCCATGCCGCGACATGTAGCCAGCAACCTAGCCGGAGCGCGATTGGTTCGCCGCTGATCGCGAGAATCTGCAGCCGCCCAGCCCTGCCGGGTGTGGACGCCCGGGGCGTCAGTGCGATTCCCTGGGCACCCCCGAGCCGGACGAGCCCACCAGGAAGTCGAGGTCGGCACCGGTGTCGGCCTGCATGACGTGGTCGACGTAGAGCCGCTGGTAGCTGCGGTTGGGGGACGCGAAGGTCGCCGCGGTCTGCGGGGTCACCTCGCGGGCGGCCAGCTCTTCGTCCGGGATGTCGACGCGCAGCGTGCGGTTGGCCACGTCGAGGACGATGTGGTCGCCGTTGCGGACCTTGCCGAGCGGGCCGCCGGCTGCTGCCTCGGGGGAGACGTGCAGCACCACGGTGCCGTATGCGGTGCCGGACATTCGGCCGTCGCAGATGCGGACCATGTCGCGTACTCCCTTGGCCAGCAGCTTGGCGGGCAGCGGGGTGTTGGAGACCTCCGGCATGCCCGGGTAGCCCTTCGGACCCGCACCGCGCAGCACGATCACGCAGGTCTCGTCGATGTCGAGCTCGGGGTCGTCGATGCGGGCGTGCAGGTCCTCGATGTTCTCGAAGACCACCGCCCGACCGCGGTGGCTGAGCAGTTCTGCCGACGCCGCGGCCGGCTTGATGATCGCTCCGGTGGGCGCCAGGTTGCCGCGCAGCACCGCGATGCCGGCCTCTTCCTGCACCGGGTTGTCGCGGGTGGCGATGACGTCGGAGTCGGTGATCGGGTGACCGTCCAGGTACGTCGACAGCGGCTTGCCGGTGACGGTGATCGCCTCGTCCGACAGCAGGTCGCGGACCTGGTTCAACACGGCGAGCAGGCCGCCGGCACGGAACAGGTCGTCCATCAGGTACTTGCCAGCCGGCTGCAGGTTGACCAGCAGCGGCAGGTGCGAACCGTGCTCATCGAAGTCGGTGAGCTTGAGGTCGGCGCCTACCCGGCCGGCGATGGCCAGCAGGTGCACCACGGCGTTGGTCGAGCCGCCGACCGCCGCGAGCGCGACGATCGCGTTCAGGAAGGCCTCGCGGGTGAGGATCTGGGAGGGCTTGAGGTCCTCCTCGACCATCTCGACGATCCGCTGCCCGGTGGTGTGCGCCATCTTCAGCAGCCGGGCGTCCGGTGCCGGGATGCCGGCGCTGCCAGGCATCGTCATGCCCAGCGCCTCGGCCATGATGCCCATCGTGGAGGCGGTGCCCATGGTGTTGCAGTGCCCGGCTGAGCGGATCATGTCCTGCTCGGAGGCGACGAAGTCCTCCACCGACAAAGTGCCGGCCCGCATCTCCTCCGACAGCTTCCAGATGTCGGTGCCGCAGCCCATCGGCCGGCCGCGGTAGTTGCCGGTCAGCATCGGGCCACCGTTGAGCATGATGGTGGGCAGGTCGACCGAGGCCGCGCCCATCAACAGGCTCGGGACGGTCTTGTCGCAGCCACCCAGCAGCACCACGCCGTCGACCGGGTTGGCGCGGATCAGTTCCTCGGTCGCCATCGCGGCCAGGTTGCGGTAGAGCATCGCGGTTGGCCGCAGCTGGGTCTCGCCGAGCGAGATGATCGGCATGTCGAGGGGGACGCCGCCAGCCGCCCAGATGCCGTTCTTGACCGCGGCGCTGACCTGGTTGAGGTGGGCGTTGCACGGTGACAGGTCGGAAGCAGTGTTGCAGATCGCGATGTGCGGACGCCCGTAGAACGCGTCGTCGGGCAGGCCACGGCGCATCCATGCGCGGTGGATGTAGGCGTCCCGGTTGGTTCCCTCGTACCAGGCGGCAGTTCGGCGCTGCACCATTGCGGTCTCCTCTGACTGGTGAATCGTGGTGCGTCCAGCCTAAGCGGACGGGTGCGCGGGCCGAGCTCCGGGGTGCTCATCATGGACGATATAGCCACCTCTGGGCGCACCGCCAGCCACAGGCCCAGGTAGCCGCTTGTGCCAGGGCCCTCGGTCGAGGATGCACGGGGTGGCTGGGCACTTTGCGTCCCGGACGCCGAAGGATGTACGCGCTTGGCCCCGGACCCGGGCATTATCCGTGGCGGCAGCTGGAAAGTGTTCACCTTCGGGCGGGCGGACGGCCGGCGGGCGGGTCCCGGGGATCCAGTCCCGGGGCGTCCTGGCAGGGCCCTCGGTCGAGGCTGCACGGGGTGGCTGGGCACTTTGCGTCCCGGACGCCGAAGGATGTACGCGTTTGGCCCCGGAACCGGGCATTACCAGTGGCGATCGCGGGAAAGTGCCCGCCCACAGGCTAGGGACCGAGGAGACTCGAACCGGGTGGGCCAAGAGACCTCGTCCTACGCTGGCAGTCATATCCGGCCGTCGCTGATCAAAGGAGACAGGGATGAACGGCATCGAGAAGCCAACCTCGGCCCGGCCCCGTCCAGGCCTGGCCGGCCTGCTTGCGCTAACCGCCCTGGGCGCCGCGGCTTGCGCGATCGTCGGCATCTGGTTCCGGGGCGAGGCGGGAACCCGAACCGTGGAAACGCTCTACGGGCCGGTCGAAGTGATCGTCGGCGGGCTCTACCAAGGCAACTCCCCGGCCCTGGTCGCCGAAGGGATCGGCTGGGACTACGTCACGCTCTTTCTGGTGGTCCCAGCAATGCTCGTTTTGTCGGTGCTGCTGGGCAAGCACGGCGGGATGCGGGTCCAGGTGGCCACCGGCGGGCTGTTCTTCTACTGCCTCTACCAGTACTTCCAGTACGCCATCGGCTACGCCTTCGGGCCGCTGACGCCAGCCTTCATCGCGGTGGCGGGCGGGGCGATGCTCGGCTTCGTATGGTCACTGGGGACTATCCTCGATGCCCGACCAGGGCCTGGCTACCCACGGCGGGCGATGGTCGCGGTGCTGGCGTTCCTGCTGCTGGTCATGGTCGGAATGTGGGGAGCCCGTATCGCCGGCGCCCTGCCGCAAGCCAATCGACAAGCTGCCCTGCTCGGCGGCACGACCATGCCGGTGCAGGTGATGGACCTCGTCCTGCTCTGCCCGCTCTGCCTGTTCTTCACAGTGCTGCTGCTGCGCCGGGTCCGGTTGGGTTTCGTGCTGGCCGCGGTGCTCACGGTCAAGGGCAGCGCGCTCGGGCTGGCGGTCGGGGCGATGGTGCTGACCGCATCGCTGACCACCGGCGAGCTGCAACTGGTGCCCATCGTGCTCTTCTTCGGGATGGGCGCTGCCTGTGCAACCGTCTCGGTGCTGGCGATCCGCTCACTGAACTGATTCGACTGTTTGGGACTGCCAATCCCGTTGGTGGGGCGCTTTCCAGCGTTCGGTATGGATGGCGCCCGGCTCCGGAGTTGAACGTGTACGCTCTCGGGCGTCCGGGGCCGAGAGTGCTCGATCGCCCGGTAGGGCCCGCTCCCGGCCCTGCAGTGGGCGCCGTCCCGCCCGCCAGGAACACCGAGCGGCCGAGTTATCCACAGAATCCCCGACCCGGTTGAGGTGGGGCACACATCCGGGATCAAATGCCTTGCATGTCACCCATCACAACCAGAGCAGCCTACGAGCGCGGTATCAGCAGACGCCGGCTCTACTCCGCGTCCTTCCGCCAGTTGCTGCACGGCGTTCACGTCCCGGCCGACGAGTCGGTGACCATCCAGACCTGGGACGCCGCCGCCCGGCTGGTACTTCCGGACGACGCGCAACCCACGGGTATCACCGCCCTGCAACTGGCGGGGCTGGATCTGGGGCAACCACTGCCCTTGCACTTCGCCACGGGGTCGAATGCGCGATGCGAGCGTCCCGAAGTCCGGCTCCACGGCTACGGGCCAGGCGAGGTCACCTTGTCGATGGCGCTGGCGGAGTACTGCTCTGCGGCCACCCTGATGGATGGCGTCATCGTCGCCGATCGGGTCATGCACCTGGGGATCGCCTCTCCGACCGAGGTCGCGTCGATGCAGCATCACAGTGCCCGGCAGGTGCGAAAGGTCGCCCAATTGGCTCGGCCCGGAGCCGAGTCGCCGCAGGAGACCAGGACCCGGCTTTGTCTGGTGCTTGCTGGCCTGCCAGAGCCCGGGCTGCAGATCGTGGTTCGAGATGGTGGACGCTTCGTTGGCCGCTTCGACATGGGATACGACGACTACGGTCTGCTGATCGAGTATGAGGGCGATCAGCATCGCTCCGACAAACGGCAATGGTCCGCCGACATCCTGCGGGAGGAACGCGCTCGCCAGTTGGGTTCGACTGTGGTGCGAATAACCGGCGAGCTGTTTCGGGACCCGTGGTCTCAGGCTATTCGGGTCCACCAGGAGCTGGTTCGACTGGGATACCGCGGCCCGGGGCCAAGCCGGACGCCAGCCTGGGAGCACGCCTTCGGCTCTGTTCGGCTGCGGGTGGTCGCGTGATGACCGGAGCCGAGCGTTCCGGACGGCCCGCCGCATGGCCGAGCACTTTGCGTCCTGAGTCACGAAGAATGCACGCCTTCGGTCCGAGAAGCGGGCACTACCGGGCCCGAACGCGGGAAAGTGCCCGGGGGAGTGAGGAAGGTTGTCACAGGAAGCAGGAGAGGGTGGCACGGTGGCGCAGAAACGGCACCGGAGACAGGCTGGCGCAGAAACGGCACCGGAGACAGGCTGGCGCGGAAGAAGCGCACCGGAGGCAGGGCGGTGCGGAGGAAGGGGTGCCGGACGCCGGGTCGGCGGAGGGCAGGTGGGCGCAGGCAGCGTGCGAGGCAGCCCTGCTCAAGCCGAGCAGAATGGACGCGGCTTTGTGGCCATTGGGCCGGATGCGTTAGGGTGCTCGTCATGGGTTTCATCACGGTCTCGCGCGGTATCGACCGCGTCAGCATGATGATGCCCATGTGCTGTCGGTGCATGTCCGCCTGACAGCACGGACCCGATCGCTCCTCGACCGAGTTGCAGCGATGGTGTCCTTCCGGCGCAGATCGCTGCGGACCGTGCTGTTGGACGATCATTGATCCGACCACTAACGAAGGACGCCTGATGCGAATCCGGAAACTGTTCACCGGCACGATTGCCGCCGCACTGCTCACCACGCTGGCCGCCTGCGGAGCTGGCGGCGAAGCCGACGCAGGAGCGACCGCCGACCCGAGCCAGCCGCTGCGGGTGATCGCGGACGTGGTCCCGCACGCCGAACTCATCAAGGAGGCCGAGAGCCTGGGCCTGCTTGGTGACACCGAGATCGAGCTGACCGAGAACTCCGGTCAGATCGACCAGAACCAACTGGTCAACGAGGGCGACCTCGACGCCAACTTCTTCCAGCACGTGCCCTACCTTGACGACTGGAACGCCAACCACACCGACTCGGACCTGGTGCCGGTCGCCACTGTGCACGTCGAGCCGCTCGGCCTCTACTCCAGGAAGGTCACCTCACTCGCCGACGTGCCGCAGGACGCCACCGTCGCCATCCCGGAAGATCCCACCAACCAGGCTCGAGCGCTGTTCCTGCTCGAGGACGCCGGCCTGCTGACCCTGGACGTGAACCGCGAAGACCCGGATCTTGACTACTCCCAGGTCAGCGACGCCAACGTCGCCGAGAACCCGAAGAACATCACGTTCGTCAAGATCGACCGCCCGCAGCTCGCCGCCTCGCTGGACGACCCGCAGGTCACCCTGTCCATCGTGAACGGCAACTACGCGCTCGAGGCCGGCCTGGTCCCGGCCGATGATGCCCTTGTCCTCGAGGAGGCGGAGGGCAACCCCTACGCCAACGTGCTGGTGGTCAAGGAGACCCTCGCCGACGACCCGCGGGTGCAGGCACTGGCCGACGCGCTGGAGTCGCCCGAACTGGCCCAGTTCATCATCGAGAACTACCAGGGCTCCGTCCTGCCGGTGAACGGCTGACCCGGTGATCACCGTCACCAACCTGACCAAGGTCTACGGCGTCGGGGACAAGGCCGTGGCGGCCGTGGAGGATGTCAGCCTGCACGTGCCGCCCGGCGGCATCTTCGGGATCCTCGGCCGGAGCGGCGCCGGCAAGACCACGCTGATGCGTTGCCTGACCGCGCTGGAACGACCGACGTCGGGTTCGGTGCGGGTGGCAGACTCCGAGCTGACCGCCCTCAACGGTGCCCAACTGCGGGCCATGCGGCACCGGATGGGCATGATCTTCCAGCATTTCAATCTGCTCAACTCCCGCACCGCGGCCGACAACGTCGCGTTCCCGCTGGAGGTGCAGGGCGTCGCCAAGCCCAACCGGGACGCCCGGGTGGCCGAGCTGCTCCAGATGGTCGGACTGGGTGACCGGGCGCACAGCTACCCGTCCCAGCTCTCGGGCGGTCAGAAGCAGCGCGTCGGCATCGCCCGGGCGCTGGCTGCCCGTCCCGACGTGCTGTTCTGTGACGAGGCCACCAGCGCGCTCGACCCGGCCACCACCGAGCAGATCCTCGACCTGCTCAAGCAGATCAATCAGGCCACCGGCGTCACGGTGGTGCTGATCACTCACGAATCCGAGGTGGTTCGCCGGATCTGCGATTCCGCCGCGCTGATGGCCGACGGTCGTGTCGTTGAGGAGGGCCCGCTGCTGGGGCTGATGGTCGAACCGGAGTCGCGGTTGGCTGACCTGTTGCTGCCGACCGGCGACCCCGCCCTCGATCCGGGCCACCAGTCGGTGGTGCTGACCTTCGCCGGGGAGCACATCGCTGAGCCGGTCATCTCCTGTCTGACCAGGCACTTCGGCCTGGACGTGTCGATTCTGGGCGGTGCGGTGGACTGGATCGCTGGCCGCAAGGTCGGCCGGCTGCGGGTCTCGCTGTCGCACCCCGACGGGGTCTTCGACCACGCCGCCGTGCACAAGTACCTGGCCGATCGAGAAGTGAGTGCCCGGCTATGAGGAAGGCCAGCTGGCTCGAGGCATTCCCCGAGCTCATGGAATCGTTGGGCCAGACCGCCTGGATGGTCGGCTGGTCGTTCCTGATCGTGGTCGTGCTCGGCCTGGTGGTCGGGGTGATCCTGCGGCTCGCCTCGCCCGACGGGCTGCGTCCGAACCCGTTCGTCTACCAGGGCGTCGGCGTGGTGGTGAACCTGGCCCGCTCGCTGCCGTTCCTGATTCTGATGATCGCCCTGATCGGGTTCACCCGCTGGCTGGTCGGCACCGCCTACGGCCCGACCGCAGCCATCGTGCCGCTGTCGGTTGGCGCCATCCCGTTTTATGCCCGAGTCGTGGAGGCTGCGCTGCGCGAGGTCTCGCCGGGCAAGATCGAGGCGGCCCAGGTGATGGGCGCCAACACCTGGCAGATCGTCGGCAAGGTGCTGCTGCCCGAGTCGATGCCCGGGCTGATCTCGGGCGCCACGCTGACGTTGGTCACCCTGATCGGCTACTCCACGATGGCCGGCGCGATCGGTGGCGGTGGCGTGGGCGACTTCGCGATCCGCTACGGTTACCAGCGGTTCAACGCCGAGGTGTTGCTGGTCGCGGTGGTCGTGCTGATCATCGTCGTTCAGCTCGTGCAGTCGATCGGGGACGCCATCGTCAACCGGATGGCCTATCGCCGCGGCTGACCTGTCACCCGACCGGGCCCGCCCTGCTGTGTTGCGGCGGCGTCCCAGGGCCATTCGTGCCAAGCTGGTGACACCAGCGCCTCACCCGTGCCGGCGCGCGATGGAGGGAGACCGCAGATGAGGACGCCGTACGGCGCGTGGCGCGTTACCTACACCCCCGGCAGTTGGGTGGCGCTGAGTGGCCCGACGTCCATGGTGGTGCTGCAGCCGATCGGGCCCGAGGCGTCCGAGCTGCTCAACATGCTGTGGGACGAGCTGCTGCCCAGCGCCTCGGCCAACGAGATCACCGCCCGGCTGACCGGCTATGGTCTGGACGCGATGCCCAACCTGGCCGTCTTCTTCTGGGAGGACGACCAGTTGTACTGCCTGCTGCGCGGGTCGGTGCAGGTGCTGGACGCCGACACCTCGCAGGTGCTGGCCACCGGCAGCGGTGCCCGAACCTGGCGGGAGGCCGAACTGGCCAGCCCCAGGGTGCAGGTGCTGCTCGAGGACGCTGACCTCGCCGAACTCCTGCAGTTGCCGCTGGTGATCGGTGCCGCCAGGGTGTCCTCGATCTTCCTGGACGCCGAGGTGGCGGCGTCCGTTCCCGCCGCGCCGCAGGTGGCGCGCGAAGTGGTGGGGCCCGAAGCGGGGGCTCAGGTTCCGGAACCCGAACCGGAGCCGGAACCGGAGGCCGGCCAGCCAGCCGTGGTGGCCCAGCCCGACGTTTCGATGCTCGGCCCGGTGACCCCGGCGGTGGTGCCGGA
>NZ_JBASCI010000208.1:0-2232 GCF_049651565.1 Brooklawnia sp.
GGCCCAGGCAGAGCTGGAGGCAGCCGCAGCGGCCGCCGCTGAGGAGGCGATCCAGGCCGCCCAGCAGGAGTTGGAGGCCCAGCTCGCCGAGCAGTTGGCCGGCCGGGTGACCGACGCCACCATCGCCGCCGACCGTGCCCAGGTGCTGCAGGCCAGGCAGGAACTCGCCAAAGCCGAATCGGACCTGGCCCAGGCATCCCTGACCAGCCCGATCGCCGGCACCGTGGGTGCCATCTCGCTGCGTCCCGGTGAGAGCTCGGCCGGCGGTTCGATCACCGTCGTCGGGCCCGGCGCGGCCACCGTAACCATCGACGTTCCGCTCACCGTGCGGGCGCTCACCAACCCCGGCATGGACGCCCGGGTCGGCCCGGTTGGCGGCGACCTCGAACTGCCGGCCCGGGTGGACACCGTCGCGCTGCTGGCCAACTCACCGGGCGAGGACCCCAGCTACCGCACCACCGTGGTGACCGACGATCCAGAGCAGGTCCTGAAGTCCGGCTCAAGGGCCGAGGTGAGCCTGCAGTTGAGGACGGTCGAGGACGTGCTGACCGTGCCGCTGTCGGCGGTGACCAGGATCACCGACACCACCGCCACCGTGCAGGTGGTCGAGAACGACCGGGCCATCGAGTCCGATCAGGTGACCATCGTCACCGGCGCCCAGGGCGGCGGGCGCATCGAGGTGGTGTCCGGGCTCAACGACGGGCAACTGGTGGTGCTGGCCGACCGGCGGCTGCCCATCCCCGGCGGCTTCGACCAGTACCGGGCGCTCGACACAGACGAGTCACCGTCACCGACCCCGGGCCGGTGACCGCCCGGGGTTGGCCCCGCCAGTCTGCCGGGTTTCGGCGCCCCAAGCTGCCCGGGGGTAGCATCAGGTGGGTTTCGAGGAGGTTCACCATCAGCGTCCAACCAGTAGTTGTGCATGACGCGCCGGTACGTCGGCGCTCGGTTGCCGCCGGCGCCGTTGGCAACCTGGTGGAGTGGTTCGACTGGTCGGTGTACGGCTTCTTCGCGCCGTACTTCGCGGCGTCCTTCTTTCCGCAGTCCGACCGGATCGCCCAACTGCTGAGCGTGTTCGCGGTCTTCGCGGTCGGCTTCTTCGTCCGGCCGCTGGGCGGGGCGGTGCTGGGCTCCTACGCCGACCGGCACGGCAGGCGGGCCGGCATGACGCTGACCATCCTGATGATGGCCGGCGCGTCCGCGCTGATGGCGCTGACCCCGGCGTTCGCCACCATCGGGATCGCCGCGCCGATCCTGCTGGTGATCGGGCGCAGCCTGCAGGGCTTCTCGGCCGGCGGGGAGTTCGGCACCTCATCGGTCTTCCTGGTGGAGAATGCCGAGCCCGGACGCCGCGCCTCGGTCGGCATGTGGCAGCAGGTGTCGGTGGGGGCCGGTACGTTGTCGGCGTCCCTGCTCGCCTCGGTGATGTTCGCGGTGCTGTCGCCGGAGGCACTGTCGAGTTGGGGCTGGCGGCTGGCGTTCCTGATCGGGGCCGGTCTGGGCCTGGTCGGGCTGTACCTGCGGGCCCGGGTGCCCGACACCGCGGTCTCGACGCACGTCCGGGCCACCGGGCAGGTGCCCAGGCGTCCGCTGGTGGCGGTCTTCCGCAGCCACCCGCGTCAGGCTTTCCTCGTCATCGCCTTGGTGGCGGCCGGCACCGGGCTGGTGCAGTTCTGGTTCGTCTACCTGCCCACCCTGGCCCAGTTGCGCACCGGCGCTGAGCTGCGGACCGGCCAGGTGGCGGCCGCGATCGGGCTGGCCGTGTTCACCGTGCTGCTGCCGCTGTTCGGCTGGTTGAGTGACCGGTTCGGACGCCGCCCGATGCTGATCTTCTTCGCGCTCGGGTCGGCGGTGAGCTTCGTGCCGCTGGTGCTGGGTCTGCGGCCAAGCCTGCTGAACCTGGCGTTGACGGCCAGCCTGGCCGGGGTGCTGCTGTCGAGCTACGCGGCGTCGCTGGCCGCGGTGATGGCCGAGCAGTTCCCGCCCGAGGTGCGCACCGCCGGCATATCGCTGCCCTACGGGGTGGCGGTGGCGATCTTCGGGGGTCTGTCGCCGCTGGTGGCGACCGCGTTGCAGGACGCCGGCCGGTTCGGGTTCTTCCTGGCCGGGGTGGTCGTGCTCTGCCTGGCCTCGGCCGTGGTGTACTGGCGGATGCCCGAGACCAGGGACCTGCCGCTGTGATCAGGCGCTTGACCCGGGTCCGATCAGCGGCGACGCTGAGCGGATGACGAC
>NZ_JBASCI010000209.1:0-2727 GCF_049651565.1 Brooklawnia sp.
CCCCCACCCCGGCACTCGAGCCCACCTGGCTGGCCGACCTCAGCGGGATCGAGGTCAGCGCCGACCAGGCCAGCCAGCCAGAGGTCAGCGCACCCTACCCGTTCGCCGTCGAGCAGACCCTCGACCAGGTGGTCGTGGAGGGCGCCGGCACCGCGGTGCCGCACGAGAAAGCCCTGGTCAGGCTGCAGTACGTCGGGATCAACGCCCGCACCGGCGAGGTCTTCGACTCCAGTTGGCTGGCCGGCGAGCCGGTGGTCTTCCCGCTGGCCCAGGTCATCCCCGGCTTCGCCACCGGGCTGGTGGGCAAGCCGGTCGGCAGCCGGGTCGCGATCGCGATCCCGAGCGAGGACGGCTACGGCGCGCAGGGCAATCCGCAGGCCGGCATCGAACCGGACGACACCCTGCTGTTCGTCGTCGACATCCTCGACACCGAGCTGGCCGGCCCGGAAGGGGTGGAGCTCACCCCGCCGCCCGGCCTGCCGCAGGTCAGCGAGGGCGACGGCGCGCCGCAGATCACCATCCCCGCCGACCTGCCCGAGCCGACCGACGTGCAGGTGGAAACGCTGATCCAGGGCGGCGGCGAGGCCCTCGCCCCGGAGGACGCATTGACCTCGCACTCGGTCTGCGTCGCCTGGGACGGCACCGAGGTGCACAACGACTACGGCGGTCCCGCCGCCACCGATGCTGCTGCCGGTTCGGTGCACCAGGCGCTGTTCAACTCGCTGGTCGGCCAGCAGGTGGGCAGCCGGGTGCTGGTCGTCCTGCCCGGTCCGGTCGCCTTCCCGAACGGCAACCCGACGCCGAGCATCGCCCCGAACACCCCGATGGCCTGCGTTGTGGACGTCCTGTTCGTCTACAGCTACTGACTGCCGGCCGGCGCGCGGTCACAGCTCGGGGACGACCACCCACGGCTGCCAGATCGCCGGTGTCTGCCACCAGTCGGTGCCGGCGACCGCCCGCAACAGCCCCGTCGGTGAGCCCGCCGCCGGCAGCCCGGCCGAGCCGCGCAGCGTCTGGAAGACCTCGCCGACCCCCACCCCCCGGGACGACAACTCGCCCAGGGTGACTGCGCCGTCCCGCTTGGCCAGCCGGTCACCCGACTGGTTGACCGCCAGCCCGACGTGGATGTACTGGGGCACCTGGAAGCCGAGCCGGCTGGCGAGCCAGGCCTGCCTGGGCGAGGAGTCGAGCAGGTCGGCGCCCCGGCAGACCTGGCTGACGCCCTGCAGCCCGTCGTCCACCACGACCGCGAGGTTGTAGGCGGGTGTGCCGTCGGCGCGGAAGAGCACGAAGTCGTCCACCCGGCCCGACACCTGGCCGGCGTGCAGGTCGGCGACGGACATGACGGCGTCCCGCGCCCGCACCCGGATCGCGGCCGGCCGGGTGCGTCGCCGCTCTGCCCGTTCGGCGATCGTCAGCCGGGCGCAGGTCCCCGGGTAGGGACGATACGAGCCGTGCGGGGCCCGGGAGGCCTCGGCGATCTCCCGGCGGGTGCAGTAGCACTCGTAGGTCTCCAGCCCGGCCGACGCGTCCCGGTAGAGGTCGAACCGGTCGGACTGCCGCACCACTTCACCGTCCCAGTCCAGCCCGAGTGCGGCCAGGTCCCTGACCTGATGTTCTGCGACGTGCGGCGCGGACGCGACGCGTTGCTGGTCCAGGTCCTCGATCCGCAGCAGGTAACCCAGGCCTGCGTCCCGGGCGAACAGCCACGACAGCAGCGCGGTCCGCAGGTTGCCCAGGTGCAGGTCGGACGTCGGGCTGGGCGCGAACCGGCCGAAAGTCACCCGGGCAGCCTACCGACCTGACGAAGTCGAAGGACGCAGCCGGTCGGGCCGGAGCTGCTGATGACGGGTGGGACTTGCGCCGTCCCCGAAGCACATGCTCGGGGCCATCGTGGCCCGGCTGCTGCGGGACGGGGGTCTGTGCCCACGCCAAAGTCCGCTCCACCGCGCTGCTAGCTTGGTAACGTGTCCGCCCGCAAGACCGAACGGCTGGTCAACCTGACGATCCTGCTGCTCAGCTCGCGGCGGTTCGTGCCCAGGGAGCAGATCCGCAGCGCCGTGGAGGGCTACCGGGGGCTGTCGGACGACGCCTTCGAGCGGATGTTCGAGCGGGACAAGGAAGACCTGCGGGCCATGAACGTCCCGGTCGCTACCGGCACGAATGATTCGCTGTTCGGCGATGAGCCGGGCTACCGGATCTCACGCACCGACTTCGAACTCCCGCCGATCGACTTCACCCCGGACGAGACCACCGTGCTCGGGCTGGCGGCCACCGTCTGGCAGCAGGCCAGCGCGGCCGAGGACACCGCGCACGCTCTGGCCAAGCTACGGGCAGCGGGCATCGAGACCGACGCCGGACGCCTGACCGCGCTGGCGCCCCGGCTGGGCGCCCGGGAGGAGGCCTTCGAACCGCTGTGGCAGGCCGTCATCGACCGCCAGGTGGTGCGGTTCGGCTACCGGACCGCCGACGAACTGCGCACCGTCGAACCCTGGCGGCTGGCGCTGCGCAACAACAGTTGGTACCTGGTCGGGTTCTGTCACGACCGGCAGGCCCCGCGGGTGTTCAAGCTGGCCAGGATGGTCGGGCTGCCGTCCAGCATCGGCAAGCCGCACGCCTTCGAACCACCCGACGAACAGACCGTCGGCCAGCACACCAGGATGCTCACCTCGATGGTGGTCGACCTGACCGCTGTGCTGGCGATCCGCGGGCTGCGCGCCCCGGCGC
>NZ_JBASCI010000210.1:0-36070 GCF_049651565.1 Brooklawnia sp.
TCCGAAGCGTTGCGTTGCTTGAAACGACGCCTCGCCCGCATCGTCTACAACACCCTGAAAACCGACCACGAAGCGACCCTCGGGACTTGCATCTCGGTGGCCGCTTGACATAGGAGAAACTCATGAGCCGCCACGACCAGCGCCACCGGTTCCGCAGCCGACCTGCGGTGATCGCCCTGATCGGCTGGTGGTCGGCGGTGGTACTGGCGGTGCTCGGCTGGTTCCTGCTGGACGCCTCGCTGCGGGCCGGCGACCACCTGCGGATGCAGCAGGCCGGCATCTGGCTGATCGGTTTCGCCGCGCTGGGTTCGGTGGTCGGCTGGGGTGCCAGCGTCGGTTCGATCATCCGCGACACCGGACGGGTGCGGGCGGGCGCGATCTGCCTGATGCTGCTGCCGGTGCTCGGGTTGGCCTTTGGCTGGATCGCCGTCTCGTCGACGGTGCTCAGCCCGACCGACCCGGTCACGGCGCTCTGGCTGGTGCTGAGCCTGCTGCTGCTCGGGGTGGCCACCCTGCTGATCTCGCTGCCCGAACACCTGGGTACGCACTGAGCATGCGGTGGACGGGTCAACCGGGCCGGAACTGGCGGGCGGGTGTGTCAGTATCGGCACATGCGCGATGCCGACGACGACAACGCAACAGCCACCGGCGACCAGTTCCCGACCGTCGAGGTCGGCGGGACGATCCGGTTGGGTCAGTTCCTCAAGTTCGCAGGCCTGGCCGAGTCCGGCGCCCAAGCCCGGGAGCTGATCACCGCCGGTGACGTGGAGGTCGACGGCCGGATCGAGACCCAGCGAGGACGCCAACTGCACGGCGGCGAACTGGTGACGGTGACCACCGAGTACTTCGAGCAGACGGTGAGAGTGGGTTGAGATGAGCTTCTGGGACGCCGTGACCCGGGGCCTGGGCGGTCTGGTCATCGGACTGCTCACCCTGCTGCTCATCGCCTGGCTGGTCGCCCGCACCAGCCGCCGGGTGCTGGGCATCCAGGTCTCTGCGTCCCGGGCCCTGCTGGTGAGCCTGATCGTGTCGGCAATCATCGGTTCGCTGCCCACGCTGGCGCCGTTCTCGTTCGAGACCGAGAACATGACAGCCGCCGACGCGGCCACCGTCACCATCATCGGGATCGCCTCGTTGCTGGCGGTGTTCGTGATGGCGCTGCTGGTGGTGATGGTGCTGGAGGTGATCATCCCGACCGGGTCGATGCCGACGTTGCGCGCCATGCTCACCGGATGGGGTGCCCGACTGCGCCGCACCGGCCGCTACCTGCGGATCATGGGCATCCTCGGCAAGTACGGGTTGACCGCACCACTGCGGGGCGTGATCAACCCGGAGCAGACCACCGCGGTCTCGCTGCGCCGGGCGATGGAGGAGATCGGCGTCACGTTCGTCAAGCTCGGCCAGATGCTGTCGACCCGCAGCGACCTGCTGCCCGCCGGGTTCATCAACGAACTTTCCAAGCTGACCATCGACGCCGAACCACAGGACTACCGGGTCGTCCGCACGGTGCTGCAGGACGAACTGGGTGGCCGGCTGGAGCGGCTGCAGATCGACCCGGCACCGCTGGCGGCCGCGTCGGTGGCCCAGGTGCACGCCGCCGTGCTGGACGCCGACCGGTCGGTGGTGGTGAAGGTGCAGCGCGCCGGGGCGGCCGAGCAGGTGAAGACCGACCTGCAGATCCTGGAGCGGCTGGGTCGCACCATGGCACGTAACGCTCCGTGGGCCCGCCAGATCGGGGTGGTCGAGATCGTCGACGGCTTCGCCCAGTCGGTGCGGGACGAGCTCAACTACTCAACCGAGATCGACAACATGTCTGCCCTGCGACCCGGACTGGCCGCCGGCGGGGTGCGCGTCCCGCAGGTGTACGACGAACTGAGCACCGACCGAGTGATCGTCATGGAGCGCTTCGACGGCGTCCCACTGGCGCGCGCGGCTGAGGTGGTGCAGGAGTTGCCCAACCAGGTGCGCCGCGAGAGCGCTGACACGCTGCTGCGGGCGGTGCTGGGCCAGATCCTCGACCAGGGCGTCTTCCACGCCGACCTGCACTCCGGCAACGTGGTGATCTGGCCCGACGGTGAGGTGGGGCTGCTCGACTTCGGTTCGGTGGGGCGGCTGGACGCGTCCGCCCGCCGGAACCTTGCGCTGCTGCTGTGGGCGGTGGACGCCGACGACCCCGGGCTGGCCACCGATGCCGTGCTGGAGTTGCTCGACCACGACGACAACCTCGACGAGCGTGGCCTGGAGCGGGCGATGGGGGTGCTGATCACCCGGGTGCGAGGACGCGCGACCGGCGGCAGCCTGGCGTTCTTCCAGGCGGTGCTGAAGGTGGTGCTGCAGCAGGGCATGGCGGTGCCAAGTAACATCACGTTGGCGCTGCGGTCGCTGGGGTCGCTGGAGGGGACGCTGAAGATCCTGAATCCCAGGCTCGACCTGATCGCCGCCGCACGGAACCTGTCCCGAGACGTGGTGGGCGACATCTCCAGCGAAGGGGTTCGCAAGCAGTTGTCGAACCAGGCGGTGCGGGCGCTGCCGCTGCTCACCCAGTTGCCGCGGCGGTTGAACCGGATCACCGAGGACCTGCAGAACGGCCGGTTCACCAGCCACATCCGGATCGTCTCGCATCCCGACGACCGGGACTTCCTGACCGGGCTGGCCAACCAGATCGTGGTCGCGATGCTGTCCGGCTTCGCGGTGGTCGGCGCCATCCTGCTGCTGTCATCCAGCGGTGGGCCGGTGCTGTACGCGTTCCGCGTCTACGACATCCTCGGCTTCCTGCTCGGCTTCGCCGGGTTGGTGCTGGCCCTGCGGTCGGTAGCGATGGTCTTCGGACGCCGCACCTGACCGTCGTGGCGCTCAGCGGTAGTTGACGAACTGGACCGCGAAGTCGAAGTCGGCGTCCTTGACCAGCCGCTGGACGGCCTGCAGGTCGTCCCGTTTCCTGGAACTGACCCGCAGTTCGTCGCCCTGGATCTGTGCCCGGACACCCTTGGGACCCTCGTCGCGGATCAGCTTGCTGATCTTCTTGGCGTTCTCCTGCGAGATGCCGTTCTGCATCGACGCGGTCATGTGCCACAGCTTGCCGGACAGCTTCGGCTCGCTGGCGTGCACCGACTTCAGGTCGACGCCGCGGCGCACCAGCTTGCTCTGGAACACGTCCCAGACCGCCTTGACCCGTTCCTCTCCGCTGGCCTGCATGGCGATCTCGTCACCCGACCACCTGATGGCCGCGTCGGTGCCCTTGAAGTCGAACCGCTGCCCGACCTCGCGGGCGGCCTGGTTGAGCGCGTTGTCGACCTCCTGCCGGTCGACCTTGCTGACGATGACGAATGAGTTCTCTGCTGCCATGGATCAATCCTGCCAGCCCTCGGGCGGGCCCGACTTTTCCGGCTGGCGGCCCGTCTGCTATCGTCATTCCTCGCTGGTAGACAGCACGGCAGCTTGCCCGAGTGGCCAAAGGGAGCGGTCTGTAAAACCGTCGGCATCGCCTACGATGGTTCGAATCCATCAGCTGCCACCGCCACACCCGGTCGATCCCGAACGGCCGGGTGTTCTGCTCTCCGGGAGTTTCAGTCGGCCTGGTCGGTGCCGAGCACGTCGACCACCATCCGCCTGCCCGGCCAGACCAGTTCCAGTTCGATCCACTCGTCCCGCAGCACCACTTTCCCGGGGCGGACGTCGCCGTCCGCGGTATGCCGGGCCAGGACGCCGAACATTCCCTGACCGTGGCTGCGGGCCACCACCACGGTGCCGTCGGCGAAACCCAGCCGGGCACGGCCCCGCAACCGCCGACGGCCGTACCCAGCGCAACGGCACACTGCGGGCCGACATCCGCTGCAGTCGCTGGGCCAGCCGGACCAGAGCCGGCAGGCCGGCGTCATGGGCGACCTCGGCGAAGATGGCGTCCAGCTCGGCCTCGTCAGCCGGGTTGATCAGTGGCCGGGGACGCCGCATGACCCGCCGCACCAGCAGCACGCCCGCGACGAGCGAGAGCAGTAGCGCCACGACCAACAGCCAGCCCAGGCCACTCATGACGCCGACCGATGCCGGAAACCTGCTAGTCGGTGTACCGGGGGGTAGTCGCCATCTTCTTGGCGATCTCGGCGGCCAGCGCCACGTTCTGGCGGTAGATCTCGGTGTTCACCTTCCAGGCTATGCCGCCGGTGGCCTCCTCCAGGCTGGCCAGCAGGATCTGGGTGTCATCCTCGCCGGCATCACCGTGCCGGGACGCGATCTGCGCCGCCTCAGCCAGCCGCTCGTCGTAGTGCGGCACCTCACGTTCCCGCCGGACCGGATTCGAGATGACCAGCGACTGGGTCAGACCCAGTTCATCGCGGGCGCCGGCAATGTCGGCGATCTGGCCCGGGTCGTCCACCCGATGGTCGACGTGAAACCCCGAGCTGGCGACGTAGAAGCCGGCGAACTCGCTGCTGCGGTAGCCCAGCACCGGCACGCTCATCGTCTCCAGCCGCTCCAGCGTGGCTGCCAGATCGAGCATCGGCCGCACCCCTGCGGTGACCACCACCAACGGGTGCAACGCCAACGAGGTGAGGTCGCTGGACTCCTGCAGCGCGACGCCGACCGTGTGGGCCCGGTGCACGCCGCCCAGCCCGGTGGTGGCGCAGACCTGGATCTCGGCCCGGTGCGCCAGGTGCAGGGCGGACGCCAACGGCACACCGCCGGTGCATCCCATGGTCTGGCAGTACGGCAGGTCACGCATCGACACCCGGACCGCGGAGGTGTCCTCGGCCAGCCGGGTGAGTTCGGCCTCGGTCAGGCCGATGACTGCGTCGCCGTCGATGAAGCCGATGGTCGCGGGTACCACGCCGGCGGAGTGGAGTTGCTGCTCAACGCCGAGTGCGGTCTCCAGGTTCAGCGGTCGGGGTAGTGCGTGGGTGATGATGCCGGTTTCGAGAGCGACGACCGGGTAGCCGTGGTCCAGGGCGTCCCGCACCAACGGGCTGAAGCGAAGTGCCACTTTTCCTCCTTCGGCATGACCAGGGTCTGGGCCGCCGAGCACGCCCATCTGCAGGCCGTTCGTCCGATTCTTGCGCACCGAACGCGACGCCAACTGTTCGTCCCGCCGATTTGAGCTGAAGTCTGGTCATCCGATACATTGGTTCGTCGGCTGGCCCCGATAGCTCAGATGGTAGAGCGCGTCCTTGGTAAGGACGAGGTCTGCGGTTCAATTCCGCATCGGGGCTCCGTTGCACCGGGTGGCTGCTCACCGCGCAGCCTGGCGTCCCGGGCCCAACGAAATGGCGGGATAGCTCAGGCGGTAGAGCAAGCGGCTCATAATCGCTGTGTCGCGGGTTCGAGTCCCGCTCCCGCTACGACACGGACATCCGGCACGAGACGGAAGAGAGGCCAGCATGGCGAAGAAGGCACAGGACATCCGTCCCAAGATCACTCTGGCGTGCACGGAGTGCAAGGAACGCAACTACATCACCAAGAAGAACCGACGGAACAGCCCCGACCGGCTGGAGTTGATGAAGTACTGCAAGCGCGAGAACAAGCACACCCTGCACCGCGAGACCCGCTGAGGTTTCGCCGAACAGCCAACTGGCGGCCGTCTGCATTCGCGGGCGGCCGTCTTTTCGCCACTGGGCTAGCGTAGAGGCGTGCCAATCACCGCTGACCATGTGGGACGCTCCTATCCGGCAACCAAACCCTACCGGGTGAGTCGAGCCAAGATCGCCGAGTTCGCCACCGCGCTCGGTGACCAGAATCCCGCCTACTTCGACGCGGACGGGCCGATCGCCCCACCCACCTTCGCCGCGGTAATCGCGGCTCAGGCCTGGGGTGCGTTGTTCGGCGATCCCGAGCTCGGACTTGCGCTGCAGCGAACCATGCACGCCGACCAGCGCTTCGACATCGTCCGGCCGCTGCGCGAGGGAGACGACGTGGTGGCGACCCTGACCATCGAGCGGGTGCGCAACCGCGGCAACACCGACATGGTGACGATCGGGGTGGAGTTGGCCACCGTTGACGGCGAACCGCTCGGCACCGCGACTAGCCAGTTGATCCACACCCGACAGGAGGCTGCGGAATGACCGACCTGAGCGCCGTCGCCGTCGGCGACCAGCTTCCCCGGCTTGACCTGCGCCTGACCCGGACCGACGTGGTTCGCTACGCCGGGGCGTCCACCGACTTCAACCCGATCCACTACAGCGACCGGTTCGCCCAGGCGATCGGCCTGCCCGGGGTAGTCGTCCATGGCATGTGGACGATGGGCGCCGCGCTGCGCATCGTCACCGACTGGGTGTCGGACCCGGCGCAGGTGACCAGCTACTTCGTCCGGTTCGTGGCTCCGGTGCCGGTGCCGGACGACGACGAGGGCACCACCGTCGAGGTGCGCGCCCAGGTGAGCGCCGTGACCGACGACCTGGTGACGATCGCGATCGAGGCCACCCACAACGGTGACAAGGTGCTGGGGGCCGCCAAGGCCGAGGTACGACGAGATGCGTGACCTGCTCGACTTCACCGACTACTTCACCGCGCCTGAGGACGACGACACGATGGAGGTGACGTCCTGCAGCGTTGCGCGGATGACCGGCGAACTGCCGGACCACCTGCGCAGCGACTCGACCGTGCTGTCCGAGCACACCACCTTCCGATTGGGCGGGCCGAGCCGCAAGCTGGTTCGCGCCACCACGGACGCCGAGATCGTCGAGGCGGTGCGGGAGGCCGACGCGGCCGGTGAGCCCCTGCTCGTGCTGGGCGGCGGCTCGAACCTGTTGGTCAGCGACGAGGGCTTCGAGGGCACCGTGGTGCTGATCGACACCCACGGCCTGGACGCCGAGGTGAGCGACTGCGGCGGATCGCAGGCCCGGGTCAAGTCGGGGGAGACGTGGGACGACCTGGTCGCCTACACCATCGAGCAGGAGTGGGCCGGCATCGAGGGGCTCAGCGGCATCCCCGGGTCGGTCGGCGCCACCCCGATCCAGAATGTCGGCGCCTACGGTCAGGATGTCTCGCACACCTTGGCCCGGGTGCGGACGTGGGACCGGCAGGAGAACGCCTACAAGACCTTCACCGCCGACAGGTGCGAGTTCGGCTACCGCGACTCCGTCTTCAAGCGGTCGCGGCAGGCGCACCAGGCCACTGGGCGTTATGTGGTGCTGGAGACCTGGTTCCAGTTCCGGCTGGCCAGCCTTTCGGAGCCGATCCGCTACGCGCAGTTGGCGGCCAGCCTGGGGGTGGAGCTGGGTACCCGGGTGCCGGCCAAGGACGTGCGGCAGGCGGTGCTGGAACTGCGTGCCAGCAAGGGCATGGTGCTCGACCCGGCCGACCACGACACTTGGTCGGCGGGCAGCTTTTTCACCAACCCGATCGTGTCCCCCGAAGTGGCGGAGCAGTTGCCGGCTGGCGCGCCGCGCTTCGCCCAGCCGGACGGGCGGGTCAAGACCTCGGCCGCCTGGCTGATCGACCACTCCGGGTTCAACAAGGGCTACCCGGGCACCGGCCCGGCCAGGCTGTCCAGCAAGCACGTGCTCGCCCTCACCAACCAGGGCGGGGCGTCAACGGCGGACGTCGCGGCCCTGGCCCGCGAGGTGCGCGCCGGAGTGCACGACCGGTTCGGCATCTGGCTGGTGCCGGAGCCGGTGCTGGTCGGCCTGGAGCTGTGAGAACGCCGCGGCAGATCTCCGGTCACGGGCTGGCGGACCAGGCCTTGACCTGCACCTAACTTCGGGTTAGCGGTGACAATCTGTGTCGGGTTTCCGCTACTTGCCGACGTATGCCGGCTCGCCCGGTTCAGGCCTCTGGGAGGCCCGTTGTCCTAGGCGGCGCCACGTTGCTGGGTGGGGGCGGTGGGTGTGGGTTGTTGGATGTCGAACAGGACGCGGACGCACTCGTGGAGGTTGAATCCGGTGCCGGCGTTGGGTGGGAAGATCCTGGTGGGGTCGGCGGTGGTGGGTTCGGGTGGTCGGGTTCGGTTGTGTTCGGCGAGCATCCGGTCGAGGTTGTCGGGGTGGATCCGGGTGAGCCAGGTGTCGGTGATGGGTCGGCCGTCGGGCAGGGCGAAGTGGTAGCGGTGCCGGTGACCGGGTTGGCGGGTGATCCGGATGCCGCCTTCGTGGATGTGGGTGTGGTGGCGTCGGCACAGCAGGATCATGGTGTCCAGGTCGGTGGTGCCGCCTTGGGACCATGGGGTGAGGTGGTGCGCGTCGAGGTGCCGGGTTTGGTGGCAGCCGGGGTATTGGCAGGTGTTGTGGTCGCGGATGCGCAGGGCTCGGCGTTGGGCGCGGCTGGCCAGCCTGCGGGTTCGGCCGAGTCGGAGCACGTCGCCGTCGGGGGTGAGTAGGGCGCCGAGCAGGGTGGCGGTGCAGGTGAGTCGTTGGGCGGTGGCTGGTTCGATTGGTCCGTGGCCTTCGACGTGGCAGACCAGCTGGTCGGGTGTGGTCGCCTCGGCTGGGGGGTTGGCCAGTTGGTTGGTGTTGACGTGGACGATGACCATGGCGTGGTCGTCGGTGGGTTCGCCGGGCAGGGTGTCGAGGTAACTTGCGGCGACGTCGAGGATGCCCTGCACCCGGTCCGGCGGGCTGACCGGTGGGGTGGGCGTTCCCGCGGGAACGTCTGCGGGGCCCGTGTCGGGGTCGGTGTCAGGTTCCTGATTGCGGCGGGTGGCTGCTTCGATTGCGGCGGTGATCAGGGCGGCTTGTTCGGTAGGTAGCACGATGGTGATCCGGGTCATACCGTCGGGGTGGCTGGTGGTGGTGAGGCGGCGTTTGTGGAGTTGTTGGATGCGGCTGCCGGCGGCGGTGCGGTAGGCAGCGATGGTGCGGGCGAGTTGGGAGGCGGTCATCTCAAGGGCCAGTTCGCACAGGGCGTCCTGGTCGACGGTGTCGGTGATGCGGGTCAGTTCGCGCACCTTGGAGTAGGACAGTCGGCCCTGGGACATCAGTTCGGCCACTCGGGGTAGCCGGCGCAAGGCGCGGGCCACTCGGACGTGCTCGCGGGCGGTGCCGGCGCTCATCGAGCAGGCCCACGCCACGTAGTGGGCGGTGGACTTGATGTCCCGGAAGTGCTTGACAGCGCCGCACGCGTCGAACTCGCCGAGGGTGCTGAGGAAATCGTGGCTGAGTTCGGCCTGCCGGGCCGCCAGTTGCTGCATCCGCCGCCCGAGTGTCTGCGCCTGGTCGGCTGTGATCGTGTCGTTGGTCACCATGACCGCATTCAACCCGCCGGGTCCGACAATTCCTGCCTCCACCACCAGGACCCCGCAGCGATCCCCTGGGACCCTACCGCGGGAACGACCGGGCAGGGGTGTGGACCGACGTGCTCCAGAACAGACGGATGCAGCGGCCGGGATTGCCGCCGGGAACTGGGCCGACCCAACCGTGAGTCGACTCAGCCCTTTGCCTGGGCTACAGCTGGTTCGGTGGCCGAGCAGGGCGGCCACGTCCGCCAGGAACAACGCCCCGGGATAGCCGTCGATCAGCCGGTGGTCGATGGTCAGGCTCAACGTCAGCTGTGAGCGCCAAGCGAATCCGTCCGGAGTCCGCACCGCCACTTCCTTGACCCGTCCAACCCCCATGATCGCCGGCTCTGGCGCGTTCAGGATCGGGGTGAACATGTCCACACCCTGACCGCCCAGGCTGGTGACGCTGAACGTGCCACCTGAGTAGTCGTCGAACCCCAGTTGCCGGGTCATCGCGTGCGCCGCGAGATCGGCCGTCATGCTGGCCAACGCCGCCAGTTCGTATTGATCGGCGTCTCGAATCACCGGCACCACCAGCCCGGCATCCACGGCGACCGCCAAGCCGATGGCTGCTGCAACCCTTCCCAGGGCCCAACAGACGCTGCCGGGCCCATGCCCTGTGGTTCGCTGGGATAACCGATGACCACGAGCCTGGGCGATCTTTCGGTCTTTCGCAGCAGGGCCTTCGCGCGGCAGCGGCAGACCTCACAACGCGACCGGATCCTCCGTCAGTCACCCAGGGACGAGCCGCGGCCTCAGCGAACTGCGGCGATGGCCTTCGCCACGTGCTCCAGGTTGGTGGGGTTGACCGCCGCCACGCAGATGCGACCCGCGTCGGTGCCGTAGACCCCGAACTCCTCGCGCAGCCGCAGCATCTGGTCCTTGCTGAGCCCGGAGTAGCTGAACATGCCGCGCTGCTCGGCGATGAACCCCATGTCGTCGACGCCAAGGGTCTGCAGTTGCTGCACCAGGTCGTCGCGGACCTGCTGGATCCTGACCCGCATGCCTCTCAGCTCCTCCTCCCACGTCGCCCGCAGCTCGGCGTCCGCCAGCACGGTGGCAACCAGTTGCGCGCCATGGGTGGGGGGATTGGAGTAGTTGGTGCGGATCACGATCTTCACCTGCGAACGCACCCGCCGGGCCTGCTCGGCGTCCGCGCAGACAATTGACAGCGCGCCCACCCGCTCGCCGTACAGGCCGAAGCTCTTGCTGAACGAGGTGGCGACGAAGAAGCTGTCGATCCGTTCGGCGAACCGACGCACCACCCAGGCGTCCGGCTCGAGACCCTCGGCGAACCCCTGGTAGGCCATGTCGATGAACGGCACCAGCCCGCGGTCGGCCACCACGTCGATGACCTGCTCCCACTGGGCGCGATCGATGTCGTATCCGGTCGGGTTGTGGCAGCAGGCATGCAGCACCACGATCGTCCCCGGCGCGGCGTCCGCTAGGTCGGCCAGCATTCCGGCGAAGTCGATCCCGCGGCGTTCGGCGTCGTAGTAGCGGTAGTTCTCGACCCGGAAGCCCGCCCGGGTGAACAACGCCAGGTGGTTCTCCCACGACGGCGTGCTGATCAGTACCGACGCGGCGGGGGACAGCCGCTTCAGGAAGTCGGCGCCGACCTTCAGCCCCCCGGTGCCGCCCAGCGCCTGGATGGTGACCACTCGGTCGGCGGCCAGCAAAGTTGAGTTGGCACCGAAGACCAGCGACTTCACCTCGGCGGTGTAGCTGCCCAGCCCGTCGATCGGCAGGTAGCCACGCGGCTTGGGACGCTGCCCCAGGCGCTGCTCGGCGGCCTCCACACACTTCAGCAACGGCAGCCGGCCGGTCTCGTCCTGATACACCCCGACGCCAAGATTCGCCTTGTGGGGACGCGTATCGGCGTTGAACTTCTCGGTCAGGCCGAGGATGGGGTCGGCTGGAGCGAGCTCAACCTGGCTGAACAACGACATGGCAGTTCCCTTTCGTCTCGCCTTAGGCTACCGCCCGATCCGGTTTCGCAATGTCGAGCCCGAACGAGTACACTTCCTTTCTTGGTGGCGGCTGCCACGGTCGAGCCCTGCCTGCAGGCGGCTCGCGCTGGGGGTCGCAACCGAAGGGCAATAGCTCAATTGGCAGAGCACCGGTCTCCAAAACCGGCGGTTGGGGGTTCGAGTCCCTCTTGCCCTGCGAACCGGCCGTGGGTGCTGGCACCAGCCGCGCGCGGCCAGTTGGACGCAAGACACGTTCCAGGCGTCATGTGCTGGGGCGGTGCAACCCAGCAAACGCACATGGCATCTGTGGAGGACGCAAGTGGCTGATAGCAGCAGGCCCCGAAAGCGGCGCGGCGACGCCGCCGACGCGCGTGCCAACTCGTCGGCCGACGCCGAGCGGGACGAGCTGTTGACGCCCGAGGGCGCCGACCTGGCTCGTGAAGACCTCGAGCCGCAAACCCCCATCGAGGTCGCCCCCGACGAAACCGAGGCAGAAGAACTCACCGAGGCGGTCGACGAGGTCGACGACACCCCCGACAAGGGCGACCCGGCGGACGTCGAGATCGCCGACGAGGAGCAACTGGACGACGCCACCCGGGCCGTCCGCCAGGCGAAGTCGTCGCGTCCGCAGCCGGTGAAGCGCAACCTGACCGTGGCCCCGGTGAAGAAGGCCCGGCCAACGCCGAAGCAGTCCGAGGCCCACCAGGCGGCTCACAAGCAGCGCACCACCCCGCCGCTGTTCGTCAAGCAGTCGGTCGGCGAGCTGAAGAAGGTGGTCTGGCCCACCCGCGATGCCCTGTGGCGCTACTTCCTGGTGGTGCTGGCCTTCGTGTTGTTCGTCATGTTCTTCGTCGCAGGCCTCGACGCACTATTCGGTTGGCTGTTGCTCACGGTGCTCGGCTGACCGGCGAAGGAGGAGACATGACCACTGAACCGAACGGTAACCAGACCCCCGAACCGGACGAGATCGACCTGGCCACGGGTTTCACCGATGAGCCGGAACCGGAGACCGATGAGATCGAGATCAACCTCGACTTTGGCGACTTCTCCGAGGCCGCAACCGACGAGGTCGAGCTGAACCTCGACCTCGACCAGTTCGGCGACGAGTCCGAACAGGCCGAGGACGCCGACCAGGAACCCGACCAGGCACTGGAGAAGGCGCTTGAGGAACTGCGCGCCGACCTTCGGGCCAAGCCGGGGGAGTGGTACGTGGTGCACACCTACTCCGGCATGGAGAACCGGGTCAAGCAGAACATCGAGGCCCGCGTGGTGACCCTCAACATGGAGGACTACATCTTCGAGACCCTCGTCCCCACCGAGGAGGCCGTCGAGATCCGGAACGGCCAGAAGAAGAACGTCACCCGCACCTTCATGCCCGGTTACGTGCTGGTCCGGATGGACCTCACCGACGAGTCCTGGGCGGCGGTCCGCCACACCCCGTCGGTGACCGGCTTCGTCGGCCACGCCAACCAGCCGGTGCCGCTCGACCTGTCCGAGGTGGAGCGGATGCTCACCCCGTCGGTGCAGGCCAAGGTGGCGGCGGCCAGCCAGGCCCCCGCCAGGCGGCGCAAGAAGGTCGAGGTCGTCGACTACCAGGTCGGCGACTCGGTCACCGTGGTGGACGGGCCGTTCGCCGGCGTGCACGCCACCCTCACCGAGATCAACCCGCACAGCCAGCGGGTGAAGGCCCTGGTCGAAATCCTCGGTCGCGAGACCCCGGTAGACTTGACCTTCCCGCAGATCCAGAAGGTAGTTTGACCGAGGTTCTGCTGCTGTCGCCAGACGGCCCGCAGCAACCGGGCGTCCGCCGAACACCCACTGCTGCGATCACTCAACAAGGAATGGAAAAGGACCCAACATGCCTCCCAAGAAGAAGGTAGCGGCGGTCGTCAAGATCGCCATCCAGGCGGGTGCCGCGACCCCGGCACCGCCAGTCGGTACCGCGCTCGGCCCCCACGGTGTCAACATCATGGAGTTCGTGAAGGCTTACAACGCCCGCACCGAAGCCCAGCGCGGCACCATCGTCCCGGTAGAGATCACGATCTTCGAGGACCGGACCTTCACGTTCATCACCAAGACCCCACCAGCCGCCGAACTGATCAAGCAGGCCGCCGGGTTGTCGAAGGGGTCGGGGCAGCCGAACAAGGAGAAGGTCGGCAGGATCACCAGGGACCAGGTCCGCGAGATCGCCAACACCAAGCTCCCCGACCTGAACGCCAACGACGTCGAGTCCGCCATGAAGGTGGTCGAGGGCACCGCGCGTTCCATGGGCGTCACCGTCGAGTGAGGCTCCCGCCCCGGAGTGATCCGGTGCGCCACAACAACAATCACCTGGCAGGACGTGCATCCGGACCAGGATCTGGTGGATCAGCCCACGAGGCTGAGCGAAAGGAACCAGCATGAAGCACAGCAAGCGCTACCGCGCTTCGGCCGAGCTGCGGAACGGCACCCAGCTTTACACCCCCGAAGAAGCGATCGCGATCATCAAGCAGTACCCGGCCGGGAAGTTCGACGAGTCGGTCGAGGTTTCCATGCGACTCGGCGTCGACCCCCGCAAGGCCGACCAGATGGTCCGCGGCACGGTCAACCTGCCTCACGGCACTGGCAAGACGGCGAGGGTCCTCGTCTTCGCCCAGGGCCCGAAGGCAACCGAGGCCACCGCGGCCGGCGCCGATGAGGTCGGCTCCGACGAGCTCATCGAGAAGGTGGCCGGAGGCTACCTGGACTTCGACGCGGTGGTCGCCACCCCCGACCTGATGGGCAAGGTCGGAAGCCTGGGCCGAATCCTCGGCCCGCGTGGCCTGATGCCCAACCCGAAGACCGGCACCGTCACCATGGACGTCGCCAAGGCCGTCTCCGACATCAAGGGCGGCAAGATCGACTTCCGGGTCGACCGGCACGCCAACCTGCAGTTCATGGTCGGCAAGGCCAGCTTCAGCGAGCAGGCCTTGCTGGAGAACTACCGCGCCGCCATGGAGGAGGTGGCCCGGCTCAAGCCAAGTACCGCCAAGGGTCGTTACGTGCGCAAGATCACCGTCTCCACCACGATGGGTCCAGGCGTGCGCCTCGACCCGGTCGCGTCCAAGCCGGTGAAGGAAGAGGCCACCGCCTGACCAGTCAGGTTCGCGCCAGCCGACGAGCCCCCGCTGATGTGGCGGGGGCTCGTTGCCGTCCCGGCACGCGGCGGACGCGATGGTGCCGGCGATTTGGTGTGCCGGGCAACCACGACTAACATGTCGGGAGCCGAAGACCGCCGGTAGTTCGCACTTGAAAGTCCGCCAAGGACGCCTGCGCAGGTGAACCAGCCGAAGGGCTGCCCGCTGGGCCGCCCGATTGCCCGGGACGCCTGCGTCGCCGGGTTTTTTCTTGCCCGGGGAGTGCCTCGACCGGGGCTTCGACACTACGAGAAGTGGGAAGGAGACCCAATGGCGAGGCCTGACAAGGCGGCCGCGGTCGCGCAACTGCAAGAGGAATTCAGCAGCAGCGCGGCCGTCGTGCTGACCGAGTATCGCGGACTCACCGTCAAGAACCTCAAGGACCTTCGCCGGTCCCTGGGTGAGGACGCCAGCTACGCCGTTGCGAAGAACACCCTTGCCCTGATCGCCGCCAAGCAGGCTGGTATCGACGGACTCGACGACCAGCTGACCGGGCCGACCGCGTTCACCTTCATCAGGGGTGACGTGGCCCAGGTGGCGAAGGGCCTACGGGACTTCGCAAAGGCCAATCCGCTTCTGGTCATCAAGGGCGGCGTCCTCGAGGGCCGTGTCCTCGACGCCGACCAGGTCAAGACCCTCGCCGACCTCGAGTCGCGTGAGGTGCTGCTGTCGAAGCTGGCTGGTGCCATGAAGGCTTCCCTCAGCAAGGCGGTAGGCACGTTCGCCGCGCCGCTCACCCAGGCCGCGCAGCTGCTCGGCGCGCTGGAGACCAAGGCTCAGGAGGATCCCTCAGCCATCGGCGGCGCCGGCACGCCGGCCGCCGTGGACCAGAAGTCGGACGACGCGCAAAGCGTCACTGCCTCGGCTCCCGCCGAGGACACTGCCGGAACCCCGGCATCCGAAGCAGCCGATGCTGCTGCGGCCACCACTGACGCGGCGGCTGACGCTGCATCGAAAGAGTAAGGAAGGACGCCAAGATGGCGAAGCTGAGCACCGAGGACCTGCTTGACCAGTTCAAGGAGATGACCCTCATCGAGTTGTCCGAGTTCGTGAAGGCCTTCGAGGAGGCCTTCGACGTCAAGGCCGCCGCCCCGGTCGCGATGGCGGCCGCGGCTCCTGCCGCCGCTGAGGAGGTCGAGGAGGTCGAGGAGAAGACCGAGTTCGACGTCATCCTCGAGGCCGCCGGCGACAAGAAGATCGGCGTCATCAAGGCCGTGCGGTCGCTGACCAGCCTGGGCCTGAAGGAAGCCAAGGACCTCGTCGAGTCGGCCCCGAAGGCCGTCCTCGAGAACGCCAAGAAGGACGACGCCGAGAAGGCCAAGGCCGCCCTGGAGGCAGAGGGCGCCACCGTCACGCTCAAGTGAATCAACGGTCACTGGGTGAGCGCCGGGCCTGAGACCGGCAGCTACCGGTTTGCGGGGGTGGGTTGCGTTCGCGCCCACCCCCGCAGCCACGCCCGCACCGCCGCAGCCGGGCTGGCTGCGATCAGGCACCGATTCGGGCTTGACCGGGGGCCGGACAAGCTGCTGAAATGGCGTGGTACGAGGTGGGTCCCCTGGTGGGGCTTGGCCAGACACCTTGCTTGGGGCAAGATCGACTCGGTCAATGGCGACCGTTTGATTTGCGTGGGGTCGTGGGTTAGTGTACAGTCCCTATTTGCCCCAATTGCGTTTGGTGACCCATGACTTGACATGGGTTGTTCAGCATGCATAGAACCCTTGAGAGTTCTGGAAGGACGACATCTTGGCCACCTCGCGCACTGCGTCGAACACCAACGTCATCTCCACCACCGGCCGGATCTCCTTTGCCAAGATCCCAGAGCCCATGGAAGTCCCGAACCTGCTGGACCTCCAGATCGACTCGTTCAACTGGCTGATCGGCAGCGACGCCTGGCAGGCGAAGACCGAACAGGCCCTCGCCGAGGGTCGCACCGACGTCAACACCCGTTCCGGTCTGGAGGAGATATTCGACGAGATCAGCCCGATCGAGGACTTCAACCAGACGATGTCGCTGAGCTTTCGCGACCATCGTTTCGAAGAGCCGAAGTACACCATCGACGAGTGCAAGGACCGCGACACCACCTACGCCGCGCCGCTGTTCGTGACCGCCGAGTTCATGAACAACGAGACCGGTGAGATCAAGAGCCAGACGGTATTCATCGGCGACTTCCCGCTGATGACCGACAAGGGCACCTTCATCATCAGCGGCACCGAGCGTGTGGTGGTCAGCCAGTTGGTCCGCTCGCCTGGCGTCTACTTCGAGCAGACCCCCGACAAGACCTCCGACAAGGACATCTTCACCTGCAAGGTGATCCCGTCACGTGGGGCGTGGCTGGAGTTCGAGATCGACAAGCGCGACCAGGTGGGCGTCCGGCTCGACCGCAAGCGCAAGCAGAACGTCACCGTGCTGCTGAAGGCGCTGGGGTGGACCGAGGACCGCATCCTGGAGCAGTTCGGCCAGTACGACTCGATGCGGATGACCCTGGAACGTGACCACGTAACCACCCAGGACGAGGCGCTGCTCGACATTTACCGCAAGTTGCGTCCGGGCGAGCCCCCGGCCCGTGAGGCCGCGATGCAGCTGCTCACCAACTACTACTTCAGCCCCAAGCGCTACGACCTGGCCAAGGTCGGCCGCTACAAGATCAACCAGAAGCTGGGCCTGAACCTGCCGTTCGACACCCAGGTGCTGACCATCGACGACATCGTCGCGGCCATCGAGTACGTCTGCGCCCTGCACGAGGGCAGGACCGAACTCGAGCGTCCCGATGAGATGTCGATCATCGTCGAGCCTGACGACATCGACCACTTCGGCAACCGCCGGCTGCGCACCGTTGGCGAGCTGATCCAGAACCAGCTGCGCACCGGGCTGGGCCGGATGGAGCGGGTCGTCCGCGACCGGATGACCACCCAGGACGTCGACGCGATCACGCCGCAGACGCTGATCAACATCCGCCCGGTGACCGCGGCGTTGAAGGAGTTCTTCGGCACCTCGCAGCTGTCGCAGTTCATGGACCAGAACAACCCGTTGGCCGAGCTGACCCACAAGCGCCGCCTGTCGGCGCTCGGCCCCGGCGGTCTGTCCCGTGACCGGGCCGGCATGGAGGTCCGCGACGTCCACCCGTCGCACTACGGCCGGATGTGTCCGATCGAGACCCCGGAAGGCCCGAACATCGGCCTGATCGGCTCGCTGGCGTCCTTCGCCCGGGTCAACGCCTTCGGCTTCATCGAAACCCCTTACCGCAAGGTGGTGGACGGCAGGGTCACCGACCAGATCGAGTACCTGACCGCCCACGAGGAGGACCGCTACAACATCGCCCAGGCCAACGCCGAGCTCGATGCCACCGGCCGGCTGGCCGAGGACCGGGTGATCGTACGGGTGCGTCACGGTGACGTGGACGCGGTGCCGGCCAGCGAGGTCGGTTACATGGACGTGTCGCCGCGCCAGATGGTCTCGGTGGCGACCGCGCTGATCCCGTTCCTGGAGCACGACGACGCGTCCCGTGCCTTGATGGGCGCCAACATGCAGCGCCAGGCGGTGCCGCTGGTGCGCAGCGAGGCGCCCTACGTCGGCACCGGGATGGAGTACCGGGCCGCTGTCGACGTCGGCGACGTCACCCTGGCCACCAAGCCGGGTGTGGTGTCGAGTGTCTCGGCCGACCTGATCGAGGTGGCCAACGACGACGGCACCTACCAGGTCTTCCGGCTGGAGAAGTTCCGCCGCTCCAACGCCGGCACCTGCGTCAACCAGCGCCCGATCGTCAACCCGGGTGACCGGGTCGAGCCCGGCACCCCGCTGGCCGACGGGCCGTGCACCGACCACGCCGAGCTGGCGCTGGGCCGCAACCTGCTGGTGGCGTTCATGCCCTGGGAGGGCCTCAACTACGAAGACGCGATCATCCTGAACCAGCGGGTGGTCAGCGAGGACGTGCTCACCTCGATCCACATCGAGGAGCACGAGGTGGACGCCCGCGACACCAAGCTTGGGCCCGAGGAGATCACCCGCGACATCCCCAACGTGTCCGACGACATGCTGGCCGACCTCGACGACCGCGGCATCATCCGCATCGGCGCCGAGGTCAGCACCGGCGACATCCTGGTCGGCAAGGTCACCCCGAAGGGCGAGACCGAGCTGACCCCTGAGGAGCGGCTGCTTCGCGCCATCTTCGGCGAGAAGGCCCGCGAGGTCCGCGACACCTCGATGAAGGTGCCGCACGGTGAGGCCGGCACCGTCATCGGTGTCCGGGTCTTCGACCGGGAGGAGGCCGGCGACGACCTGCCGCCCGGCGTCAACCAGATGGTCCGGGTCTACGTCGCCCAGAAGCGCAAGGTGCAGGAGGGCGACAAGCTCGCCGGCCGGCACGGCAACAAGGGCGTCATCTCGAAGATCCTGCCGGCCGAGGACATGCCGTTCCTGGAGGACGGCACCCCGGTCGACATCATCCTCAATCCACTGGGTGTGCCGTCCCGGATGAACGTCGGCCAGGTGCTGGAAACCCACCTCGGCTGGATCGCCCACTCGGGTTGGGACATCACCCAGGCCGAGGGTGACTGGGCCGAGCGGCTGCGCGAGGTCGGACTCGGCCAGGTCGGCCCGCACTCGCGGCTGGCCACCCCGGTCTTCGACGGTGCCGAGGAGGACGAGATCGCCGGCCTGCTGGCCCACGGCCTGCCCAACCGCGACGGCGAGCGGATCGTGGACGCCGACGGCAAGGCCGTGCTGTACGACGGCCGGTCTGGTGAGCCCTACCCCGAGAAGGTGGGTGTCGGCTACATGTACATGCTGAAGCTGCACCACCTGGTCGACGACAAGATCCACGCCCGCTCGACCGGCCCGTACTCGATGATCACCCAGCAGCCGCTGGGCGGCAAGGCGCAGTTCGGTGGCCAGCGGTTCGGCGAGATGGAGGTCTGGGCACTGGAGGCCTACGGCGCAGCCTGGGCCCTGCAGGAGATGCTCACCATCAAGTCCGACGACGTGCCCGGCCGGGTGAAGGTCTACGAGGCGATCGTCAAGGGCGAGAACATCCCCGAACCGGGTATCCCGGAGTCGTTCAAGGTGCTGGTCAAGGAGATGAAGTCCTTGTGCCTGAACGTCGAGGTGCTCAGCAGCGACGGCGCGGTGGTTGAACTTCGCGACAGCGAGGACGACTACCGGTCCAGCGACGACTTGGGCATCGACTTGTCCCGTCGTCCGGGTGCCGACTCGTTCGCCATCGTCGACGAAGTCTGATCACTCAGACCCCACACTCAATCGACCAACGACCCATCTACGGGAGACAACAAGTGCTGGACGTCAACACCTACGATCAGCTTCGCATCGGCCTGGCGACTGCCGACCAGATCCGGGAGTGGAGCTTCGGTGAGGTCAAGAAGCCGGAGACCATCAACTACCGCACCCTGAAGCCGGAGCGCGACGGGCTGTTCTGCGAGAAGATCTTCGGGCCGACCCGCGACTGGGAATGCTACTGCGGCAAGTACAAGCGGGTCCGGTTCAAGGGCATCGTGTGCGAGCGCTGCGGCGTCGAGGTGACCCGCAGCAACGTGCGCCGCGAGCGGATGGGCCACATCGAGCTGGCCGCCCCGGTCACCCATATCTGGTACTTCAAGGGCGTGCCCAGCCGGCTCGGCTATCTGCTGGACATCGCGCCGAAGGACCTGGAGAAGGTCATCTACTTCGCCGCCTACATGATCACCTCGGTCGACGAGGCGGCCCGCCACCGCGACCTGTCGAGCCTGGAGGCCAAGGTCGGGGTGGAGCGCGGCCAGATCGAGAAGCGCCGCGACGTCGACCTCGAGGCCCGCAACATCAAGCTCGAGGAAGATCTCGCCACGCTGGAGGCCGAGGGCGCCGACCGTGACATGCGCAAGAAGGTCCGGGACGCCGCCGAGCGCGAGATGAAGCACCTGCGCGACCGCAGCCAGCGCGACCTCGACCGGCTCGACACCGTGTGGACGCGGTTCAAGTCGCTCAAGGTGCAGGACCTCGAAGGCGATGAGGTGCTGTACCGGGAGATGAAGGCCCGCTTTGGCAAGTACTTCGAGGGCTACATGGGCGCCGAGGCGATCCAGAAGCGCCTGCAGAGCTTCGACCTGCAGGCCGAGGCCGACTCGCTGCGGGAGATCATCAAGACCGGCAAGGGCCAGCGCAAGACCCGCGCCCTGAAGCGGCTCAAGGTGGTGCGCGCGTTCATCGATACCGACAACTCGCCGCTGGGCATGGTGCTCGACTGCGTCCCGGTGATCCCGCCGGACCTGCGCCCGATGGTGCAGCTGGACGGTGGCCGGTTCGCCACCTCCGACCTGAACGACCTGTACCGGCGCGTGATCAACCGCAACAACCGGCTCAAGCGGCTGCTCGACCTGGGCGCACCCGAGATCATCGTCAACAACGAGAAGCGGATGCTGCAGGAGGCCGTCGACTCGCTGTTCGACAACGGACGCCGCGGCCGTCCGGTCACCGGACCGGGCAACCGTCCGCTGAAGTCGATCAGTGACATGCTGAAGGGCAAGCAGGGCCGGTTCCGTCAGAACCTGCTCGGCAAGCGCGTCGACTACTCCGGCCGTTCGGTCATCGTGGTCGGCCCGCAGCTCAAGCTGCACCAGTGCGGCCTGCCCAAGCAGATGGCCCTGGAGCTGTTCAAGCCGTTCGTGATGAAGCGGCTGGCCGAGCAGAACTACGCCCAGAACATCAAGAGCGCCAAGCGCATGGTGGAGCGGCAGCGTCCGCAGGTCTGGGACGTGCTCGAGGAGGTCATCAAGGAGCACCCGGTGCTGCTGAACCGCGCACCGACCCTGCACCGCCTGGGCATCCAGGCCTTCGAGCCGCAACTGATCGAGGGCAAGGCCATCCAGCTCCACCCGCTGGTCTGCGCGGCCTTCAACGCCGACTTCGACGGCGACCAGATGGCGGTCCACCTGCCGTTGAGCGCCGAGGCGCAGGCCGAGGCCCGGATCCTGATGCTGTCCAGCAACAACATCCTCAAGCCGGCCGACGGGCGCCCGGTCGCCCTGCCCAGCCACGAGATGATCATCGGCATGTACTACCTGACGATGGACATGGACGGCCTGCCCGGTGAGGGACGGGTGTTCAGTTCGCCGGCCGAGGCGGTCATGGCCCACGACCTGGGCGAGATCGACATGCGCTCCCGGATCAGGGTTAGGATGCGCGACATCGCGGTGCCGGCCCACTTGGCCGACCAGGTCCGCGCCGATGGCTCGGTGCTGATCGAGACCACGCTGGGCAAGATCACCTTCAACGCGGCGCTGCCCGACGACTTCCCGTTCGTCACCGAGCACGTCGGCAAGAAGCGGTTGAGCGCGATCGTCAACGTGCTGGCCGAGCAGTACCCGCGCACCGTGGTCACCCAGGTGCTCGACGAGATGAAGGACATGGGCTTCCGGTGGGGCAGCCGCTCCGGTGTGACCGTGTCCATCGGCGACGTCCAGACCCCGCCGAACAAGGCCGAGATCATGGCCGGGTATGACGCCAAGGCCGCCAAGATCGACCGGCTCTACGAGCGGGGCGCGGTGACCGACGACGAGCGTCGTCAGGAACTGATCCAGATCTGGACCGACGCGACCAGCGAGTTGACCGAGGCGATGGAGAAGAACTTCTCCACCACCAACCCGATCTACATGATGGTCAACTCCGGTGCCCGCGGCAACATGACCCAGATGCGTCAGATCGCCGCCATGCGAGGCCTGGTGGCCAACCCCAAGGGTGAGATCATCGCCCGGCCGATCAAGTCGAACTTCCGGGAAGGCCTGACGGTGCTGGAGTACTTCATCTCCACCCATGGTGGCCGAAAGGGGCAGGCGGACACCGCACTGCGCACCGCCGACTCCGGATACCTGACCCGCCGGCTGGTCGACGTCAGCCAGGACGTCATCATCCGCGAATCCGACTGCGGCACCGAGCGTGGCCTGACGAAGACCATCGCCGTGCTGGACGAGACCGGGACGCTGCGGCCGGTCGGTGCGCTGGAGACCAGCTCACTGGCCCGCAACCTAGCCGTCGACGCGGTCACCGAGACCGGCGAGGTGATCGTCCCGGCCGGCACCGACCTGGCCGAGGAGCACATCCCGCTGCTGATCGCGGCCGGCATCACCGGCGTCAAGGTGCGTTCGGTGCTCACCTGCGAGGCCGCCACCGGCGCCTGTGCGATGTGCTACGGACGCTCGCTGGCTGGTGGCAAGCTGGTCGACGTCGGTGAGGCGGTCGGTATCCAGGCCGCCCAGTCGATCGGTGAGCCCGGCACCCAGCTGACGATGCGTACCTTCCACACCGGTGGTGTGGCCGGGGACGACATCACCCTGGGCCTGCCCCGCGTCGTCGAGCTCTTCGAGGCCCGCACGCCGAAGGGCAAGGCGCCGATCGCGGAGGCCGACGGCCGGGTCAAGATCGAGGACACCGGCCGTGGCCGCAAGCTGGTCATCGTCCGTGACGACGGCCAGGCCGACGTGGAGTACCTGGTGCCCCGGCGCGCCCGGCTCGAGTTCGAGGACGCCAACGGTTTGCGGCACTCGATCGCCGACGGCGACCACGTCAACGTGGGCGACCAGTTGACCGCCGGCACCATCGACCCGCAGGACGTCCTGCGCGTCCAGGGTGTTCGCAAGGTTCAGGAGCACCTGGTCAGCGAGGTGCAGCGGGTCTACGCCACCCAGGGCGCACCGATCCACGACAAGCACATCGAGATCATCATTCGGCAGATGCTGCGCCGGATCACGGTCATCGACTCCGGTGACACCGACATGATGCCCGGTGAGCTGGTCGACCGGCAGACCTACGAGCAGGCCAACCGCACCGCGCTCACCGAGGGCGGGCGCCCGGCCGAGGGCCGTCCGGTGCTGATGGGTATCACCAAGGCCAGCCTGGCGACCGACTCGTGGCTGTCCGCGGCGTCCTTCCAGGAAACCACCAAGGTGCTCACCGATGCGGCCATCAACGGCAAGTCGGACACCCTGCACGGCCTGAAGGAGAACGTCATTCTCGGCAAGCTGATCCCGGCTGGTACCGGCCTGGACCGCTACCGCAACATCCGGGTCGAGCCCACCGCCGATGCGCGAGCGAACGCGTACACGCTCAGCTATGACGCGTTCGACTACGACTTCGGCTCGGGCACCGGGGCCGCCGTCCCGCTGGACGACATGGACTACCGCGACCTGCGCTGATCTGTCGCGCCGGCCGGCGACCGCCGGCCCGGTTGAGCAAGAGGGCATCCACCACCACGGTGGGTGCCCTTCTTGCTGTGGCAAGAGTTTTTGACCGACCGGGACCGGGCAGGTAGAGTGGCACGTCGTGCCCGGCATGTCCGGCACCATGTGCGTACCCTGGCGTTGAGCCCGGCACCTAAACGTTTGCGAGGAGCCTGGGACAAGTGCGGAGTTCGCACGGCGACGCCAGTTGCGAACCCGGGAGAACGGTGACCTCCCGGTGGCGGAACCAGGCTCGCAGCCAGGGAAGAAGACAATGCGGTGACGCCTGCATCCGGCGGTCGCCACACAACGGAAAGAGATACCAGCAGGTGCCAACAATCCAGCAGCTGGTCCGCAAGGGCCGCACTGACAAGGTCAACAAGAACAAGACGCCCGCGCTCAAGGGTTCCCCCCAGCGTCGCGGCGTGTGCACCCGGGTGTACACCACCACGCCCAAGAAGCCGAACTCGGCGTTGCGCAAGGTGGCCCGGGTTCGGCTCAGCTCCGGCATCGAAGTGACCGCCTACATCCCCGGAGTCGGCCACAACCTGCAGGAGCACTCGATGGTGCTGGTGCGTGGCGGTCGTGTGAAGGACCTGCCTGGTGTTCGCTACAAGATCGTTCGCGGTGCCCTCGACACCCAGGGCGTCAAGAACCGCAAGCAGGCTCGCAGCCGTTACGGCGCGAAGAAGGAGAAGTAATGCCTCGCAAGGGTCCCGCGCCCAAGCGCACCGTGGTCGTTGATCCGGTCTACGGCTCGCCGCTGGTTTCGCAACTGGTCAGCAAGATCCTGCTGGGCGGCAAGAAGACCGTCGCGCAGAACATCGTCTACACCGCCCTCGAGGGCACCCGCGAGAAGACCGGCGTCGACCCGGTACAGACCCTCAAGAAGGCGCTGGACAACGTCCGGCCGTCTGTCGAGGTGAAGAGCCGGCGCGTCGGCGGTGCCACCTACCAGGTGCCTGTCGAGGTCAAGCCGGCCCGGGCCAACACGCTGGCGATGCGTTGGCTGGTTGGTTACGCCCGCGCCCGCCGCGAGAAGAGCATGTCCGAGCGGCTGATGAACGAGATCCTGGACGCCTCCAACGGTCTGGGCGCCACGGTCAAGAAGCGTGAGGACACCCACAAGATGGCAGAGGCCAACCGCGCCTTCGCCCACTACCGCTGGTGACTCGCCTGGGGTCGCCCTCTGTCCCTGGGGGCGACCCTTCGCATGTCCGGCTCCGGTCAAGCGCAGTCGAACACAATCTGAACGATTTCACCCGAGAAGACATCCACACGAACAGAATTAGGGGATCCCGTGGCCCTCGACCTGCAAACCGACCTCAAGAAGGTGCGCAACATCGGCATCATGGCGCACATCGATGCCGGCAAGACCACCACGACCGAGCGCATTCTGTACTACACCGGCATTACCCACAAGATCGGTGAGGTGCACGACGGCGCTGCGACGATGGACTGGATGGAGCAGGAGCAGGAGCGCGGCATCACGATCACCTCGGCGGCCACCACCTGCTTCTGGAAGGGCTACCAGATCAACATCATCGACACCCCCGGGCACGTCGACTTCACCGTCGAGGTGGAGCGGTCGCTCCGGGTGCTGGACGGTGCGGTGGCCGTCTTCGACGGCGTCGCCGGCGTGGAGCCGCAGTCGATGACCGTCTGGCGGCAGGCCAGCAAGTACGGCGTCCCGCGGATCTGCTACGTCAACAAGCTTGACCGCACCGGCGCCTCGTTCGACTTCGTGGTCGGCACCATCCGCAACCGCCTGCAGACCACCCCGGTCAAGCTGCAGCTGCCGATCGGCGCCGAGACCAAGTTCATCGGTGTGGTCGACCTGGTCGAGATGGTCGCCAAGACCTACCGCGGGGAGACCACGCTGGGCGCCGACTACGAGGTCGAGGAGATCCCGGCCGACATGAAGGACGCCGCCGAGGCGGCCCGCGCCGAGCTGGTCGAAGCCGTGTCGGAACACGACGACGAGTTGATGGAACTGTATCTGGAGGGCGTCGAGCCGACCGTGGAGCAGCTCAAGGCGGGCATCCGCCGGGGCGTGCTGGCCAATGCCTACACCGCCGTGGTCTGCGGCACCTCGTTCAAGAACAAGGGCATCCAGCCGCTGCTGGACGCCGTGGTCGACTACCTGCCGGCCCCGGTGGACGTCCCGGCCATCGAGGGCTTCAAGCCGGGCGATGAGTCGGTGACCATCGAGCGACACCCCGACAAGGACGAGCCGCTGGCGGCGCTGGCGTTCAAGATCGCCGCCGACCCGCACCTGGGCAAGCTGACCTACGTGCGGGTCTACTCAGGCGTCCTGCAGGCCGGCACCCAGGTGCTCAACGCGGTCACCGGCAAGAAGGAGCGCATCGGCAAGATCTACCAGATGCACTCCAACAAGCGGCAGGAGGTGCCGTTCATCCCGGCCGGCAACATCTGTGCGGTGATGGGCCTCAAGCAGACCGGCACCGGGGACACCCTGTGCGATCCGGCCGACCCGGTCGTGCTGGAGTCGATGGACTTCCCCAACCCGGTCATCGAGCAGGCCATCGAGCCGAAGTCGAAGGCCGACCAGGAGAAGCTCGGCACCGCCATCCAGCGGCTGGCCGAGGAGGATCCGACCTTCCGGGTGCACACCGACGAGGAGACCGGCCAGACCATCATCGCCGGTATGGGCGAGCTGCACCTGGAGGTGCTGATCGACCGGATGAGGCGCGAATTCCACGTCGAGGCCAACATTGGCAAGCCGCAGGTCGCCTACCGCGAGACCCTGCGCCGGCCGGTGCAGAACGTCGAGTACACCCACAAGAAGCAGTCTGGTGGCTCCGGCCAGTACGGCAAGGTCATCATCAGCCTGGAGCCGGCCGAGCCGGGCGCCGGCTACGAGTTCGTCAATGCCGTCACCGGTGGACGCATCCCCAAGGAGTACATCCCGGCTGTCGACAACGGCATCCAGGAGGCCATGCAGTTCGGTGTGCTGGCCGGCTACCCGGTCGAGGACATCAAGGTGACCCTGAACGACGGTGCCTACCACGACGTCGACTCCTCCGAGCTGGCGTTCAAGATCGCCGGTTCGATGGCGTTCAAGGAGGCCGCCCGCAAGGCGGACCCGGCGCTGCTGGAGCCGTTGATGGCGGTCGAGGTGACCACCCCGGACGACTTCCTCGGCACGGTGATCGGCGACCTCAACTCAAGGCGCGGCCAGGTGCAGTCGATGGAGGAGAAGCACGGAAGCCGGGTGGTGCACGCGCTGGTGCCGCTGGCCGAGATGTTCGGCTACGTCGGCGACCTGCGTTCGAAGACCTCGGGTCAGGCCACCTACGCGATGGAGTTCCACTCCTATGGCGAGGTGCCCAAGAACATCGCCGACGAGATCGTGGCCAAGGCTCGCGGCGAGTTGTGAACCGCGCGGACACGGCGGGTTCTCGTCTGTCCCGCCGTGTTGCCGACGGTTTGACTCTCGGCAAAGACCGGACGAGAATTGGTAAGGTTCGTGGGTGATGCCCGCGGGTCCTGACCAGCCTGTGAGCAGGACAACTGAGCTGCGGGAACACCCGCAGCTGCCAAACCAGGTGTGCCACGCAACCAGCGTGGCGACAAACCAGAAGGAGCCCAAGTGGCAAAGGCCAAGTTCGAGCGGACCAAGCCGCACTGCAACATCGGCACCATCGGCCACGTCGACCACGGCAAGACCACGCTGACGGCGGCGATCACCAAGGTGCTGCACGAGAAGTACCCCGAGCTCAACGCGGTCTCCGCGTTCGACCAGATTGACAAGGCACCCGAAGAGCGTCAGCGCGGTATCACGATCTCGATCTCCCACGTCGAGTACCAGACCGAGAAGCGCCACTACGCGCACGTTGACTGCCCCGGCCACGCCGACTACGTCAAGAACATGATCACCGGTGCCGCCCAGATGGACGGCGCGATCCTGGTGGTTGCGGCGACCGATGGCCCGATGGCCCAGACCCGCGAGCACATCCTGCTGGCCCGCCAGGTCGGCGTCCCGGCGATCGTGGTTGCGCTCAACAAGTGCGACATGGTTGACGACGAGGAGCTCATCGAGCTCGTCGAGATGGAGGTCCGCGAGGCCCTGTCCGACCAGGAGTTCGACGGCGACAACTGCCCGGTCGTCCGGGTGGCCGCGTTCCCCGCCATGAACGGCGACCCCAAGTGGAGCCAGTCCATCCTCGAGCTGATGGACGCCGTGGACGAGTACATCCCGCAGCCGGTCCGCGAGGTTGACAAGCCGTTCCTGATGCCTGTTGAGGACGTCTTCACCATCACCGGTCGTGGCACCGTGGTGACCGGCCGCATCGAGCGCGGCATGGTCAAGACCGGCGAGTCGGTCGAGATCGTGGGCCTGGCCCCGACCCAGACCACCACCGTCACCGGTGTCGAGATGTTCCGCAAGATCCTGGACGAGGGCCAGGCCGGTGACAACGTCGGTCTTCTGCTCCGCGGCACCAAGAAGGAAGATGTCGAGCGCGGCATGGTCGTCGTGAAGCCCGGCAGCACCAAGCCGCACACCGAGTTCCAGGGCAACGTCTACGTGCTGACCAAGGAAGAGGGCGGCCGTCATAAGCCGTTCTTCTCGAACTACAGCCCGCAGTTCTACTTCCGCACCACCGACGTGACCGGCACCGTCTCGTTGCCCGAGGGCACCGAGATGGTCATGCCTGGCGACAACACCGACATGAACGTCGTGCTGCAGAAGCCGATCGCCATGGAGGAGGGCCTCAAGTTCGCGATCCGCGAGGGCGGCCACACCGTCGGCGCCGGCCGGGTCACCAAGATCATCAAGTGACCTGCTGAAGCAACTGACGCGCTGCCCGTCCCCAGCTGAGGGGGCGGGCAGCGCGTTTTTGTGTTCGGGAGCGCGCTCGGAGGCTCGTCGGGCACGGTTCGGCGCTCCAGCCGCTGGGCTCGCCGCCGGCTCTGGGCTCGGCTGCAGCGCTCGGCATCGCCAGGACGTGCATTTTCGGGCCTGCTCGACGCATACTGCCCGCGTTCGGGGCGATCAGCGTGCATTGTCGGTGCGGCACGACGGTTACTGCCCACCTCCAGGGTTCTTTGCCAGCCGAATACCGTTGAGGCATGGAGCCCGAACCTGTGGTCGACGCCCCGGTGGTCGAACCGACTGCCGTCCTCGACGCGCAGCCAGGGGTCTCGCGGGCCAGCAAGTCGCTGGCACTGGTGCTGGACGATCTGGTGCGCATCCCCGGCACCGACGTCGGCGTCGGTCTCGATGGGGTGGTCGGGTTGATTCCCGGCATCGGGGACGCCACCACCACGACGGTGGCAGCGGTGATCCTGGGCGATGCCGTCCGGAACCGGGTGCCGTTGCCGGTCCTGGCCAGAATGGGCGTCAACCTCGGCGCGGACGCGCTGCTCGGGCTGATCCCGGGTCTGGGTGACCTGTTCGACGTTGCCCACCGGGCCAACCGCAAGAACCTTCGCCTGCTGCAGCGCAGCATCAACGACCGGCAGCGCACCAGGCAACGTTCAGTGGTCTACCTGATCGTCGCGGTCAGCATGGTGGTGGGCATACTCGCGGTCTTGCTGGCCGCGTTGCTGTGGAGCCTGTGGCTGTTGTGGCAGCTGATCACTCCCCGCTGATGACCCGTCCCTTCGGCGGCTCCTGCTGCACGTAGTTGATCAGGTGGTTGCGTTCGTCGGTCAGGGTGCCCAGGCGAGCCTTGACCACGTCGCCGATGCTGACGATGGCGAGCAGCCGGCCGTTCTCGTCGGCGACCGGCAGGTGACGGACGCGGTATTCGGTCATCACCGCGGCCAGGTCGGCGGTGTCGTCGTCCAGTGAGCAGACCCGCACCTCCGACTCCATCAACTGGCGGACGGGCAGCCGGCGGATGTCATCCTCGGTGGAGGCCAGCTGGGCCACGATGTCGCGCTCCGCGACCAGGCCCACGATCCGATCGCCGTCCACGACGACGACCGAGCCGATCTTGTACTCGTTGAGCAGCTTCAGCAGGTCAGCCACCGTGGCGTCCGGAGTGATCGTGACAACGTCGTGGCCCTTGCGCTTCAGTACGTCATGGACTCGCATGCCCACACGTTAGTGCCGCAGGCCCCCCGATGGGGCGCAAAGCGGCCAGATGCGCTGGTGGACGCGGGGGGAGTGGGCGCGCGCGGGGGAGGCGCGCGTGGGGGAGGCGCGCGTGGGGGAGGTGGGTGTGCGCGGGGAGTGGGCCCAGATGCAGGCCACCGAAGGCCGCTGGCGGCGTCCGCAATGGGGTCGGGACGCCGGCCCGGTAGGCTGGGCGATCGTGAACGCTCCAGCCCGCACCCGAGTCGCGCCCAGCCCCACCGGTGACCCCCACGTCGGTACCGCCTACATGGCGTTGTTCGACAAGGCTTGGGCGGTCCTGACCGGCGGGCAGTTCGTGCTGCGGATCGAGGACACCGACCAGGCCCGGCAGGTGGTCGGCTCCGAGCAGCAGATCTACGACTCGCTACGCTGGCTCGGCCTGGACGCCGACGAGAGCCCGGAGGTCGGCGGACCGTATGCGCCGTACCGGCAGTCCGAACGGCTGGACACCTACCGGCCCTACGTCGACCAGCTGATCGAGGCCGGCCACGCCTACTACTGCTGGTGCTCCGGCGAGCGGCTGGCGCAGATGCGCGCCGAGCAGCAGGCCACCAAGCAGGCCGACACCGGCTACGACCGGCTTTGCCTGGGCCTGACCCGAGAGCAGCGCGCCGAGCTGCCCGGGTTCAGCCAGACCCCGGTGGTGCGGATGCTGATTCCCGACGATGTCGAGCTGTCGTTCGAGGACCTGATCCGAGGGCAGGTGCGCGCCCCGATGCCGGACGACCAGGTCATCCTGAAGGCGGATGGCTTCCCGACCTACCACCTGGCGGCGGTAGTTGACGACCACCTGATGGACATCACCACGGTAGTGCGAGGCGAGGAGTGGATCAGCTCCACCCCCAAGCATCGGCTGCTGTACCGATGGTTCGGTTGGGATGAACCGCAGTATGCGCACATGCCGTTGCTGCGCAACGCCGACAAGTCGAAGATCTCCAAGCGCAAGAACCCGGCTGCCCGGCTGCTGTGGTTCCGCGAGCAGGGCTACCTGCCCGAAGCCTTGCGCAACTTCCTCCAACTGCTTGCCTACCCACCGGCCGAGGGTGAGCAGGAGGTCACCAGCTTCGAGCAGTTCGTCGCCGACTTCAGCTGGTCCAAGGTCAGCACCGTCGGGCCCATCTTCGACACCAGGAAGCTGGACTGGCTGAACGGCGTCTACATCCGGGCGCTGCCGGCCGACGAACTGGCCGACCGGATCGTCGACTACGCGCTGACCAGTGGCCAGTGGGCCGAGGTGCCGCCGAACGGTCGCCAGATCGTGCGCGCGGCCACGCCGCTGATCGCCGAACGGCTGGTCACGTTGGCGGACGCGTTGCCGAAGATCGAGTTCCTGTTCACCCCGGACGCCGAGCTGGTCATCGAGACGGCCGCCGTGGCCAAGCTACGCCCTGACGCAGTCCAGGTGCTGGACGCCGCGACACGGGCGCTGACCGACCTGTCCGACTGGACCAGCGACGACATCCAGGCAGCCCTGCGGGCGGCGCTGGTGGACGACATGGGGTTGAAGCCGAAGTTCGCCTTCGCGCCAGTCCGGGTGGCGATCACTGGCGACCAGGTCTCGCCACCGCTGTTCGAGTCGATGGAGATTCTGGGGCGCGAATCGTCGCTGGTCCGCATCGCCCGGCTGCACTCGCAGCTGTGAGGCCGGCCGTCGGTAATCGGGGGCAGCACCCCCACAGACATCTCCTACATCCGTGGCCCCGTCGATTTGAACCGATCGGTCGCGCCATGTCATGATTGGCAGGTTGCTCCTTTGGGGCCAGTGTGCGCACGTCGCGAATAGGCGGTTGAACCGCCGAGGTCGGTCGGGTGGGCACGGGTTCCGGAGCAGGCTGCTGGCGGTCGAGTGAGTCCGTTCCGGGAGCCGCACCCAGTCGATGTGGGCGCTGCCCACAGCTCTGCAGGACACCGCGAGGTGGCCGCGGCGGGCTGGTAGGCATCTGAACAGAGGGTTTGGATCTGGTGCGGTGGACCGTGCGCGACACGCCCGACCACGGGGGTCGAGCAACGCGGCATTGACAAGCACTTTTGGACGCCGATTCGGGCACTTTCCGGAGCGGTCCAGCGGGCCTGTCGCGCCGAACCATCCGGTTACAGACGTAGCAGGGACGAGTAGAAGGAACAACCGTGGCGGGACAAAAGATCCGCATCAGGCTTCGGGCCTATGACCATGAGGTCATCGACTCGTCGGCGCGCAAGATCGTCGACACCGTCACCCGGACGGGTGCCAAGGTGGCCGGCCCAGTGCCGCTGCCGACCGAGAAGAATGTGTGGTGCGTCATTCGCTCCCCGCACAAGTACAAGGACAGCCGCGAGCACTTCGAGATGCGCACCCACAAGCGGCTCATCGACATCCTCGACCCGACCCCCAAGACGGTTGACTCGCTGATGCGACTCGACCTGCCGGCTGGTGTCGACATCGAGATCAAGCTTCCGTGAGGCCGCTGACATGAGTAACGAACGTAATGTGAAGGGTCTGCTGGGCACCAAGCTCGGCATGACCCAGGTATGGGACGAGAACAACCGAATCATCCCGGTCACCGTCATCCAGGCCGGCCCCTGCGTCGTCACCCAGGTGCGCACCCCCGAGACCGACGGTTACTCGGCCGTCCAGCTCGGGTTCGGTGCGATCCGCGCCAAGTCGGTGACCAGGCCCGCCGCCGGCCACTTCGACAAGGCCGGCGTGACCCCGCGCAAGCACCTGGTCGAACTGCGCACCTCGGCGGCTTCCGAGTACACCATCGGTCAGGAACTGGCCGCCGACGTCTTCGCCGACGGCGACGTCGTCGATGTGACCGGCATCAGCAAGGGCAAGGGCACCGCCGGTGTGGTCAAGCGGCACGGCTTCGCCGGTCTGCGGGCCAGCCACGGTGTGCACCGCAAGCACCGCGCCCCCGGCTCCATCGGTGGCTGCGCCACCCCGGGCAAGGTCTTCAAGGGTCTGCGGATGGCTGGGCGGATGGGTGTCGACAAGGTGACCGTCCAGAACCTGACCGTTCACTCGGTGGACGCCGACAAGGGTCTGCTGCTGGTCAAGGGCGCCGTCCCCGGTAACAAGGGTTCGCTCGTGGTGATCCGCAACGCCGCCAAGAAGGGTGCGGCCAAGTGAGTGAGACTTTGAAGGTTGACGTGCTGGACGCCAAGGGCAGCAAGTCCGGCACCGCCGAACTCCCGGCCGAGATCTTCGACGCCGACACCACCGTCCCGCTGCTCCACCAGGTCGTGGTGGCCCAGCAGGCCGCCGGCCGCCAGGGCACCCACGCCACCAAGACCCGCGGCGATGTCCGCGGCGGTGGCGCCAAGCCGTGGCGCCAGAAGGGCACTGGCCGGGCCCGCCACGGGTCGCGGCGTTCCCCGCAGTGGACCGGCGGCGGCGTGGCCCATGGGCCCCAGCCGCGCAGCTACGCCCAGCGCACCCCGAAGAAGATGATCGCCGCCGCCCTGCGTGGCGCACTGAGCGACCGGGCCCGGGAGGGACTGCTGTTCGTGATCGACCAGGTCGTGGCGGGCGAGGCCCCTTCGACCAAGCAGGCCGCGAGCCGGCTGGCCGGGTTGGGTGACTTCACCCGCTACCTGGTGGTGCTCGACCGTGACGATGCCACCGGTTGGCTCAGTCTGCGCAACCTGCCAGGCGTCCACGTCATTGCCGCCGACCAGTTGAACGCCTACGACGTCGTGGTTTCGGACGCCGTGGTCTTCACCCAGGCCGCGCTGGAGGCGTTCGTCGCCGGCCCCGCCAGGGGCAAGTCAGTCAAGGCGACCGCCACCGAGTCGGAGGCCGAGGCGGCTGCGACCGAGACTGAGGCCGCCGCCATCGAGGACCAGGAGGACGACAAGTGAGCGAGACCAAGATCCGCGACCCCCGCGACATCCTGCTCGCGCCGGTCGTCTCCGAGAAGAGCTACAGCCTTCTCGACGAGAACAAGTACACCTTCATCGTCGACCCGCGGGCCAACAAGACCGAGATCAAGATCGCGGTCGAGCAGGTCTTCGGCGTCAAGGTGATCTCCGTCCACACCCTCACCCGGCAGGGCAAGACCCGTCGTACCCGCTACGGCATGGGCCGGCGCCCCAACACCAAGCGCGCGATCATCAGCGTCGCCGCTGGTGACCGGATCGACATCTTCCAGGCCTGAGACAAGGAACGACGAGACAGATGGCAATTCGCAAGTACAAGCCGACCACACCAGGTCGCCGTGGTGCGAGCGTCTCCGACTTCGCCGAAGTCACTCGCTCGACCCCGGAGAAGTCACTGGTGGCGCCGAAGACCAAGACCGGCGGTCGGAACAACCAGGGCCGGATCACCACCCGGCACATCGGCGGCGGCCACAAGCAGGCCTACCGGATGATCGACTTCAAGCGCTACGACAAGGACGGCGTGCCGGCCAGGGTGGCGCACATCGAGTACGACCCGAACCGCACCGCCCGCATCGCCCTGCTGCACTACGCCGACGGCGAGAAGCGTTACATCATCGCCCCGACCGGCCTGAAGCCCGGCATGACGGTGGTCTCTGGTGTCGGGTCCGACATCAAGCCGGGCAACAACCTGCCGTTGCGCAACATCCCGGTCGGTACCACGGTGCACGCGGTCGAGCTGCGACCCGGCGGTGGCGCCAAGATGGCCCGTTCGGCCGGCGCCGAGATCCAGCTGGTCGCCCGCGAGGGAAGAATGGCCACCCTGCGGATGCCGTCGGGTGAGATGCGAATGGTCGACGTCCGCTGCCGCGCCACCGTCGGTGGAGTCGGCAACGCCGAGCAGTCCAACATCCACTGGGGCAAGGCAGGCCGGATGCGCTGGAAGGGCGTCCGCCCCTCGGTCCGCGGTGTCGTGATGAACCCGCACGACCACCCGCACGGCGGTGGCGAGGGTCGCACCTCCGGTGGCCGCCACCCGGTCACCCCGTGGGGCAAGCCCGAGGGCCGCACTCGCGACAAGAACAAGGCCAGCAACAAGATGATCGTCCGTCGCCGCAAGTCCGGCAAGAAGCGCTGATTGGGAGCCTGAAAGATGCCACGCAGCCTGAAGAAGGGCCCGTTCGTCGACGAGCACCTGGCCAAGAAGGTCGATGCCCAGAACGAGAAGGGCAGCAAGAACGTGATCAAGACCTGGTCGCGCCGCTCGATGATCGTGCCGGACATGATCGGCCACACCATCGCCGTGCATGACGGACGCAAGCACGTCCCGGTGTTCATCACCGAGTCGATGATCGGCCACAAGCTCGGGGAGTTCGCGCCGACGCGCACCTTCCGGGGCCATGTGAAGGACGACAAGAAGAGCCGCCGGCGCTGAGCTGAGCAGACAAGGAACTGATTCGACTATGAGCATCAACAACGAGCGACCCAGCCGTCGCCTTGCCCTGCTCGGGGATCGGCCTGGCTCGTACGCCATTGCACGCCACGTGCGGATGAGCCCGATGAAGGTGCGCCGGGTGATTGACCTGGTGCGCGGGATGGACGTCACCGACGCCCTGAACACCCTCAAGTTCGCCCCGCAGGCAGCCAGCGAGCCGGTCTACAAAGTGATCGCCTCCGCCGTCGCCAACGCCGAGAACACCGATTCGCTGCGGGCCGACGACCTGTACATCTCGCAGGCGTTCGTGGACGAGGGCGTCACCATGCGCCGCATCCGGCCGCGGGCGAAGGGCTCGGCCAGCCGCATCTACAAGCGGGCCAGCCACATCACCGTGGTCGTGGAGCCACGCGCCGAGGCCCCGGTACCAAGGACTAGGCCGGCCCAGAAGTCCGGCGCCAAGAAGACCGACGAGCAGAAGGAGGCCTGAGCATGGGACAGAAGATCAACCCGATTGGCTTCCGGCTGGGCGTGACCACCGACCACCGAGCCCGCTGGTACGCCGACAAGCAGTACGCCGAGTACGTGGGCGAGGACGACAAGATCCGCCAGTACCTGCGCAAGAACCTGGAGCGGGCCGGCATCAGCTCGATAGAGATCGAGCGGCGCAGCGAGCGGGTGACCATCTACCTGCACGCGGCGCGTCCCGGCATCGTGATCGGCCGCAGCGGCACCGAGGCGGAACGAATCCGGGCCGAACTGGAGAAGCTCACCGGCAAGCAGATCCAGCTCAACATCCTCGAGGTCCGCAACCCCGAGACCGACGCCCAGCTGGTCGCGCAGGGCATTGCCGAGCAGCTCGGCGCCCGCGTCGCGTTCCGGCGGGCCATGCGCAAGGCGCAGCAGACCGCCATGCGGGCCGGTGCCCAGGGCATCCGGGTGAAGTGCTCGGGTCGTCTGGGTGGCGCCGAGATGAGCCGATCCGAGGGCTACCGCGACGGACGCGTCCCGCTGCACACCCTGCGCGCCGACATCGACTACGGCTTCTACGAGGCCCGCACCACCTTCGGCCGGATCGGTGTGAAGGTGTGGATCTACAAGGGAGACGTCGTCGGCACGCGCGCCGAGCGCGCCGCACAGAAGGCAGGCC
>NZ_JBASCI010000211.1:0-5342 GCF_049651565.1 Brooklawnia sp.
CGCCGTGGCCGCGCGCGCACCTGCTCGGCGTAATCACGCAGGCTGATCGCCCCGTCGGTCAGCACCATCGCCGCGACCTCGAAGCCCGCGCCCCGCAACTCGGCCAGGCCGTCACGCCAGTCCGCCAGCCGCGCCCACGGCATCTCCAGCACCGCACCCATGGAGGTCTTGATCGCCCTTCGGTAGAGCGGGTCGGCGGCCCGGGGCGCCAGCAGGACGCCGTCCCAGCCCAGACCGGCTGCGCTGCGGAAGATGGCTCCCACGTTGGCGTGGTCGACGATGTCCTCGCACACCACCAGCCGCTGGGCGCCCAGCAGGTCGGCGGTCGTCCAGCGCAGTTCCCGCTGCATGGCGGCCAGTGCACCGCGATGGACGTGGAAACCGGTCACCTGCTCGGCCATTGCCTCGGTGACCAGGTAGACCGGCGCGTCGGTGGCGTCCAGCAGGTCGGACAGGTCGGCCAGCCAGCGCGGCGCCAGCAGGAACGACCTCGGCCGGTAGCCGGCCAGCACCGCACGCCGGATCACCTTGGCGCCCTCTGCGATGAACAGGCCACGCTCGGCCTCCAACTGGCGGCGCAGCGTCGACTCCCGCAGCCGCAGGTAGTCAGCCAGCCGGGCATCGGCGGGGTCGGTGATGGGAATCAGCTCAGCCACGAGCGCCGATCCTAACCACCCGGGCGGTCGCGGTACACGACGGCGACCGCGCCGCACTGCGCGACACCTCGGCGGGCGGGGCGGTGCCGCGGTGCGTATCGTGTTCGGGGTGACCAAGACCACCCACCGCCGTCCATGGTGGCAGCGCATCGACCGGTTCATGGTCGCGATCGTGCTGGCCGCCGTCATCGCAACCCTGCTGCCGGCCCGGGGCGCGGCAGTGCCGGTGGTGGACTGGGCGTCGCGGATCATGATCGCGGTGCTGTTCTTCCTCTACGGGGTGCGGCTGCGTCCCGACGAGACCCTCGCGGGGCTGCGGCACTGGCGGCTGCACGGGGTGATCCTCGGCTTCACCTTCCTGATCTTCCCGATCGTGGGCCTGCTGATGCGTCCGCTGGTGCCCGGGCTGATCAGCGAGGAGATCTACCGGGGCCTGCTGTGGATCTGCCTGCTGCCCTCAACGGTGCAGAGCTCCATCAACTTCACCTCCATCGCCCGCGGAAACGTCGCCGCCGCCATCGTCAGCGCGTCGACGTCGAACATGCTCGGGGTCTTCATCACCCCGCTGCTGGCCATCGCCCTGATGAGCACCACCGGCCTGTTCCTGGACGCCGCCTCGATCCTCGACATCGCGGCCCAGATCCTGCTGCCGTTCGTGCTGGGACAGCTGTCCCGGCACTGGACCGCCGACTTCGTCTCCCGGCACCCGAAGCTGAAGCTGGTCGACCAGGCCTCCATCGTGCTGGTGGTCTACAAGGCCTTCGGGCAGGGCGTGCGCGACGGCCTGTGGCAGCGCACCGGCTGGATGGACATCGTCATCATCCTGGCCGCCACCGCCATCATCCTGGCGCTGATGCTCTGGCTCACCTGGTGGCTGGCCGCCCGGCTGCGCTTCAACCGACGCGACCAGATCGCCATCCAGTTCTGCGGCACCAAGAAGTCGCTGGCCACCGGGGTCCCGATGGCCTCGGTGCTCTTTCCCGCCAGCCAGGTGGGCATCATCGTGCTGCCGCTGATGATCTTCCACCAGGCGCAGCTGATGGCCTGCTCGGCGCTGGCCAGCCGCTACGCGCGGAAGGATCAGGACTGGCTGGACGCCACCAACCGTCCCGACGACGACTCCCCCGACGGCGACGGTGCGGCCTCGCCCGATGCGGACCGGTAGGCCGCCCTGGCCGTCCAGCGTCCGTTGTTGCGGGCCACCTCCAGCGGCATGTCGTAGGCCGCGGTCAGGTTCTGGCTGGTCAGCACCTGGTCGATGGGCCCGGCGGCCACCACCTTGCCCTGGTTGAGCAGCAACGCGTGGGACACGCCCTCGGGGATCTCCTCGATGTGGTGGGTGACCAGCACCATGGTGGGCGCGTCCGGGTCGAGGCAGATCTCGGTCAGGGTCTGCACCAGCAGCTCACGGCCGCGCAGGTCGAGGCCGGCGCCGGGCTCGTCGAGCAGCAACAGTTCGGGGTCGCTCATCAGCGCCCGAGCGATCTCCACCCGCTTGCGTTCACCCTCCGACAGGGTGCCGAAGGTTCGGCCGGCCAACTCGTCCACGTGCAGCATCCGCATCAGTGAGCCGGCCCGGGCGTAATCGAGTTCGTCGTACTCCTCGCGCCAGCGGCCCACCACGCCGTAGGACGCCGAGACGATCACGTCGCGCACCGCCTCTCGAGGGGGAATCCGGGAGGCGATGGCCGACGACGAGACCCCGATCCGCGGCCGGAGCTCGAACACGTCCACCGCGCCGAGGTACTCGCCGAGCAGCTCCACCACACCACTGGTCGGGTGCATCTGGGCGCTGAGCAACTGGAGGATGGTGGTCTTGCCGGCACCGTTGGGCCCGATCATCACCCAGCGGTCACCTGCCTCGACCCGGAAATCCACGCTATCGAGCAGGAGCTTGGTGCCCCGTCGCACACTGACGCCTGCCAATTCGGCCACTGCAACCATGGTCCCGACGATACCGGTAGCCCGAACCCGCCCGACCGTGGCCTGGCACGGTGTCGCCGCTCAGAAGTGCACGAACAGCCCGATCACCCAGGCCGTTATCGACACCCCCGCACAGCCGAACTCGATCAGCATGCCCAGCCCGACCGACTTCATCGCCACCACCGACGCCTGCCAGGCCTGCCCGGCGTCCCGCAGCCGGTGCCACTCGCTGCCGTACAGGCCGATGATGAAACCGAGAAAGAGTCCCACGACCGGGATCACGAACGCGCCGATGACGCCCAGCACCGCGCCGACCAGGATCGACCGGTTCGGGATCTGCTGCTGTTTGAGACGTCTACCGGTGAGCACCGCCGAGGCCGCCATCCCGGTGCCGCTGAACAGCAGGCCGATGCCGAAGACCGTCCAGCCTACCGGTCCACCGACCGCGACTGCCCAGACCAGCAACCCGGTTATCACCAGGATGCTCCCGGGCAGGACCGGGAAGATGGTGCCGAGCGCGCCGATAACCAGCAGCACCCCGGTGATGATGGAGACAATGACGTCCATTCATCGAAGGCTACCCACCAGGACCGCTGATCCGGCGACGCCGTTCGGGCAGGATAGCCGGATCAGCCGACCCACGGTCGACCGCTGACTTCGGTCAGGCGCCGGTGGAGTGCAGCCCGCCGTCCACGTGCACCATGGTGCCGGTGGTGGCGCCGAACCAGTCGCTGAGCAGCGCAACCACCGACTTCGCCACCGGGGTGGCGTCGGAGGCGTCCCAGCCCAGCGGGGCGCGCTCGGCCCAGACATCGTTGAACGATGCGGCGCCGGGGATGGCCTTCTTGGCGATGGTGTCGACCGGGCCGGCCGCGACCAGGTTGGCGCGGATGCCGTCCGGCCCGAGGTAGCGGGCCAGGTAGCGGTTGGTCGACTCCAGGGCGGCCTTGGCCACGCCCATCCAGTCGTAGGTCGGCCAGCTGACGGTGGCGTCGAAGGTGAGCCCGACCACCGAGGAGCCGGGGCCCAACAGGTCGCGCACCGACATGGTCAGCGACTGCAGCGAGTACGCCGAGGTGTGCACTGCCTGGGCGACGTCCTCCCACTGCGTGGTCAGGAACTTCCCGCCGAGCGCGGTCTCGGGGTTGGCGTAGGCGATGGAGTGCACCAGCCCGTCCAGGTGCTCGAAGCCCAGCTCACGCAGCTGCCCGGGGAGGGCGGCCAGGTGCTCGGGGTTGGTGACATCGAGCTCCAGCACCTCGGGAACAGGGTCGAGCTTCCTGACCACCCGCCGGGTCAGACTCATGCCGCGGCCGAAATTCGACACCACGACCTCGGCACCCTGTTCCTGGGCGATCCGGGCGACCGCATAGGCGATCGAGGTGTTCATCGTCACGCCGGTGACGAGGATCTTCCTGCCGTCGAGGATGCCCATGTCAGTGCCCCATTCCGAGGCCGCCGTCGACCGGGATGACCGCCCCGGTTATGTAGCCCGTCTCGTCGGCAACCAGGAACTTCACTGCGTTGGCGACGTCGGCGATGGTTCCCATCCGCCCCGCCGGGATGCGCTCGGCGTACGACTTCTGGGTGGCCTCGTCCAGCACGTCGGTCATCGCGGTCTGGATGAACCCGGGCGCCACCACGTTGAACGTGATGCCGCGACCGCCGAGCTCGCGGGAGACGCTGCGCGCCATCCCGATCAGGCCGGACTTGGAGGCCGAGTAGTTGACCTGACCTGCCGAGCCGAGCAGGCCGACCACCGAGCTGGTGGCGACGATGCGGCCGAAGCGCTGCCGCATCATGCCCCGGGTCGCCCGCTTGACAACCCGGAAGACACCGCTCAGGTTGACGTCGATGACCTTGTCCCAGTCGTCGTCCGACATCCGCAGCAGCAGGGTGTCCCGGGTGATCCCGGCGTTGGCGACCAGCACCTCGACCGGACCGAGTTCCGACTCGACCTTGCTGAAGGCGGCGTCCACCGACTCGGAGTTGGTGACATCGCAGGCGATGCCCAGCACGCCGTCGGGGGCGGCATCAGAGATGTCGAAGCTCGCGACCCGGTAGCCGGCCTCCCGCAGCGTCTCGGCGATCTCGGCGCCGATGCCGCGGCTGGCACCGGTGATCACGGCCACGCGACCACTTTCAGTATTGGCAGTTTCGCTCACCGAACCAACCTATCGCCGTCCGGACTGGGCGCGGCGTGGTCGACTGGTACAAATTCCATCGGTCGACCTTGTGCACTTCGACCCCGGCTCGCACCGCCCCGGTCGGCGCCGGGCACAATTGGAGGCATGCGACTGGTCGACGGCGGGGAGTTGCGGGCGCTGTGAACGGCGGGGGTGCGCCTGGTCGTCCGATCGACGCGGCGCTCGGCCTGTTGGCGTGCCCGGTCTGCGGGCACTCCCTCGGCCGCCACGACCGCGTCCTGCGGTGTGCGAACCGGCACAGCTTCGACCTCGCGCGGCAGGGCTACGTCAACCTGCTGGGCACCGCGCCACCGGCCAACGCCGACACCGCGCAGATGCTGGCCGCTCGGGACCGATTCCTCGGCAGCGGGGCCTACTGGCCGATCCGGGACGCCGTGGTCGCCGTCTGCACCGGTGCGGCCCGGGTGGCCGAGGTGGGTGCCGGCACCGGCCACTACCTCGCGGCTGTGCTGGCCGCCCATCAACGCCAAGCGCACCTGGCGATCGATGTCTCGACCGCCGCAGCGAAGCGGACGGCGCGGCAGGGCCTGGCCAGCGTGGTGGCCGACACCTGGGC
>NZ_JBASCI010000212.1:0-2532 GCF_049651565.1 Brooklawnia sp.
GGCCACGACCGCGCGTCAGGGCTGGGCGGCCCCGGCGTCCTCGGTGGGCCGACTGGTCTCGGGCAGGCAGACGGTGCCGCCCGGCACCCCGATCTCGGTGGGGGCCTCGTCGTTGAAACCGTCGAACGCGTCGCCGACCAGCACGTCAACCGTGCCGTCGGTGCGCCCGTCCGGCCAGATCTCGGCGCCGGGGAAGAACCCGGACACCAGCTGCACCGGAGGCTCGTCCGGGCTGCCACCCACGATCACCGTGTTGCTGACCGGCTCATCGGTGTTGCCGGGCGCCCGCATCACGAAACCCTTGTTGCGCAACTGCTCGGAGACCTGGCCGGCCAGCCCCGGAATGCGGCCGGCATTCAACACCGTCACGGTGACCTGATCGGAGGTGAGTACGGACGCCGACTGGGGCACGCACGGCGGCGTGGTGTCCTGCGGCGGCCGGGTGAGCTGCTCCCAGCCCCACCACAGGCCCCAGCCGAGCAGGCCGAGCAGCAGCAGCAGGGTGATGGGGCTGGCCCACCTGCGCCACGTTCTGGTCACCCGTTGCTCCCCGACTCGTCCTCGGCCCCGCCGGCCGGTACTGGTGGCGTCAGCCTACTTGACCGGATGCTCAGTCCAGTTCCAGGACGCGAGCATGAACCGTGTCGCGTTGCTGCAGCGCCGCCCGCAGCGCGCGGTGCAGGCCGTCCTCGAGGTACAGATCGCCCTGCCAGCTCACCACGTGGGCGAACAGGTCGCCGTAAAAGGTGGAGTCCTCGGCGAGCAGTGCGTCCAGGTCGAGGGTCCGCTTGGTCGTGACCAACTGGTCCAGGCGCACCTGTTGGGGCAGGATCGACGCCCAGTCACGTTGTGCGTAACCATGCGGGGGGTAGGGCCGTCCTTCGCCGACTCGTTTGAAGATCACCCCCCAATCGTAAGTCGATCGGGGTGAAGTTGCCCGTGGCATGCTGTTCCCATGCCTGATGACACCGCCCAGGCCGAGCGCGACGAGGCTGTCGCCGCGATCCGCGCCGGCTACACCTTCGACGAACCGGCGATCGAACTCGGCGTGCTCAGCGTCGACGACACCCCGGTGCCGGACGCCCGGGTCCGCATCCCGCTCGGCATGCTGAACCGGCACGGGCTGGTGTCCGGGGCCACCGGCACCGGCAAGACCATCACCCTGCAGGTGATGGCCGAGCAGATCGCCCGGGCCGGCGTCCCGGTCTTCGCCGCCGACATCAAGGGCGACCTGTCGGGCCTGGCCACGCCGGCAACCCCGAGCGACAAGCTGCTGGCGCGGACCCGGAAGAACGGTCAGGACTGGACACCGAGCGCGCCGCCCGTCGAGTTCTACGCGCTGGGCGGGCAGGGCCGGGGCATCCCGCTGCGCGCCACCATCTCCAGCTTCGGTCCGATCCTGCTGGCCAAGGTGCTCGGCCTGAACCAGACCCAGGAGTCATCGCTCGGGCTGGTCTTCCATTTCGCCGACCAGGCCGGCCTGCCGCTGCTCGACCTGGCCGACCTGGTCGAGGTGCTGAAGTACCTCGACTCCGACGAGGGCAAGCCGGTCCTCAAGCAGGTGGGCGGGCTCAGCTCGCAGACCGTCGGGGTGATCCTGCGCAAGATCATCAACCTCGAACAGCAGGGCGCCGACGTCTTCTTCGGCGAACCGGAGTTCGACACCCACGACCTGCTGCGCACCACTCCCGACGGCCGGGGCGTGGTCAGCATGCTGGAGCTGCCCAACGTGACCGACCGGCCCGCGCTGTTCTCCACCTTCCTGATGTGGCTGCTGGCCGACCTCTACCAGGACCTGCCAGAGGTCGGCGACACCGATCGTCCCCGGCTGGTCTTCTTCTTCGACGAGGCCCACCTGCTGTTCAACGACGCGTCCAGGGCCTTCATCGACCAGATCACCCAGACCGTGCGGCTGATCAGGTCGAAGGGTGTCGGGATCTTCTTCGTCACCCAGACCCCGAAGGATGTGCCCGGTGACGTGCCGGCCCAGCTCGGCAGCCGCGTCCAGCACCAGTTGCGCGCGCACACCCCCGACGACGCCAAGGCGCTCAGGGCCACCGTCAACACCTTCCCGAGGTCGGGCTACGACCTGGCCGAACTGCTCACCCAACTGGGCATCGGGCAGGCGGTGGTGACGGTGATGGACCCGGACGGCGCCCCGACTCCGGTGGCGTGGACACGCATCTTCGCGCCGGAGTCGCTGATGGGGCCGACCGACCCGGAACGGATGGACCAGATCATCCGGTCCAGCCCGCTGCTGGGCCGCTACGGCCAGACCATCAACCGCGACTCCGCCCAGGAGATGCTGGCCCGCAAGCTGGCCGAGGGCGCCGCGGCTGCCCAGGCCGAGGCGCAGCGTCCCGGCCAGACCGGCGGCGGAACGTGGTCGCCGGCCGCCGCGCCCAACCAGGCCGCCCAGCGCAAGTCGTCGGGGCGTCGGCAGAAGTCGGTCATCGCCGAGGTGGCGAACTCGTCGGTGGTCAAGCAGTTCGCCCGTTCGGCGGGACGCGAGATCGTCCGCTCGCTGTTCGG
>NZ_JBASCI010000213.1:0-5167 GCF_049651565.1 Brooklawnia sp.
GTCCGCCTCCGAAGCGTTGCGTTGCTTGAAACGACGCCTCGCCCGCATCGTCTACAACACCCTGAAAACCGACCACGAAGCGACCCTCGGGACTTGCATCTCGGTGGCCGCTTGACATAGGAGAAACACATGGCACGTGTCACGGGCTCGATCACGATCGCGGCTCCGCCGGAGCGGGTCTTCGACACCGCCGCCGACTCGCGCAACGAACCGACCTTCAACCCAGCGATGACCCGCGCCGACCTGCTCACCCCCGAGCCCGTCGGGCTCGGCTCCCGATTCAGGGCCCAGATGGGCAAGGCGGGCATGGAGATGCTGGTCGAGCTCACCGAGTTCGACCGGCCGCACCGGCTCGCGTCGGTCACGACCAGTGCCGCGATGACGACCTCGGGCACCCTGACATTCACCCCGGACGGCGTCGGCACCAGAATGGCGTGGGACTGGGAGGTCAATCCTCGGGGCTGGTTCCGCCTGCTCGGCCCTCTGATGGGCCCGATCGGACGCCTGATGGAACGCCGGATCTGGACCGGATTGAAGCACCACCTGGAGGGCAGGCACGGTCGCTGAGATCTGTTGGGGCGAAGAGGCCAGGCCGCCCGTCACCGCTCGTCGGGGATCCGGAGCAGTCGCAGCCCGACGAGGAGGAACCAGGCCGGCAGGAGCAGTCCGTAGACAAGGTAGACCTCGCCGATCACCGGCCGAAGGGCCTCGCACACCACTCCAACCGCCCCGGTGACGATCCCCAGCGTTCCGACCGCCCTGCCGAATACCGTGTTCCGCATCAGCAGGGACAGCACCAGGATGGCCGCCGCGGTCAGGATTCCGCCCCAGGACACCGCGTTGGTGGCGGCGATCAGCGCGTCCGCCGCGCTGACCAGGCCGGCGCGATCGGCGTCGGTTCCCGCTGTCGCATAGGCTTCGCTTAGCAGCACCAGCCCTCCGTGCAGTGACTGGGGGCTGCTGCCCAGGGCGAGCGCAATGGTCTCGGAGGCGATGCCCAACACCCCACCGATCAGGGCCACCCCCTTGTTCACCGCCATCAATCCCACGGCCACGGCCGCGAACACCACCAGGGCGGGCACCGCCAGGCCGACGAAACAGACCAGCTGAACGAGATAGACCACCTTGTGGTCCGGGATGTACTCGAGCAGGGCCCGACCATCGGCCGGCGGCAGGGGAGCAAGGAAGATCAAGGCGATCGGTACCAGGACCAGTGCTACGAAGACCAGCGCGGAAACGCCGCCCACCTTGTACAGCGGCTGCCAGGACAGGTCCGGACCCGCGGGCTCCATGGCCCGATTATCGTCCGCGCAGTATCGCCGGTCAACGCTCAGCCGCCGGCGACCGACCGCTGCATTGGCGACCAGCCAGGCGCTGGGACAACTGGCGGCCGCGCCAACCACTCCCGTGTCGGCGCTACCATTCCCCATGTCTACCGCAACCGCACCCCGCAGAAGGATCGTAACGTGGCCACAACTCCCCGCCGACTGGTGATCGTCGAGTCGCCGACCAAGGCGACGATGCTCACCCGCTTCCTCGGCGACGGCTACGTGATCGAGTCCAGCCGTGGCCACGTCCGCGACCTGCCCACCAGCGCGGCCGAGGTGCCGGCCAAGTACAAGGGCGAGTCGTGGGCCCGCACCGGCGTCAACGTCGAGGACGACTTCGCGCCGCTCTACGTGGTCAGCGCCGAGAAGAAGCCGACCATCCGCAAGCTCAAGCAGGCGCTCACCGAGGCCGATGAGCTGTTCCTGGCCACCGATGAGGACCGCGAGGGTGAGGCGATCGCCTGGCACCTGCTGCAGGAGCTGAAACCGAAGATCCCGGTCAAGCGGATGGTCTTCCACGAGATCACCCCGGAGGCGATCGCCAACGCGGTGGAGAACCCGCGCGACCTGGATCTGGACCTGGTGGACGCCCAGGAGACCCGGCGGATCCTCGACCGGCTCTACGGTTACGAGGTCTCACCGGTGCTGTGGAAGAAGGTCATGCCGAGGCTCTCAGCGGGACGCGTGCAGTCGGTCGCCACCCGGCTGGTGGTCGACCGCGAGCGCGAACGGATGGCGTTCCGGTCGGCGTCCTACTGGGACCTGACCGCCACCCTGGACGCCGGCGTGAAGGCGAGCCCGCGGTTGTTCGATGCCCGGCTCACCGGGCTGGACGACTGGCGGGTCGCCAGGGGCTCCGACTTCGACTCCCGCGGAGAGCTCAGCAACGAGGTCTTCGTGTTGGACGAACGGTCGGCGAAGTCGCTGGCCGAGGCGCTGCGCGCGGCGGCGTTCGCCGTCGACTCGGTGGAGTCCAAACCGTACAGCCGACGTCCGGCGGCCCCGTTCCGCACCACCACGCTGCAGCAGGAGGCCGGCCGCAGGCTCGGCTTCACCACCGACCGCACCATGCGGGTCGCCCAGGAACTGTACGAGTCTGGCTACATCACCTACATGCGCACCGACTCGGTCTCGCTGTCGGAACAGGCGATCAGGGCCGCCCGCAGCCAGGCACAGTCGTTGTACGGCCCCGACTACGTGCCGGCCACACCGCGCCGGTACGCGTCCAAGGTCAAGAACGCCCAGGAGGCGCACGAGGCGATCCGCCCGGCCGGTGAAACCTTCCGCACCCCGGCGCAGGCCAAGCTGCCCGGCGACCAGGCCAGGCTGTACGAGCTGATCTGGCAGCGTACGATCGCGTCCCAGATGGCCGACGCAAAGGGGCAGACCGTCAGCATTCGGGTGGGCGCCGAACTGGCCCAGCGGCTCAGCCTCGGCACCGAGATGGCCGCCACCACCGTCCGCCAGGCCACCTTCTCGGCGTCCGGGCGCACCATCACCTTCCCCGGATACCTGAAGGCCTACGACGACGCGACCGAGGACTCCGACTCCCAGCAGGCCAAGCTGCCCGAACTGACCCCGGCCCAGCCCCTCGACCTGGCCGACATCCGCGCCGAGGACCACCAGACCAAACCGCCGGCCCGGTACACCGAGCCGACGCTGATCGCCAAGCTGGAGGAACTGGAGATCGGCCGGCCATCCACCTATGCCTCGATCATCCGCACCATCACCGCCCGCGACTACGTCTACAAGAAGGGCACCGCGCTGGTGCCGACCTGGCTGGCGTTCGCGGTGACCCGGCTGCTGGTCGAGCACTTCCCGCAGCTCATCGACTACCAGTTCACCGCCGCGCTGGAGGACAAGCTCGACGAGATCGCCAAGGGCGACGGCCAGCGGCTGGCGGTGCTGAGCGACTTCTTCTTCGGCCCCGACGACGAGTCCCGCGCCGGGCTGTACGACATGGTCAACAACCTCGGCGAGATCGACGCCCGCGGGCTGTCCACCTTCCCGATCGGCGACCCGGCCGAGGGCGTCAACGTCCGGGTCGGGCGCTACGGCACCTACGTCGAGGACGCCGACGAGCGCCGCGCCAACGTCCCCGACGGGATGGCGCCCGACGAGTTGACCCTGGAGGTGGCCCGCGAGTTGCTCGCCCACCCCACCGGTGAGGAGCGGGAACTCGGCACCGACCCCGAGACCGGGCACCCGATCGTCGCCCGCACCGGGCGCTACGGGCCGTACGTAACCGAGGTGCTGCCCGAGGACGACTCCACACCGAAGTCGAAGCGACCCAAGCCGCGCACCGCCTCGCTGTTCAACTCGATGAGCCTGGACACGGTGACGATCGAGGACGCCCTGCGGTTGCTCAGCCTGCCGCGGGTGGTCGGCTCGGACGAGGCCGGCGTCGAGATCACCGCCCAGAACGGCCGCTACGGCCCCTACATCAAGCGCGGCACCGACTCCCGGACGCTGCCCAGCGAGGAAGCGCTGTTCACCGTCACCCTGGAGGAGGCGCTGAAGCTGCTCGCCGAACCCCGAACCAGGGGCCGCGGCCGCGCCGCCGCCGCACCGCTGGCCGAACTGGGTGACGACCCGGCGACCGGCAAGCCGCTGGTGATCAAGGACGGCCGGTTCGGCCCCTACCTCACCGACGGCGAGTACAACGTGACGATCCCGCGCGGCCAGCAGGTCGACAAGGTGACCCTGGAGCAGGCGATCGACCTGATCGCGGAGAAGCGGGCGAAGGGTCCCGCACCGAAGAAGACCACCGCACGCAAGACCACCGGTGGACGTTCGGCCACCGGCAGGACGACCAGGACCGGCACCAAATCGGGCACCTCGACAACTCGCAGCCGCAAGACTGGTGGCAAGTAGGCGTGCCGAACCTCGCGCCGAGGTGAGCCCGCCCCTGCAGAGTAGGAGTGAGATGGCCAAGCGCGCCCGCAGCTACCGGTTCGAGATGCCCTACCATGTGGACGCGCCGATTCTGACCGACCCGGCGGCCGGCATCGACCGGTTGCGGCTGCGCGCTCCGAACAGCCGCAACACCACCACCCTGACGCTGCTCGACACCACCGACGACCGGCTGAGCTGGGCGGGGGTGCTGCTGGCCCACCGGACGGTCGGCGACACCGCGCACTGGCTGCTCCGGGCCTCCGACTGGCAGCCGTGGCTGCCCGCCGAGCGGATCGAACCGTTGAACGGGGACGACGAACTGCCCGAGGACATCGCCGAGCTGCTGCGCCCGTTCCGTCGGCGCGCGCCGATCGGCCCGGTGGCCAGCATCAGCGTCGACCGGGCCGCCTACCAGCTGCTCGACCGCGATGACATCGAACTCGGCCAACTGCTGGACGACCGGGTGACGGTGCGGCGCGGCGGCCTGGCAGTCGCGCGCCGCCGTGAGGTCACCCTGGAACCCGGGAACGACATGACGTCGGCGCAGCGCAGCCTGGTCGCCGACCGGTTGCACGCCGCGGGCGGCATGCGAGTCACCGAGTTCACCGATCCGGTGGAGCGGCTGGCCACCCTGGGCCAGCCGGTGGCGGTGCCGGCCGAGCCGCCCGCCGACGTCGACGCCGAGGACTTCCTGGCTTGGTCGCTGAGCAGCCAACTGTTCGGCGTCCTGCGCGCCGACCTGCAGGTCCGGGCCGGTGAGGTCGCCGACACCGCCCTGCTGACCGAGGCGCTGGCCCAGCTGGCCGACCAGGTCCGCGGACTGCAGTCGCTGGTCGACCCGGTCTGGGCCAGCGAACTGTGTTGGCACATTGGACGCCTTGCCGACCGGCCGCCGAGCCGCCACCCCCGCGAGCTGGGGGAGTCCTACTTCGACACCCTGGACG
>NZ_JBASCI010000214.1:0-15283 GCF_049651565.1 Brooklawnia sp.
CGGACACGTCGAGGCCTTCCGGTCAGGTTGAACAGACGCTTCCGATCCTGAAGGCCTCGACCCCCAACCACCCTCACCCCGCGCTCTGGCGTGTCGCGCTCACCCCCACCTCAAGGTTGAAGAGCCATAATGGGGGGCATGGCCCCAACTGCGGTAGTGCCCGGCACATTCTCGGCTGCCGAGGCGCTGCGCAGGATGGCCGCATTCGGGCTGGCGGGAGCTGGAATCGCCGGTGCGCACCTGGTGTTCGGAGTTGGGCTGCCGTGCCCGCTGTTCACCACCACCGGGGTGCAGTGCCCCCTGTGTGGATCGACTCGTGCTGCTGGCGCGCTGGCGCACGGGGATCTGGCCGCTGCCTGGTCGTACAACGCGCTACTGGTGGTCGGGCTGGCCGTTGCCGCCCTCTGCGCGGTCGCCTGGTTGGTCGAGCTGGCCGGTGGTCCAGCGGTGCGGCCACCGAGGAGGCTGCGCCCCTTGACCCAGAACAGGCTCTACGTTGCGGTTGCGGTGGTTGCGGCGGTGTTCATGGTGGTGCGCAACCTGACCTGACCGACCAGCCGGACCGCAGGACCGCAGTGCAGCCCCGCCGTCCCGAGACCCGAAAGATGATCGAAGTTTCGCCCGTGGTGGCTTGATGCGCGCCCGAATAGGTGTAATCTCATCCTAGATCTAGTAGTTACAACCCTGTGATTTACCCACAGGTTGTGGTTTGGGTCTACAGTCGGTTCCACAGGGCGATCCACAGGGGTCGCGGAGGAGGCTCACGGAATGCACTGCCCATTCTGTCGCCACTGTGACTCCCGCGTGATCGACAGCCGGGTAACCGAGGACGGCGCCAGCATCCGCCGCCGCCGCCAGTGCCCCGCCTGCGACCGACGCTTCACCACCATTGAGCAGACCCAGCTCATCGTGGTCAAACGGTCCGGGGTCAAGGAACCGTTCAGCCGCGACAAGGTGATCGCCGGCGTCCGGAAGGCCTGCAAGGGCCGTCCGGTCAGTGAGACCCAACTGGCCCGCCTCGGCCAGCGGGTCGAGGAAGCCCTGCGCGCGTCCGGGCAGGCGGAGGTGCCGACCGAAGAAGTGGGCGTGGCCATCCTCGGTCCGCTGAGCGAACTCGACCCGGTGGCCTACCTGCGGTTCGCGTCGGTCTACAAGCACTACGACAGCGTCGATGACTTCCTCGACGAGATCGCCCAGATGCAGGCCGGGCCCCGAACCGTCGAGCAGCCGACCGTCGAGCAGCCGGCCGACCCACCCTCCGGCCAGCCGCCACGCGAAGGTCCGGCGAGCACCCAGCAGCCACTCGACGAGCAGGACTGTCAGCCCGCGCTCGTACCCTGATCCGCATCGAGCAGGCCGGCACCAACACCCGCAGATCCAGCAGTTCCGCCACGCACAACTCATCATCCAGGCACCGACACAACCAGGAGAGCACCGTGACCGATACGACTTACGACCACAAGCCCGATATCGAGCGCAACAGTGGACGGGGCATGACCATCGAGCGAGTCTTCACCTGCGAGGGCGTGCACCCCTACGATGAGGTCACCTGGGAGAAGCGCGATGTGGTGCAGACCAACTGGAAGACCGGCGAGACCGTCTTCGAGCAGCACGGCGTCGAGTTCCCGAGCTTCTGGAGCCTCAACGCGTCCACCATCGTCACCTCCAAGTACTTCCGCGGTGCACTGGGCACCCCGCAGCGTGAGGCGAGCCTGCGCACCCTGATCGATCGGGTGGTGGGCAAGTACCGGCAGACCGGTCTGGAGGGCGGCTACTTCGCCTCCGAGCGCGACGCCGACGTCTTCGCCGAGGAGCTGACCTGGCTGCTGTTGAACCAGCACTTCAGCTTCAACTCCCCGGTCTGGTTCAACGTCGGCACCGACGCCCCGCAGCAGGTGAGCGCCTGCTTCATCCTGTCGGTCGACGACTCGATGGAGTCGATCCTGAACTGGTACCGCGAGGAGGGCATGATCTTCAAGGGCGGCTCCGGTGCCGGGCTGAACCTGTCGAAGATCCGCTCCTCGAAGGAGCTGCTGCGCAGCTCGGGCGGCACGGCGTCCGGTCCGGTCAGCTTCATGCGCGGCGCGGACGCCTCGGCGGGCACCATCAAGTCGGGCGGCGCGACCAGGCGCGCGGCCAAGATGGTGGTGCTGGACGTCGACCACCCCGACATCGAGGAGTTCGTCGAGACCAAGGCCCGCGAGGAGGAGAAGATCCGGGCGCTGCGCGACGCCGGCTTCGACATGGACCTCGGCGGCAAGGACATCACATCGGTGCAGTACCAGAACGCCAACAACTCGGTGCGGGTCAGCGACGAGTTCATGCAGGCGGTCGTCGACGGCGAGAAGTTCGGGCTGCGGGCGCGGATGACCGGTGAGGTGATCGAGCGGATAGACGCCCGTGACCTGTTCAACAAGATCTCCGAGGCTGCGTGGGCCTGCGCCGATCCCGGCCTGCAGTACGACGACACCATCAACGACTGGCACACCAACCCCGAGTCGGGCCGGATCACCGCGTCCAACCCGTGCTCGGAGTACATGAGCCTGGACAACTCGTCGTGCAACCTGGCCAGCCTGAACCTGCTCAAGTTCCTGCGCGACGACGACAGCTTCGACGTGCAGCGGTTCGTCAAGGCGGTCGAGTTCATCATCACCGCGATGGACATCTCGATCACCTTCGCCGACTTCCCGACCGAGTCGATCACCCAGACCACCCGCGACTACCGGCAGCTCGGCATCGGGTACGCCAACCTGGGCGCGCTGCTGATGGCCCTGGGCAAGGGTTACGACTCAGAGGGCGGACGCGCGCTGGCCGCCGCGATCACCTCGCTGATGACGGCCGCCGCCTACCGGCGCAGCGCCGAACTCGCCGCAGTGGTCGGCCCCTACGCCGGCTATGCCCGCAACGCCGACGCGCACCAGCGGGTGATGCGCAAGCACCAGGCAGCCAACGACAACCTGCGCACCCTGAACGTGGTCGATACCGAGGTTCGGCGGGCGGCGGCCGAGGAGTGGCAGCAGGTGGTGGCGCTCGGTGAGCACAGTGGTTTCCGCAACGCCCAGGCGTCCCTGCTGGCCCCGACCGGAACCATCGGCTTCATGATGGACTGCGACACCACCGGCATCGAACCCGACTTCTCACTGGTCAAGTTCAAGAAGCTGGTCGGTGGCGGCTCGATGCAGATCGTCAACCACACCGTGCCGACGGCGCTGAAGAACCTGGGCTACCAGCCCGAGCAGGTTGAGGCGATCATCGGTCACATCAAGGAACACGGCAACGTGGTGGACGCGCCGGGACTCAAGCCGCAGCACTATGAGGTCTTCGACACCGCCATGGGAGTGCGGGCCATCAAGCCGATGGGACACGTCCGGATGATGGCTGCGGTGCAGCCATTCCTGTCCGGTGCGATCAGCAAGACCGTGAACCTGCCCGAATCGGCGACCGTCGAGGACATCGCGCACGTCTACATGGAAGGCTGGCGACTCGGCCTGAAGGCGATCGCGGTCTACCGTGACAACTGCAAGGTCGGGCAGCCGCTGTCGGCGGCGAAGACCAAGGCCGAGAAGGCGAAGACCGAGGCGCCGGCACCCGAGGTGCGGATCGAGTACCGGCCGCGCCGCCAGCGGCTGCCGAAGTCCCGGTCGGGACGCACCACCAGCTTCTCGGTGGGCGGCGCGGAGGGTTACATGACTTCGGGCGCCTACGATGACGGACGGCTGGGCGAGGTCTTCCTGAAGCTCGGCAAGCAGGGCTCGACCTTGTCGGGGGTAATGGACGCGTTCTCGATCGCCGTGTCGATCGGTCTGCAGTACGGCGTCCCGCTGGAGAGCTTTGTGCAGAAGTTCACCAACCTGAAGTTCGAACCGGCCGGCATGACCGACGACCCGGACATCCGGATCGCCCAGTCGATCATGGACTACATCTTCCGCAGGCTGGCATTGGACTACCTGACCTTCGACGAGCGCTCAGAGTTGGGCATCTTCACCGCCGCCGAGCGGGCCCGCTACGTCGAGACCGGCAGCTACCTGTCGGAGGAGGACGAGGCCCAGATGCCGGAATCCCAGCAGCTGCGCAACGACCCGGGCGATGACCTCCGGGTCGACCAGGCCGGGCCGGTCCAGCCGAGCCTGATCGAGGCCCGGCCGCAGACCACCAGCGAACTGCTGGAGGCCATCACGGGGCTGGCGGTGGACGCCCCGCTCTGCATGACCTGCGGGACGAAGATGCGGCCCTCCGGTAGCTGCTACGTGTGCGAGGGCTGCGGCTCGACCAGCGGTTGCAGCTGACCCCATCAAGAAGCAGAGCAGCACGGGCCGGGGAGTGATCCCCGGCCCGTCGGCGGTTTCGGGTGCGCGATACGCGGTGCGGCTGAGACTACCGGGCGGCGTTGACCGCCAGGTCCAGGTAGTCGGGGTGCTTCTGCAGCCAGTGCTTCACGTATGGACACAGCGCCAGCACCTTGCGATCGCCGTCGTCACGCACTTCGTCCATGGCGTGCCTGACCAGCCGGGAGGCCAGACCGCGGCCCTCGAACTCAGGGAATACCTCGGTGTGGGTGAAGGTGATCAGGCCGTCGTTGAGCATGTAATCGGCGATGCCGACCAGTTCGTCGTCCTGGCGGATCTCGTAGCGGTTCTGCTCGCGATTGTTGCTGATGTCGACCTGTGCGGCCTCTGCCACCTTTTCGCTCGTCATGGGGTCCAGCCTAGGCAACCCGCCCAATGCCGCCCCCAACTCGCCGGGTGACGGCGTCGGGGCGCTCAGTCTGAAGGCGTAGGCCCGGCACCGGGGCCTGCGGCGGCACTGGTCGTGGTGTGCCGGCCGGCGGGATCGCCCTGGTGCTTGCGTAGGATCGGGCAGCGTACTTGCTGTCCGGAACTCCGCATTGGTGCAGCGTGGGCCACAATGGCCGGATGGAACCTGCCGACCGTGCCGAACTGATCTCCGAGCTGGACGCCAAGGCGGCCGGCCTGCGCCAACGGCTGGCCGAACTGACCCGGCCGGTCGATTCGGGAGCCACCATCGGGTTCGGCAAGCGGATCGGCGACGGCACCACCCAGGCCATCCAGCAGATGACCGACGCGTCCTCAGCCCAGCAGTTGAGCGGGCTGCTGGACGAGGTGCTGCGCGCCCGCGCCAAGGTCGACGATGGCAGCTACGGCCGCTGTGATGTCTGCGGTGAGCCGATCGGCGATGAACGGCTGGAGTTCCGGCCCTGGTCAACCGCCTGCGTGCGGCACGCCTGAGTCCCGGCGCCCACCCAGTGGGGCCTTGCGCTCGCTGTCAGCGGGCTGCAATACACTTTGGGCTTGCACAGAACCTGAGAGGAATCCTCATGCGCCGAATCCTGGCTGCGGGCCTGCTGGCCGCGCTCACCCTGACCGCTTGTGGAGGTGGATCCGCCACCACCGAGCCCGCTGACTCACCGGCCGGCTCGCCGGCTGCGTCCGGTGCGGCCGCCGGCAACGCCGACCGCAGCTACGATGTCTCCGGCATCCAGCAGGTGGACGAGATCGCGGCCCTGCTCCCGGCAGCCGTCGCCGACAAGGGCACCCTGGTGGTGGGCGCTGCCATCGACTACCCGCCCGCCGAATTCCGCGCCGAAGACCTGCAGACCGCGATCGGCTACGACGTCGACATGAGCAAGGCTCTGGGTCGGGTGCTCGGCCTGGAGACCGAGACCAGCGCCGCGGAGTTCGCCTCCCTGCTGCCTGGCATCGGCACCAAGTACGACGTCGGCATCTCCTCGTTCACCATCACCGAGGAGCGGATGGCCAGCTACAACATGATCTCCTACATCACGGTGGGCTCGTCGTACGCGGTGCGGTCGGGCAACCCGGAGGGCTTCGACCCCGACAACATCTGCGGCCAGACCATCGGCGTCCAGACCGGCACCTGGCAGGAGGAAGACCTCGCCGCCAAGTCGGAGCAGTGTGTCGCCGACGGCAACGAGGCCATCGACGTGCTGAGCTACGGCACCCAGTCCGACGTGACCACCAACGTGATCGGCGGCAAGGCGATCGCCTACTACGCCGACTCGACCGTCGCCGACTACGCGTCCGCCCAGACAGGCGGGCAGATGGAGGTCATCGGTGGCGTGCTGGACGCCGCCCCGCAGGGCATCGTCGTCGCCCAGGCAGACGCCGAACTAACCGAGGCCGTGCAGGCAGCCATGCAGTACCTGATGGACGAGGGTATCTGGACCGAGATCCTGACCTCCTGGGGTGTGGATCCGGACGCCGCCCTCAACACCGCCGAACTGAACCCCGAGGTCTAGTCCTGGTGACAGCAGAGCCCACACCCGACCTCATCAGGGCCAGACCGGTACCCCGGCCGGGGGTCTGGATGGGCGCGGTCGTCGTCGCCGTGCTCGGACTGGGTCTGGTCGACTCACTGATCAGCAACCCGGAATACCGCTGGCAGACGGTAGGGGAGTACCTCTTCGACCCCAGGGTGATCTCGGGGGTGGGCTGGACGCTGCTGCTGACGGCCGGGGCGATGCTGATCGGCATCGCGCTGGCCCTGACCATCGCGATCATGCGGATGGGCACTAACCCGATCCTGCGTGGGGTGGCCTGGGTCTACATCTGGTTCTTCCGCGGCACCCCCGTCTACACCCAGTTGGTGTTCTGGGGCCTGATCACGATCCTGTACCGGCGGATCACCGTCGGCATCCCGTTCACCAACGTCACGTTCTTCTCCGTCGACTCCGAAATGATCTTCACCGCGCTGGTGGCGGCGCTGCTCGGGCTGGGGTTGAACGAGGGCGCCTACCTGTCCGAGATCGTCCGGGCCGGTCTGAACTCGGTCGACAAGGGGCAGTGGGAGGCGGCGACCGCGCTCGGCATGAAGCGGGGCACGGTGCTGCGGCGGATCATCATCCCGCAGGCCATGCGGGTGATCGTGCCGCCCACCGGCAACGAGACGATCTCGATGCTGAAGACCACCTCGCTGGTGCTGGCGGTGCCGTTCATGCTCGAACTCACCTTCGTCACCAACGCCATCGGCAACCTCACCTTCCTGCCGGTGCCGCTGCTGATCGTGGCGGCCATCTGGTACCTGTTCATCACCTCGATCCTGATGGTCGGGCAGCGTTACCTGGAGGCCTACTACGGCCGCGGCTTCGACGGCGAAAAGCCGTCCGGACGCCGGATGCGCGGCATGTCGCGACGCCAGCAGGCGATCCTGGCAGCCGGCACAGTCCAGGCCGACCCGAACCTGGACGTGACACCATGAGCGCCGAAACCCGCGATCGTGCCCAGCCGATGGTGGAGGTCCGCGCCGTTCACAAGTTCTTCGGAGACCTCCACGTGCTGAAGGGCATCGACCTGGTGGTGCCGCGCGGCGAGGTCTGCGTGGTGCTCGGGCCGTCCGGCTCGGGCAAGTCCACCCTGATCCGCTGCATCAACGAGATGGAGCAGATCAGCGCCGGTCGGCTCTACGTCGACGGTGAGCTGATGGGTCTGCGCGAAGAGGTCAGGAACGGCGAGGTGGTGCTGCACCGTCGTACCGACTCCGATATCTCCCGGCAGCGCTCCAGGATCGGCATGGTCTTCCAGCGGTTCAACCTGTTCCCGCACATGACCGCGCTGCAGAACGTCATGGAGGCGCCACGGCAGGTCAAGGGCATGTCGAAAGCGGACGCCGAACGCCGCGCCCGCAGCCAGCTCGACCGGGTCGGCATGAGCGACCGGGCCGGCCACTACCCGGCGCAACTGTCCGGCGGGCAGCAGCAGCGGGTGGCGATCGCCCGGGCTCTGGCGATGGACCCGGAACTGATGCTCTTCGACGAGCCGACCTCGGCGCTCGACCCCGAACTGGTCGGGGAGGTGCTCGGCGTCATGCGCGAACTGGCCGACAGCGGCATGACCATGATTGTGGTCACCCACGAGGTCGGCTTCGCCCGCGAGGTTGCCGACCAGGTGGTCTTCATGGACGACGGCGTGGTGGTCGAACGGGGCACCGCCGAACAGGTGATCAACAACCCGCAGCAGGCCCGCACCAGGGACTTCTTCGGCAAGGTCCTGTAGCTCACCAGCCCATCGCGCAGCCGTCGGCGCGCGGTTCGCTGCCGACGACGTAGCCGTCCTCGAGCCGCCAGATAGCCTGGCCGCGCCCGAACACCCACGGCTGGTGGCCGTAGCCGACCTGGTGCCCGCGTGCCACCAGTCCGTCGGCGATATCGGTCGGGACGCTCGGCTCCAGCAGCACCTCGCGGCCCTGCTGCCAGAACCACCGGCTGCGTCCCAGCGCGGTCTGCGGGTCGTCGTGCTGGTCGAGGGTGTGGCTGACCACCTGGACGTGCCCCTGCGGCTGCATGTGCGCGCCCATCACCCCGAACGGTCCGATCGGCGTACCGGCATGGCTGAGGAAGCCGGGGATGATGGTGTGGAATGGTCGCTTGCCCGGTGCCAGCTCGTTGGGGTGACCGGGCTGCAGGCTGAACGCGGTGCCGCGGTTCTGCAGCGCGATCCCGGTGCCGGGCACCACGATGTGTGAGCCGAAGTGGTCGTAGTTCGACTGGATCAGGCTGACCAGCTGGCCGTCGCCGTCGGCCGCCACCAGCAGGACGGTGTTCGAACCCGTCGGCCGGCCAGGTCGGGGCAGGCCCGCCTGACGGCCGATCAGCGCCCGCCGGCTCGCCAGGTACCCCTCCTCGAGCAGCCCGTTGACCGGCACCTCAGCCATCTCAGGATCTGCGACGAAGGCGTGTACATCGCTGAACGCCAGCTTCATCGCCTCGACCTGGACGTGCCACCACTCGACATCGGCGGGGTCGGGGGCGACGTCGACGCCGCCCAGGATGCCGAGCGCCAGCAACGTGGCCAGGCCCTGCCCGTTGGGCGGGATCTCCCACACCTGGTGGTCGCGGTAGGACGCCGAGATCGGCGCCACCCAACTCGACCGGTGGCCGGCCAGGTCGTCCAGCGTCAGGTAGCCGCCGGTTGCCTCGGCGTGCCTCACCAGTTGCTCGGCGAGGCGTCCTTCGTAGAGGTCACGGCCGCCGGACGCCCCAAGGGCGCGCAGCGTGGACGCCTGGGCGGGGTTGAGCCACAGGTCACCCACTTGCGGCGGGCGGCCGTCGTCGGTGAAGGTGGGCCACCAGTCGGCGTGCGCCGCATCGTCCAGGGCGGGCTGCACCTGGCCGGCGCTGCGCCGCCAGGCGGCCGCGATCATCGGCGAGACCAGGAAGCCGTCCTCGGCATACTGGGCGGCCGGTTCCAGCAGGTCGGCGAAGTCCAGGCGTCCGAACCGGGCGTGCAGGTCGGCCCACGCCTGCACCGCGCCGGGAACCGTCACCGACTCCCAGCCGCGGTGTGGGACGGCCGACAGGCCACGGTCGCGCAGTTGTGCGGCGTCGAGCCGGGCGGGGGAGCGGCCCGACCCGTTCAGACCATGTAGCTGGCCGTCGTCCCAGACCAGGGCGAAGGCGTCGGAACCGAGTCCGTTCGAACAGGGTTCCACCACGGTCAGGCAGGCGGCGGTGGCGATCGCCGCGTCCACCGCGGAGCCGCCTGCCAGCAGGATGCGCAGTCCGGCTGCTGCCGCCAGTGGCTGACTGGTGGCCACCGCCCCGTTGCGGACCAGGAGGGGACGCCGGCGTCCCGGATCGTCCAATGCTGACAGATCGGGCTTCAACTGGACCATGCCTGCACCATATAGCCGGGTGCGGGGCCGGCCGCAGGAGGGTCGGCGCGCGGTGGGCCTGGGCGAAACTGGGGGCCGGTCCCCTTGACCGACCCCCAGCTGGCTTGTCTTGACGGCGAGGCCGCCTTCGCGTTACGCCTCAGCCCTGACGGCGAGGCTCCGATTCACCGATCTTGTCCTTGAGGAAGTCCTGAGCCTGGTCGACGCGATCTGCGTGCTCGCTGCCGATCTTCCGGTCAACGAGGTCTGCGACCTTGTCGATGCCCTGCTCCACTTGGTCCTCGTGGGAATCAGCGGCGGCCTTCAGGTCGTCCAAGCGCCCCATTCGAACCTCCTTTCTCTCGGCAAGTGCCGGCGGCTGCTCGACACTGAAGCCAGCCTAGGAGCCCCTTCCGGCGGGCACAAGGGTTGTCCAACAGTGGCTCTCAGACCTGCCAGCGCCGACGCAAAGCACCTTGTCATGCAGGACCAGCGGCTAAGGCAGGCCAAGCAGGCGGCCGGCCGCGGCGGCCACCGCGCCGATGATCACCACCAGCAGGAAGGGGGCCCGGCGCCACAGCGCGACCCCCGCCGCCAGCAGCGCCAGCGCCCTGGCGTCCAGCGTCAAGGCCTGCCTCGACGCGAACGCGTTGGTGGCCACCAGAGCAGCGAGCAGGCCGATCGTCATCGCCCGGCTGGCCCGCTGGAAGCCGGCGGATTCCAGCAGCGAGTGCGGCACCAGGTAACCGGCGAACTTGGTGCCGAAGGCGACCAGGCACGCCGCCAGGATCCAGGCCCACAGGGTCATGGCGCCCCCTCCCGAACCGGTTGCGGCCGCAGTTGGAGCAGCACCGCCACCAGACCGGCCAACAGCAGCGGGATACCGGGCGGTACCAGTGGCACCGCGACGACCGTGACCAGCGCGCACAGCACCGCCAGCGCCGCGGCGTCCCGATCGCGCAGCCGCGGCCAGAGCAGACCCAGAAGCGCGGCTACCGCGGCGCCGTCCAGTCCCCAGGCCCGTGGGTCACCCAGCGTGTCGCCCAGCCAGGCGCCGACGAAGGTGAACAGGTTCCACAACGTGAACACCCCGACTCCGGCCGTCCAGAACCCGCGGCGGCGCTCGCGTTCGTCGTCCCAGATCATCGAGGTGGCGAATGACTCGTCGATCGACAGGTGCGCCATCAGCGGTCGCATTACACCCTTGGGCGCGAAGACCGAGTTCAGTTGCGCTCCGTAGACAGCGTTGCGAATGCCCAGCAGGCCGGCCGCGACCAACGCCGCGGCCCCGCCCCCGCCCAGGGTGCCGATGAATGCGAACTGGGACCCGCCGGTGAACATCAGCGCACTCAGCGCCTGGGTCTGCAGCCGGTCCAGACCGGCAGCCACCGCCAAGGCACCGAATGAGATCCCGTACAGCCCGGTGGCGACCGAGATCGACAGCCCCATCCGGACGGCTGGACTGGTGATCAACTGCCTCACTTGGTCATTGACTCATCCGAGGCGAGGAGCTCGGCGGCGGCGGTTGCCTCGCGGGTGCGGATGCGGTGCCGCAGGGCGAGTCCGACCAGCGTCGCCACCGTCACCACGGTGCCGCCGATGGCCAGCAGCGGGGAGAACTCGTACAGCATCATCCACGACTCGAAACCGACGAAGCCGACCGTGCCGTAGAGAAGCGACCACATGGCCGAGCCCACCACCAGCGCCGGCAGGAACCGGTTCAGCGGCATCCGCAGCCCGCCGGCCGAAAGCAGGATCAGGGTCTGCAGGCCGACGGTGAGGAAGCAAAGCGCGACCACGGGTGCGCCGTAACCGGCCACCAGTTGCATTGCCCGCTGGTGCCGCTCGCCTTGTGCACGAGCCGCCCAGCGGGTGTGCGACATGCCGGCGATCAGGCCTCGACCGGCGGCGTAGGTCGCGCCGGCCCGGATGAAGACGATGCAGAACAGGGCTGCATGTACGACCAGCTTGGGGGCATCCCAGGCCAATGGATTCACTGCGCCTCCTCTGGTTGACCGGTCCACCCTACCCGGGCGATCGCGATCGGCCACATCTCGATGCCCGCCCGTCCCGCCTGCCGGGACCGCGGCGCGGTGGGCAATAGGCTTGGCGCCCATGGGTGACGTGCTGTCCGGCTTCTTCACCATCTGGTTCGTGATCGGCATCGGCTGGCTGATGGCGCACCTCAAGGTGCTGGACCACACCGCCCAGGGCGTGCTGTCGAAGGTCTCGTTCTACGTCGGCCTGCCGGCGCTGCTGTTCAGCGCCCTGCGGGTGGCCGAACTTGAGCGCATCTTCTCGCTGAACGTCATCGTGTCTGCGCTGGCAATCTTCATCACGCTGGGTGTCTACCTGGTGTTGGCGTCGACTCTGTGGAAGCGGGACTGGGGACACCGGGTGATCGGCGGCTTCTGCTCCTGCTACGTCAACGCCAACAACATGGGATTGCCGATCGCGGCCTACGTGCTGCAGGACACCAGCTGGGTGGCGCCGATCCTGTTGATCCAGGTGATCTTCCTGCAGCCGGTGGGGCTGAGCATCCTGGACGCGCTGGTCGCCCGCCGGCACGGGCAGACGACCTCGTGGTGGTACAACGTGTCGCTGCCGCTGCGCAACCCGATGACGTTGGGGGTGGCGGCCGGCCTGGTGGCCAACCTGCTCGAGCTGCCGCTGCCCGGCCTGCTGCTGGGCACCATCGACCTGGTGGCCGGCATCTCGGTGCCGGCGATGCTGGTCGCCTTCGGGATCTCGCTGCGCACCGGCCCACTACCCGGCCGCGGCAACGTCGCAGAGACGATCTCGGTCAGTGCGCTGAAGGTGATCTTCCAGCCGCTGGTCGGGTTCCTGCTGGCCCGGTTCGTCTTCGGGCTCGACCCGGTCACCACACTCGCGGTAACCGTGATGGCCGGGTTGCCCACCGCCCAGAACGTCTTCGTCTTCGCGATGCGCGGCGACCAGTCGGTGCAGCTGGCCAGGGACGTGATCTTCATCACCTCGCTGGCGTCCATCCCCGCCGTGACGGCCATGGCCGCGGTGGTCAACGCGGCCTTCTGAACCCCAATCCGACTGAGAATTGCACCTAATCGCGTACCGCGAGGCGCCGAGTGGCTAGCGTCTCACTCATGACTACGGTTCCCGCCTTGACCAGGGAAGAACTCGCTAGCGTTGACGCGTGGTGGCGCGCCGCCAACTACCTCGTCGTCGGCCAGATCTACCTGCAGGACAACCCGCTGCTGAAACGACCCCTCAGCCCCGACGACATCAAGCCACGCCTGCTGGGCCACTGGGGAACCAGTACCGGACTGAGCTTCATCTACACCCACCTCAACCGCCTGATCCGGCACACCGGCCAGGACGTCCTCTACATCGCCGGCCCCGGCCACGGCGGCCCCGCCCTGGTGGCGGCCGGGTACCTGGAGGGCTACTACAGCGACGTCTTCCCCAACGTCCCGCAGGACGCCGGCGGTCTGCGGAAGCTGTTCCGCCAGTTCAGTGCCCCCGGCGGCATCCCGAGCCACGCCTCGGTGACCACTCCGGGTTCGATCCACGAGGGCGGCGAGCTCGGCTACGCCCTGTCGCACGCCTTCGGGGCGGCGTTCGACAACCCCGATCTGCTGGTCGCCGCGGTCGTCGGTGACGGCGAGGCCGAGACCGGCCCGCTGGAGGGCGGCTGGAAGGGCGTCAGCTTCCTCAACCCCGTTCATGATGGCGCGGTGCTGCCCATCCTCAACCTCAACGGCGCGAAGATCGCCAGCCCCACCGTGCTGGCCCGCAAGGACCCCGACGAGGTCACCTCGCTGCTGGAGGGCCACGGCTACGAGGTGGTCTGGGTCGAGGGCATGGACCTGCCGTGGATGCACGAGCGGTTCGCCGACGCGCTTGCCTACTGCTACGGCCGGATCAAGGCGATCCAGAACCATGCCCGATCCGGCGACTGGGACGGCGAGCGGCCCACCTGGCCGATGATCGTGCTGCGCACCCCCAAGGGCTGGACCGGTCCGCACACGGTCGACGGCGAGGTGATGGAGGGCACCTGGCGCTCCCACCAGGTGCCGCTGTCCGGGGTCAAGTCCGACCCCGATCACCTGGCGCTGCTCGAGGAGTGGATGCGGTCCTATGGCATCGACAAGCTGTTCAACGACGACGGCACCCTAACCGAGCTGGTGCTGGCCAACAACCCCGCCGGCGACAAGCGGATGTCGGCGTCCCCGTACGCCAACGGCGGCCGGCTGACGGTCGACCTCGACCTGCCCGACTACCGCGACTACGGAGTCGAGGTGACCGCGGAGAACCGGGCCACCGAGCGGATCGAGTCGACGCGCAAGCTGGGCGAGCTGATGCGCGACATCTACCTCACCAACCCGGGCAACTTCCGGCTGTTCTGCCCGGACGAGACCAACTCCAACCGGTTGGGCGCGGTCTTCGAGGCGTCCGACCGCACCTTTATGGAGCGCATCGACATCACCGACGAGAAGATCGGCCCCGACGGCCGGGTGATGGAGGTGCTGTCCGAGCACAACTGCCACGGCTGGCTCGACGGTTACACCCTGACCGGACGCCACGGCCTGTACGCCTCCTACGAGGCGTTCGGCATGGTGTCGGCGTCGATGACGATGCAGCAGGCGAAGTGGCTGCAGGAGGCCAATCATCTGAGTTGGCGGGCCAAGGTGCCCAGCACCAACATCTTCCTCAGCTCGACCTGCTGGCGCAACGACCACAACGGGTTCTCCCACCAGTCGCCGGAGCTGCTGCAGCTGGTGCTGAACCTGCGCGGCGACGTCGCCCGGATCTACCTGCCGCCGGATGCCAACTCGCTGGTCGAGGTCGCCGATCACTGCTTCAAGTCGAAGAACTACATCAACCTGATCATCCAGGACAAGCAGCCGCAGCCACAGTGGATGAGCATGGACGAGGCCATCGAGCACTGCACCCGCGGCTACGGCATCTGGGAGTGGGCCGGCACCGAGGGACTCGGCGACGAGAAGCCCGACATCGTGGTGGCCTGCGCCGGTGACGTGGTGACGATGGAGGCGGTCGCCGCTGCCGAGATCGTCAAGACCGTGCTGCCCGACCTGAAGATCAGGTTCGTGAACGTGGTCGACCTGATGACGCTGTACCGGCCGAAGGACCACCCGCACGGGATGAGCGTGAAGCAGTTCGCCGACACCTTCACCGAGGACGTCGACGTGGTCTTCGCCTTCCACGGCTACCCCGGGGCCATCCACCAGTTGGTGCACGGCCGCCCGGACGCCGACCGGTTCCGCGCCCGCGGTTTCCGCGAGCAGGGCACCACCACCACGCCGTTCGACATGGTGGTCCGCAACGAGGTCGACCGCTACCACCTGGTGATGGACATCCTCAACAATGCCGGGCAGGTTCCCGCCGGCGGCATCGAGCTGTACCAGTGGTGCACCGACCAGTTGCTGCGGCACGAGGAGTACATCGTCGAGAACCTCGAGGACATGCCCGAGGTGCGGCTGTGGGAGCTTGGCCAGTTCACCAGGCCAGACTTCTCTGCCCGCCGGCACCACACCGAGGCGCACGTGCCGCGTCCGCCGTTGCCCGAGCGGGACGCCGCCTACGCAGGCACCGGTGACCAGGACGTGTTGGCTGCCGAGCAGCCCTCCGACCAGACCCCCGGCGAGAATCAGTGATC
>NZ_JBASCI010000215.1:0-22114 GCF_049651565.1 Brooklawnia sp.
CACCATCACCGCCGGCTCGTCGTCGGCGTGCGCGACGAAGACCACGCCGGCCTCGCGGGCGCTGAGCCGGGCGTCCAGCCAGAAGTCGCCAATGCGAGGCGGGTCGCTGACCAGCAGGGGATAGGGCTCCGGATGGCTGATCGTCGTGATGGACCCGTCCCCACCGGCCGGTACCGGCGCTTCAGGCACGGCCGGCCCACCGCCCGACGGCAGGGGCGGTGACTGGCTTTGGCCCGGTTGCTCTGACATCGCCTCCATCTCACCACACCAGCCGAAACGGGTCGACACGCCGCACCTGCCAGCGTCGCCGCACCGCGGCGGCGTTGGCCAATTGTCCCGATAGGGCTGTCGGACGGGCAGGGTATCGTGGCAGGGACGCTCCGATTCTGGAGATCAGGCAGGCCAGCCACAGGAGTATCGAGTGACCAACACGCCAGACAGCCCGCGTCCCATGTCGATCCAGGCCGCGGCCGAGGTGCTGGGCGAGTCGATCGCCCAGGTGCAGCGGGTGATCGTCGGTCAGGAGCACATGGTGGAGCAGCTGATGGTCGGCCTGCTGGCGAAGGGCCACATCCTGCTCGAAGGCGTCCCCGGAACCGCGAAGACGCTGGCGGTACGCACCTTCGCCACGGTGGTCGGCGGCTCGTTCGCCCGGGTCCAGTTCACCCCCGACCTGGTGCCGTCCGACATCATCGGCACCCGGGTCTACCAGGCGTCCAAGGAGGCCTTCGACATTGAGCTTGGCCCGGTCTTCACCAACTTCGTGCTGGCCGATGAGATCAACCGCGCACCCGCGAAAGTGCAGTCGGCGATGCTCGAACTGATGGCCGAAAAGCAGGTTTCGATCGCCGGCACAACCTTCCCGATGAAGAAGCCGTTCATCGTCATCGCCACCCAGAACCCGATCGAGTCCGAGGGTGTCTACCCGCTGCCCGAGGCCCAGCGGGACCGCTTCCTGCTGAAGGTCGACGTGCCCTACCCGAAGGGCAACGAGGAGTTCGAGATCCTGCGGCGGATGTCGGTCACCCCGCCCACCCCGCAGCCGGTGCTGAACCCCGAACTCACCCTCCAGTTGCAGGACCTGACCTCGCACGTCTTCGTGCACAACCTGGTCGCCGAGTACATCGTGCGGCTGGTGCTGGCCACCCGAAACCCCGCCGAGTTCAACATGCCCGACCTGACCCGGGTCATCCAGATCGGCAACTCCTCGCGCGCCACCCTGGGCCTGACCGCAGCCGCGCGCGCGGTCGCCCTGATCCACGGCCGCGATTACGTGCTGCCGACCGACGTCCAGACCGTCGCAAAGGACGTCATGGCCCACCGCCTGGTGCTGACCTTCGATGCCATCGCCGACAACATCAGCGCACTGCAGGTGGTCGAGCGCATCCTGGCGATGGTGCCGGCCCCCACTCCGGTGTGGAACCGCGAACAGCGCGCCGCCCGGCACACCCAGCACCGGCACCAGCCCAACTACTCCTGATCGGTGAGCGATGAGCGCACCTGACTTCGCGCCCCCACCATCCGGTACCACCCTGGCGAACGGACGCCGCGACGTGGGCGCCGCCGAGAGCGTCCTGCACGAACCCACCGGCCCGACCATCCCGCTGAACCGGCTGGCCCCGGAGGCCGCGTTGCGGCGGCTTGAACTGACCGTGGTGCGACGGCTGGAGGGCTTCCTGCAGGGCGACCACCTCGGCCTGCTACCCGGCCCCGGCACCGACCTCAACGATGCCCGGGTCTACGTGCCCGGCGAGGACGACGTGCGGCGGATGGACTGGGCGGTCACCGCCCGCACCACCATCCCGCACGTGCGCGACACCATGGCCGACCGCGAGCTGGAGGTCTGGGCATTGCTGGACGCCACCCCCTCGATGAACTGGGGAACTGCCGGGGTCACCAAGCGCGACCTGGGCATCGCCGCGATCGCCACCCTGGGGTTCATCAGCCAGAAGATGGGTGACCGGTTCGGCGGCCTGGTGATGCACTCCGACTCGGTTCGCCGGTTCCCGGCCCGGTCGGGACGCCAGGCGCTGTACGGGCTGCTCGGCCGGTTGCTCGACGACCCGATCGAGAAGGACAACCAGGCCGCCACCGTCGGGCTGGCGGAGGGCATCGAGGCCTTGATCAGGACGCAGCGCCGCCGCGGTATGCGGCTGGTGGTCTCCGACTTCCTGATGCCCGGGGACGAAGTCCTCGACCCCAACTCGCCGCCAGAGTGGGAACGGCCGCTGCGGCGGCTGGCGGTACGCAACCAGGTGCTGTGCGTCGAGGTGGTGGACGCCGGCGAGGTCGAGTTCCCCGACGTCGGCGAATTGCTGATCCGCGATCCGGAGACCGACTTCGCCCGGTACGTGAACACCTCCGACCCCCGGGCGCGCAAAATGATCGACGGTGCCTCACAGGCGCAGCGCAACCGGATCGCCGTCGCGATGCGCCGGGCCGGCGTCGGCCACATCAGGCTGCGCACCGACCGCGACTGGGTCGCCGACATCGCCCGCTTCGTGTTGACCTACCGGCGCACCGCCGCAGTGCTGCACACCCCGCCGCAAGGGGTGAGCAAGTGAACCCGACCGAGCCCACCGGCACCTTCCTCGGCGTGGAGTTCTTCAATCCCGAGCGTCTGTGGGCGCTGCTGATCCTGCCGGTCCTGATCATTCTGTACATTCTGCTGTTGCAGTTGAAGCGCAACCGTGGCATGCGCTACACCCAGACGGCCATCGTCGGTGCGGTGCTGCCAAGGCAGTCTCACTGGCGTCGGCACGTCTCGGTGGCGATGGCTTTGTGCTCCCTGGTGGCGATCACCGGTGCCTGGGCGCGACCGGCCGGCACCGAACGGGTGCCGCGGGAGCGGGCCACCGTCGTGGTGGTGCTCGACCGGTCGTTGTCGATGCAGGCGACCGACGTCGAACCCACCCGGATGGACGCCTCCAAGCAGGCCGCCAAGGACTTCGTCGCGCAACTGCCGGCCAGCTTCAACGTCGCCCTGGTCGGGCTCTCGGCGTCCAGCAGCGTGCTGGCACCGCCGACCACCGACCGCGGCATGATCAACCGGGTGATCGACCAAATGGCCATGCAGGAGGGCACTGCAATCGGGGACGCCATCATGGCCAGCATGGGCGCAGTCGCGATGGCGCCCGGTGAGCAGGACGCCGAGCCGGCCCCCGCGATGGTCGTGTTGTTGTCGGACGGCCAGAACACCGGCGGCCAGACCGCCCCGATCACCGCCGCCCAGGAGGCCCGGCAGGCCGAGATCCCGATCCACACCATCGCCTTCGGCACCATGAACGGGTACGTGGACGTCGACGGCGCCCGCAACAACGTCGCCCCGGACGTCGCCTTGTTGCGCGAGATCGCCGACGTCACCGGCGGCCGCGCAATGGACGCCAAGTCGGCCGACCAACTCAACGACGTGTACCAGCAGATGCGCACCGAGGTCGGGTATGAGGACGTGAAGAAGGAGGTCACCGCGCAGTGGGCGCTGTACGCGCTGGCCTTCGCCTTCGTCGCCTCGCTGGGAGCGGTATCGATGGCTGCGAGGTGGCCGTGACGATGATCCCGATGCTGTCGTTCCTGCAGCCCAGTCGGTTGTGGTTGCTGTTGATCGTGGTCGGTGTCGGCGTGCTCTACCTGGTACTGGCGGCCCGGCTGCGCAGCGGTGGACGCCGCAGCCGCACCCGGCTCGATCTGGTCATCCCGCGCGACTCGCCGATCAAGCGGCACGTGTCGGTTGCGGCGTCGCTGCTGGCGATGACCTCGCTGGTGGTGGCCTACGCCCAGCCGACCGCGTTGGTCCCGGTGCCGCGGGAGCGGGCCACCGTCGTGGTGACCATCGACGTGTCCCGCTCCATGCGCGCCCAGGACGTGGCGCCGAGCCGGATCGAGGCCGCACAGGAGGCGGCCAAGGAGTTCGTCGACCTGCTGCCGGCGACGTTCAACGTGTCCCTGGTGACCTTCTCGGGGACGGCGGCCATCATGTCCGCGCCCACCCTCGACCGGGGTGCGGTGAAGCGGGCCATCGACTCCCTCGAACTGGCCCCGGCAACGGCCATCGGCGAGGGCATCTTCACCTCGCTCGACTCGCTGCTGCTGGCCCCGCCCGACCCGGACAACCCCGACGAGCCGGCGCCCGGCGCGATCATCGTGCTGTCCGATGGCTACACCAACATCGGCCGCGACTCCGCCACCGCCGCCCAGGCCGCCAAGGAACAGGGCGTGCCGGTGTACACCATCGCCTACGGCACCCCCGGTGGTTACGTCTACGAGGAGGGCGTGCGCGTCCCGGTGCCGGTCAACCACGCCGAACTGGCGCGGGTGGCGCAGATATCCGGTGGCAAGAAGTACGCCGCCGAGACGGTCAGCGACCTGCGCGGCATCTACGAGACGTTGGCCCGGTCGGTGGGCTACGACGAGATGGAGGTTGAGGTGACCGACCGGTTCGCCCTGTATGCACTGCTGCTCAGCGTCCTTGCCGGGTCGGGCGTCATCTCACTGGCAGCGAGGTGGCCATGAACGAGTTGGAGCCACAGCAGGTAGCCCGGATCGGCGCCAACCTGGACGCCGTACGCGGCCGGATCGCGGCTGCCTGCCAACGGGTCGGACGTGACCCGCGCGAGGTGCGCCTGCTGCCGGTCAGCAAGACCCATCCGCCCCAGGCGCTGCTGGCTGCCCACGCCGCCGGCATCAGCCGGTTCGGCGAGAACCGGGTGCAGGAGCTGGTGGCCAAGGCCGAGCTACTCGACCCCGCACTGGGGATCGAGTTCGCGCTGATCGGTCCACTGCAGTCGAACAAGGCCGGCCGCGCGGTGCAGTGGGCGGTGGAGTTCCAGGCCCTCGATTCGCTGAAGCTGGCCGCCAACCTGGACCGGCGGCTGCAGGCACTGGGGCGCAGCCTGGATGTGCTGGTCGAGGTGAACACCTCCGGTGAGCCGACCAAGCATGGCCTGGCACCGCAGGACGTGCCAGGGTTCGCAGCCGAACTGGCGGCATTCGACTCGTTGAAGATGCGCGGCCTGATGACGGTTGCCGTGCTCAGCTCCGATGCCGAGCAGGTGGCCGGCTGCTTCCGGGCACTGCGCGAGCTGCGTGACCGGTTGCGGGACGACCAGGTTGCCGGATCCGACTGGCCGGAGCTGTCGATGGGCATGTCCGGTGACTTCGAACTGGCGATCGAGCACGGCGCGACTTGCGTGCGGGTCGGCACCGCCATCTTCGGCGCCCGGCCCCCGGTCAAGCCTGCCTGACCATCGGGTTTCAGGTCTGCGGCGCCAGGTTCTCCACTGTGAGTGCTGGCAGGTCGTCGGCCGGGGTGAAGCCGAAGACCTGGGCGAGAAAGCTGAACTCCGCGGCCAGCGCGTCCGCCCGGGTCTGCGCCTTGCGGAAGCCGTGCCCCTCGCCATCGAAGACCAGCAGCGCCACCGGCAGCCCGCGCGCCCGCACGGCGTCGGCCAGCGCCGTCGACTGCGCCATCGGCACCACCGCGTCCTCGGCACCCTGCAGCACCAGGATGGGGCAGTTCAGCCGGTCAAGGTTGTTGATGGGGGAGCGCTGCCGGTACAGCTGCTGCTCGGCCGGGTAGCGGCCGACGAGCGAGTCCAGGTAGTGCGACTCGAACTTGTGGGTGTCCAGCAGCGCGGTCAGGTCGACCACGCCGTAGCGGCTGACGCCGGCGCCGAACCGGTTGGACGTGGTCAACGCCCGCAGGGCGGTGAAACCGCCCGCACTGCCACCGGCGATCGCGAACCGGCCCGGGTCGGCGAGCCCGGCGTCGATGGCCGCCTCGGCGGCGTCGAGGCAGTCGTCCACGTCGGCTACCCCCCACAGCCCGCGCAGCCGGTCGCGCCAGCGCCGGCCGAATCCGGCCGACCCGGAGTAGTTGACGTCGAGCACCGCGATCCCGCGTGAGGTCCAGAACTGCACGGTGGCGTTGTAGGCGTTGGTCGCCATCGCCGTCGGACCACCGTGCACCCGTAGCACCGCCGGCGGCCGGGTTCCGCTGGGCGCCCGGAAGGCCGCGTTGGTCGGCGGGTAGTACCAGGCCTGCACCGGCCCGTGGCGGCCCTGGAAGACCAGCGACCTGGCTACCGAGCTGACGTTCCGGTCGGGAGACTCTCCCAGGCTCCGCAGCACCTCCAGCGTCCCGTCCGGTGCCAGCCGCACCAGGGCGCGGTGATCGATGGGCCGGTCGACGATCGCGTAACCGACTCCGAGCGCCGTGGCCACCGAATCGACGGCCGCCACCCCGGCCAGCCGACGGGTGGGCGCTCCGACCCTCGACACCAAGGCCAGCCGGCACAGCCCCTCGTCGAGGCGCCACGACAGGATCTCCTCGCCGCTGACGTCGGCGTGCGCGTGGTTGCCGAGCACGAACATCGGCAGGTCGAAGTCGGCCTGGTCGGAGTGCAGCGCCCGCACCTGCTGGCCGTCCCACTGGCAGAGCTGGAAGTAGCCGCTGGCGTCGGAGGTGAAGACCAGGGCGCCGTCGGCGGTCCAGCGGGGGTGGTGCACAGCGACGCCATCGAATCCCTCGCCGGCCCGCCCGGCCACCATTTGAGCGTCCTCGAGGCGCCAATCCACCGGGTGGAACCGTGCGACCTTCAGCAGCGTGGAGTCCCAGGGCATGGCCGGGTGCCGCCACTCCAGCCAGGCCAGCCGCCCGTCGTCGCTGAGCGCCGGGTTTGCGTAGAAGTCAGCGCCGCGCCGCAGCACCACCTCGCTGCCCGGCTCATCACCGCGCGGCCAGCCCAGTGCCACCAGGGTGGTTTCCGGTTCACCGGCCACCCGGTGGTCCTCGCGCACCGCCAACACCATCGGCACCTTGGGGTGGACGCGCAGGTCGCCGTAGCGCACCCGCGGGTCGCCGGAGGTGAGGATGCGGGTGGTGCCGTCCGGGCTGCGCAGCTTCACCGTCCGGTCGGCGTCGTCACAGTAGGCAAGCACCCCATCCCGGACGTGGGAAGCCCCGCCGCCGTACTCGTTGACGCGGCTTCGGACGTTCACCGGGCCGGGCGTTACCTCGCTGACCTGGCCGTCCTGCAGCCGCATCACGGTGGTCCGGCTGTCCTGTTCGGGACGCGTCTCCAGCCACCACAGGTCGGCGCCGTCACCGATCAGGTCCGACATGGACGCGCCTGCTGAGACCACCTCATTGATCCCGATCGGGGAGTCCCAGGAGCCGTAGGGAGCGATCCGGGTCTGCTCGCTGTTCATGGGTCGAAGGTAGCCGATGCGCGGTGGCCGGCCTGCCGGGCGTCCTGCTCTCGCCGATTCCGGCGGTCTACGACTCGAGCGCTGTGTCTTGAGGGCTTCCGCGGAGCCGCGTGGGTCGGTATCACCGAACAGCTATCGGAATAACCGACCAAGTCAACGCCAAAGAAGACGTCGTGGAACTGGGAAGGACTCACAATGCAGGACCCTGCCAAACAGAAGGCCAGAGCTGGGCACAGGGACTTGGGTACGTTCTTCCACAGCGGTGCAGCAGTTGTTCGGGGTGGCCAATCGCCAGACCATGATCGTGCCCCAGTGCGAGACCCGGGGTTGCCTGGAGAATATCGAGGAGATCGTCCGGATCGACGGGGTGGATGGCATCTTCATTTACCGTACGACCTGTCGGCCGCGCTGGATGCACCTGGTGACTCTAGTTCTTCCCGATTCAGCCAGGCTCTGCAGCGAGTTGTCACCCCGTTGCGCCGACGCCGGAAAACTGAGCTTCATCAATGCGGCACTCCGACCGAGGCCCAGCAGCGGTTCGGCCAGGCTTCGGCGGCAGGAGTTCCCTACCATCCTAATCGCGCCTACAGCGGTACTTTCGACCGATGAGGGCGCTGGAGCTGGCAGAACCCGGCCACATGGGGCACAATCACAGGCAGAACCGAACAGGCCCGTCCGGCAGATCGCACCCGGTTGCAGGGGAAGGCACACCTGGAGCGAGAGGAGCCGAGATGGGAACCATGTCGCGTGGAGTCGTCTTTGTGCACTCGACGCCAGCAGCGCTGTGCCCGCACATCGAATGGGGAATGGGTGCGGTGCTCGGCACCCCGGTGCACCTTGCCTGGAGCCAACAGCCCGCCGAACGTGGCACGCTGCGCGCAGAGTACTCCTGGGTGGGACCGGCCGGCACGTCGGCGCCGCTGGCCAGCGCATTGCGCAGTTGCCAGCGAGTGCGCTTCGAGGTGACCGAGGACGCCAGCGCAGCCGACCAGGGCCAGCGCTACGCTTTCACCCCGGAACTCGGGATCTTCCACGCCACCACCGGCCCGCACGGCGACATCCAGGTCAGCGAGCACCGGCTGCGCACCGCGATGAACACCGCACAGGCCAGCGGCATCACCCTGCCGGAGGCCCTGGCAGAGCTGCTGGGTGAGCCGTGGGACGCCGAACTGGAGGTCTTCCGCTTCGCCGGTGAGGACACCCCGGTGCGCTGGCTGCACCGGGTCGGCTGAGCTGGTGAACCCAGGGCTGTCGGGTGTAATGCCGGGTGGCGCGCCGGGCGGTCAGGGGTTGCGGACCGGCGGGTCGTCCCGGTGCTTGTCCCAGTAGGCGGCCATCTCGTCGTCCTGCAGCGCCGTGCCGAGCTCGGCCATGAACTCCTCGTCGACCAGGTCGATCGACTGTCCATCGGCGGAGGTGCCAAAGCCCAGGATCGGGGCCTGCAGTTGGCGCAACGAGTCACCGCTGGTGACCCGCATCGACAGCGCCAGCCCGGTCATCTCGGCCTTGGTGAACTCCTCGTCAACGGTGAAGTAGGGCGCCAGGGTGTTGACTGCCTCGTTGAACCTGCCCGGGTCGGCCAACACCTCCGGGGTCAGCATCTGCCGCGTCACCGCCATCACCACCTCGCGCTGCCGGCGGGCACGGTCCAGGTCGCCATTCGGCAGGGTGTAGCGCTCCCGGCTGAATGCCAACGCCGACTGCCCATCCAGTTCGATGTAACCGGCCGGGAAGTTCGGTGACGCGGCGTGGTTGTAAACGGTGACGCCGCCGATCGCGTCCACCACCTGGACGAAGCCCTCGAAGTTGACGATCGATGAATGGCTGACGTGCGCGCCGGTCAACTCCTCGACGGTCTGCACGGTGAGCGGCATGCCGCCCCACGCGTAAGCGGCGTTGATCTTGGCCATGCCATGGCCCGGGACGTTCACCCACAGGTCACGCGGGAACGAGATCAGGTAGACGGTCTTCCGGTCACCACTGACGTGCGCCATCATCAGCACGTCCGAGCGGCCCTGGTCGCCGGCGCCGCGGGAGTCGGTGCCCATGATCAGGATGTTGACTGGCGCCTGCTTGCCGTCCTCAGCAGTGGGTTCGGGCGGGCGCTCGCCCTGGGGCAGCATCGGCTGGCGCTGCATGTTGTTCATCGCGTCGTTCGCCGACTTGGCGTAGAAGCCGATGATCGCGGCGAGGCCCAGCAGCAGGATCGCCAGCACCCCGGCGACCACACCGAAGGCCACCCGGTTGCGCTTGCGGCGCCGCTTGGCGGCGTCCGGGGCCTCTTGCTGCTCGGGCAGTACATAGTCGTCCGCCTCGGTGTCGCCGGGTTCGGCTGCGCGGGCGGTGCCGAAGACGCCAGCCGCTCCGTCGGCGCCCGGTCCGGGCACGTCGGCGGAGCGGCGTGGCGGCATTTCGGCTGGTTGATCTTCTGCCATCTGGGTCCCCTGATCCTGGACAAGTCCGGCCAAGTATAAGGCCGGTGCTGACGAGTCCCGATGCCTGGTCGGGGCCTGCTATCAGCCGGTGACGTGCTGGTTGGTCAGCGCGATCGCCACGTTGTGGCCACCGAAACCGAATGAGTTGTTCAGCGCGGCCAGCGGGCCGTCCGGCAGCTGGCGGGTCCGGTTGGCGGCGATGTCGATGCCCAGGTCTGGCTCCTCGTTGTCCAGGTTGATGGTCGGCGGCACGATGCGGTCGCGCAGCGCCATCACGGTGGCGAAGGTCTCCAGCGCGCCGGCCCCACCGAGCAGGTGTCCGGTCATCGACTTGGTGCTGGTGACGATCGCCTCGTCGGCGGCCGAGTCCAGCGCGGTGCGGATCGACCTGGCCTCGGTGACATCACCTTGCGGGGTTGAGGTGCCGTGGGCGTTGATGTGCTTGATGTCGGACGACTGCAGGCCTGCATGGCGCATGGCCTTGACCATCGCCGACAACTGTCCCGCGCCGGAGGGCTCGGGCTGCACCAGGTCGTGCGAGTCGGCGCTGATGCCGGAGCCGGCGAGCGTGCCGTAGATCTTCGCGCCGCGGGCCCGGGCGGACTGCAGGGTTTCGAGCACCATCATGACCGCGCCCTCGCCGATCACGAAGCCGTCGCGGTCGACGTCCCACGGACGCGAGGCCCGTTCCGGCTCGTCGTTGCGGCGGCTGAGCGCCTGCATCTGCGAGAACGCAGCGATCGGCATGGCGTGGATGACCGATTCCGAACCGCCGACTAGCACCTGGTCGGCCTCGCCGAGGCGCAGCATGTTTGCGCCGAGCGCGATCGCCTCGTTGGACGAGGCGCACGCCGAGACCGGGGCATGGACGCCGGCCTTGGCGTTGACAAGCAGGCCGACGTGGGCGGCGGGGGCGTTGGCCATCAGCATCGGAACGGTGAACGGGCTGACCCGGCGGGTGCCCTTCTCCTTCTGCACATCCCACTGGTCGAGGGTGGTCACCAGCCCGCCGATGCCGGTGCCGACCGAGACGCCGAGGCGTTCAGGTTCGGTGAGGTTGTCCTCGCCGAACCCGAAGCCGGCATCGGACCAGGCCTCGCGGGCGGCGACGATGGCCAGTTGGCTGACCCGGTCCATCCGCCGCGCCTCCACCCGGGGCACCCAGCGGGTCAGGTCGGTTTCCACCGACCCGGCGATCTGCACGGGCAGTTCCGAGGCCCAGTCGGCGTCGATGTGGCGGACGCCGCTGCGTCCGTCAAGCAGGGCCTGCCAAGTGGACGCGGCGTCGTCGCCGAGCGGGGTGATAGCGCCGAATCCGGTGATCACGACGTCGGTCATTGGATGTTCTCCCTGGTGGTGTGAGGAATGCTGGGATTCGGGACGGCTCGACGGCCTGCCGACCTGTCGGTTGCGGCAGGCCGCCGAGCCTGGGGAGGTGGGTAGATCAGGCCTGGGCCTTCTCGATGTAGGCGACGGCGTCGCCCACGGTCTTGAGGTCCTTGGCGTCCTCGTCGGGGATGGAGACGCTGAAGGCCTCCTCGCAGGCGTAGATGATCTCGACCATCGACAGCGAGTCGACGTCCAGGTCGTCCACGAAGCTCTTCTCGAGCAGCACGTCGTCCTGCTCTACACCGGCCACGTCGTTGACGATGTCGGCGAGCTGGGCGCGGATCTCTTCGGTGGTGGCGGTAGCCATGTTTGTTTCCTTCTCTCTTGGTATTGCCTTGGGTGGCTGTTGGTGGTTGGTGGGCTGTCAGGGCAGGACGACGACCTGGCCGGCGTAGACCAGCCCGGCGCCGAACCCGATGACCAAGGCGGTGTCGCCAGACCTGGCGTCCCCTGCTTCGAGCAGCGCCTCCATCGCGATCGGGATGGAAGCCGCCGACGAGTTGCCCATCTGCTGGATGTCGCGGCTGACCACGACCGATTCCGGCAGCTTCATCCGGCGCAACATCGAATCGGTGATCCGGTTGTTGGCCTGGTGGGGGATGAAGACGTCGAGGTCCTCCGGCTTCAGGCCGGCCAGATCCAGCGCCTCGGCGGTCTTCTCGGCGATGAAGGTGGTGGCCCACTTGAAGACCTTGTTGCCCTCCATGTGGATCACGGGCTTGGTTCCGGACTCCAGGGCCTCGTTCCAGTCCTCGGTCCAGATGATGTCGGCGGTGTCGGTCTCGGAGCCCCAGACCACCGGGCCGATGCCGGGGGTCTGGCTCGGACCGACAACCACCGCGCCAGCGCCGTCCCCGAACAGGAAGGCGGTGCCGCGGTCGGTGAAGTCGGTCTGCCGGCTCAGCACCTCGACGCCGGCGACCAGCACGTGCTTGGCAGATCCGGTGCGGATCATCGAGTCCGCCAGGCCGAGTGCGTAGCAGAAGCCGGCGCAAGCAGCGCTCAGGTCGGTGGCGGCTGGGTTCTGCAGGCCCAGCTCGGAGGCGACCGAGACCGACAACGACGGGAACTGCTGCATGTGCGAGACGGTCGAGATCAGCACCGCGTCGATCTGCGCCGGGTCGACACCCGACCGCTCGATCGCCTTGCGGCTGGCGTTCACGGTCATCGACAGCGGGGTCTGGTCGTCGCTGGCCCAGCGACGCTCGACGATGCCGGTGCGCTGCTGGATCCACTCGTCTGAGGACTCGATGATCGTGCACATCTCGGCGTTGTCGACCACCCGGCTGCCTCGTTCACCGCCCACGGCGAGGATTCGGGAGAAGGGCGCACCTTGGGAGGCCTTGATCGTGGCGGTCATCATCCTCATTTCTTGTCGGCGTGGCGAGCGCAGAAGTCGCGCGCTTCGTCGAGTTGGTCAGGGGTGTTCAGGTTGAAAAGGTCGACGCCCTTCAGGTTGCGCTTGGCGATCCCGGTGAGCGTGCCGGCGGGGGCCAGCTCAAGCAGGCCGGTGACGCCGAGCGAGGCCATGGTGTCCATGCACAGGTCCCAGCGCACCGGGTTGGTGACCTGGCTCACCATGCGCGACAGGTACTCCCGGCCGTCGGCCACCTGCTCGCCGTCCCTGTTCGACAGCAGCCGGGTGGCGGGGGTGCCGGTCGGCATCGACCGGGCCAATACCTCCAGCCGCTCCATCGCCGGGGCCATGTGGGAAGTGTGGAACGCGCCGGCCACCTGCAGCGGGACCACCCGGGCCCGGGCGGGCGGGTTGTCGGCGAGCTGCTGCAACTGCTCCAGCGTCCCGGCGGCGACTATCTGGCCGGAGCCGTTGTTGTTGGCCGGCACCAGCCCGGCGGCCTCTATCGCGGCCAGCACCTCGTCCGGCTTGCCGGCCACCACAGCCGACATGCCGGTGGGCTGCACCGCGGAGGCGGCGGCCATGCCCTGGCCACGCTCGCGGACGAAGACCATGGCCGACTCCACGCTGAGCGCGCCGGTCAGGGCCGCAGCGGCAATCTCACCGACGCTGTGGCCGGCGACCAGGTCGGCCCGGCCGCAGGCGGGCTCCGCGGCGCCGAGGAGTTCATGGGCGACTGCGATCGCGGCGGCGACCAGCAGCGGCTGTGCGATGGCGGTGTCGCGGATGGTCTCAGCATCGGCCTCGGTCCCGTGACCGACCAGGTCCAGCCCGCTGACCGCGGACAGCCAGACCATCCGGTCTGCGAAGGATTGGATCTGCAGCCACTCGGCGAGGAAGCCGGGGGTCTGGGCGCCCTGACCGGGCGCGGCAATCACAAGCACACCTTCATGGTGCCGGTTGCGGGGAGTCGGATGCCCGGGAGGTGGCCACGAAAAACCTCCGGGCGATGTTGTGGGCAACTGACAAACGCACCCCGCACGGCCGGGGTATCCGCAGTGTCACGGCTACCTCAACCGCTCTGGGTGGGTGTCCCGTCAGTGGGAGTCGCGCAGCCGTCCAAGCGTGATGGCCAGCCGCAGCACGTAGCTCTCCCTGGGATCGGTGGGGGAGTAGGTGGTGACCTCGGCGATGCGCTTGAGCCGGTATCGAACCGTGTTCGGGTGGACGAACAGCGCGCGGGCGCTCGCCTCGACCGATCCGCCCTGGTCGAAGAAGCTGACCAGGGTCTCCATCAGGTCACCGCCGGCTTCCTTCAGCGGCGCGTAGACCAGTTCGACCAACTCGCGCCGGGCACTTCCGTTGCCAGCCAGTGCCCGCTCAGGCAGCAGGTCGCGGGCGCTCAACACCCGGGGTCCCTCCGGCCAGGCTCCGGCCGAGCGGGCCCCAGACATCGCGGCCCGGGCCGATTCGGACGCCAGGGTGAGCCGTTCCACCATCGGGCCGACGACGATGGGGCCCGCCCCGAAGTGTTCCGCGAGCTCGGTCAGCCAGCCGACTGAGGCGTTCTGGTCGGCCGGCGCCTCCGGATCGGTGGGGCAGACCACCACCACCAGCCGGTCCCCGTGCACCGCCGCCACCGCGGTCAGGCCCAGGCCTTCGGCGTCCTTGCGCAGTTGCGTCCAGTCATGGTCGGCCGGCACCGCACCCACCGCCACCGCGACGCACGACTGGCTCTGCCAGCCCAGGGTCGCCGCGCGCGAGAGCAACTCCTCGTTGGAGCCACCACGCACCACCGCATCGACGATCAGGGCCTCCATCCGTTCGTCCCACGAGACCCGCGACTCAGCGGCCCGCGCGTACACCTCGGCGGAGGCGAAGGCCACCTCACGGGAGTAGTGCAGGATCGCGGTCTGCAGGATGGCGCGGTCGGCCCGTGGCATCAGGACGCCGATCTGGGTCTCGACCACGGCCACCGTGGTGCGGATCAGGTCGACTGCCTGGTTGAGGCTGACGGCCCGGGTCAGTGACCGCGGCGCGACGTTGAAGATGGCAGCCGGGTCCGGTTGCGCGTCATCCTCGTCTGCCAGCCACTCGACGAAGCCCTTGATGCCGCTGTTGGCCACCATCGTCACCCAGGAGCGTTCCTCTGCGCCCAGCTTGTTGTACCAGGGATGCTGGGCCTCCATCTCGGCCACCACCGCGGTGCTCATCCGCCCGGATTGGGCGGCCAGCCGCTTCACCAGCGCCTTGCGGGTGCGCGTGGACGGGATCAGGTCACGCCCTGTCCCGGTGCCTGGCTGCGTTGCCATCAGGTCTCCTGGCTGCTCGCGGTTCGCCGTGTTGGCTCACTCTATCGACGACGCGACGCCCCGCGCCTACTGCGCAACCGCGCAAGTGGGATCAGCAATCGCGGCCGAGTTGGCGCACCTCGGCCAGCGCCTTCTTCATGATCTCGTCGGCGCGCTCGGGTTCGTGATCCATGCCCTCGGCCACGTACTGCTCGAAATCGCAGCCGATGAAGGTGAACACGGTGCGCAGCCATTCGCTGGCCGGGTCCTTGCCGCCGAAGTGGCCGCCGCTGGCCTGTAGGTGGATGACCTTCCGGCCGCCGGCCAGGCCCTCGGCGCGGCCCTCGCTGTTGTAGCGGAAGGTGACCCCCGACCGGCAGACGGTGTCCACCCAGGCCTTCAGCCGGGTGGGTACCGACAGGTTCCACAACGGGTTGGCGACCACGATCAGGTCGGAACTCTGGAACTGCATGGTGTAGTTGTCGAACAGCGTGAGCTTGGCCTGCTGGAGCGACCCGAGGTGGATGAACTCCTCACCCTCGCGGATCTTCTCCCAACCCGACAACAGGTCGATGTCGATCTCGGGCACCGACTGGGAGTACAGGTTGATGTCCTCGACCAGGTCGTCCGGGTGAGCCTCGCGGAACCCGGCAAGGAAGGCGTCGGCCATCTGCATGCTCCGCGAGCGTTCTGCGGAGAACGGGTGCGCGCGGACGATCAACAACTTCTTCATCTGTTCCTCCGGGACGAACGGACGGTCTGCTGCGAGCCTACGCAACCATGTGAGCAGTTCGCCCGGCCGACCGGAGTCGGGAAAGCGGCCGCATCGGGGCAACGCAGACGATCGCGCACCCTACGCTGCGCGATCCTCCGCACTGTCTGTCGGGGCGATGCGAGAGACCGGCAGCCCGGCGCCTCCGAAGTCGGCGGCGGGCGGGGAGCGTCCTGGACGCCCACCCGCCCGTCGTGTCGGCCGAACCGAGCGCGATCACCGCTTGATGCGTGCGTTGCCCTCCCAGATCGCCCAGATCTGCTCCTCGTCGGCCGGCATGGAGTAGTCGGTGAGGTAGGTGGTGGTCATCGCGCCGGACGCCCAGCCGAACTGCAGGCACTTCTCCGGCTCCCAGCCCTTGATCAGGCCGTAGAGGATGCCACCGACCGTCGAGTCACCGCCACCGATGCGGTCCAGCACGCCGATGTCGCGCGGCTCGGCCACGTAGAACTCGCCGTCGGACCACAGGATCGCGCCCCACATGTGGTGGTTGGTGTTGACGACCTCGCGCAGGGTGGTGGCGAAGACCTCGACCTCGGGGAACTTCTCGTGGGCGGTGTTGATCATGCCCTTGAAGCCGTCGATCTTGTCCCCGATGTCCTTCCCGCCCGCCTCGGGGCCCTCCAGGCCGAGCGCCAGCTGGAAGTCCTCCTCGTTGCCGATCAGGATCTTGCACTGCCGGGCGATCTCGGTGAACCCGTCGCGCAGCTCCTGCTTACGGCCCTTCCAGAACGACGCCCGGTAGTTCAGGTCGAAGCTCACCGCGGCGCCGTACTCCTTGGCCTTGTGCGCCACGTCGAGGCAGAACTGCAGCGTGTTCGGCGACAGCGCCGCGATCAGGCCCGACATGTGCACGATCTTGGCGCCCTCCTCGCCGAGGATCCGGTCGAGGTCGAAGTCCTTGGCGTCGAGCAGCAGGCCGACCTCACCTGCCCGGTCGTTCCACACCCGGGCGCCGCGATTGCCGTAGCCGGAGTCAGCGATGTTGAACTGGTGACGGTAGCCCCAGGCGCCGCCCTGTTCGACGTCCGGGCCCTCGAACGCCATGAAGCGGGACGCCAGGTTCGACTTGATCATCATCGCGATCGGGGAGCCCTTGACGAAGTTCGTCAGGATCTTCACCGGCTCACCCAGGAAGCTGGCGACGGTGCCGACGTTGCTCTCGGCCGAGGTGACCTGCATGCGGAAGACATTGGACGCCTGCACTGGCTGCCCATCCTCCGGGGAGATGCGGATACCCATGCTGGTGGGGATGACCATCGACCACTTGGCGTCCTCGCGGAGTTTCATCTGATTAGCCTTTCATGAGCGTCTTCGCCTGTTGCGCGCTGAGCGTGCGAGATTGCCCCTCATCGGGCGGGCGTGTTCAGCCTACAGAATTGGTGCCCTTGCGGGAGCGGTTGTCGACATTGATCGCTGGTGAAACTTGGTCGGGTCGGGCAAGGTTGGGTGGTAACGGTCCCAAAGGCTGCTCGTTCGCGGGAAGATTGAACCCAACAGCGGCGTTTCACCGGAGACCGCCATCACCGAAAGGACGTTAGCGTGATCCCTCGCGAGCAACCAGGCCCGCTCCTCAACGGCCTCCCGACCAACCTTCCCGACACCGATCCGGAAGAAACCAATGAGTGGCTGGAATCGCTGGACGGTCTGATTGAGGCAGGGGGACGCAACCGGGCGCGGTTCGTCATGTTGAAGCTGAACGAGCGCGCCCGCGACCAGCACGTCGGTGTCCCCTCGCTGGTGTCGACCGACTACGTCAACACCATTCCCAAGTCTCGCGAGGTGGCCTACCCCGGCGACCCGGATCTCGAGCAGGACATCCGCCACATGCTGCGCTGGAACTCAGCGATCCAGGTGCACCGCCAGCAGCGTCCGGGCATCGGCGTGGGTGGCCACATCTCCAGCTATGCGTCGTCGGCAACCCTCTACGAGGTGGGCCTGCAGCACTTCTGGCGCGGCAAGGACCACCCCGGCGGCGGCGACCAGATCTACTTCCAGGGCCACAGCTCACCGGGCCCGTATGCCCGTGCGTTCCTCGAAGGACGGCTGTCCGAGGCCGACATGGACGGCTTCCGGCAGGAGTACAGCCGGCCGGCCGGTGGGCGGGGCCTGCCCAGCTACCCGCACCCGCGGCGGATGGAGGACTTCTGGGAGTTCCCGACCGTGTCGATGGGTATCGGCCCGATCGACGCGATCTACCAGGCCTCGTTCAACAAGTACCTCGACAACCGCGGTATCAAGGACACCAGCCAGCAGCACGTCTGGGCGTTCCTCGGCGACGGCGAGATGGACGAGGTCGAGTCCCGCGGTGCACTCCAGCACGCCGCCAACGAGGGGCTGGACAACCTCACCTTCGTCATCAACTGCAACCTGCAGCGCCTGGACGGCCCGGTACGGGGCAACGGCAAGATCATCCAGGAACTGGAGATGTTCTTCCGCGGCGCAGGCTGGAACGTTATCAAGGTGATCTGGGGCGCCAACTGGGATCCGCTGCTCGAGAACGACATCGAGGGCGCGCTCGTCAACGTCATGAACACCACCCGCGACGGTGACTACCAGACCTTCAAGGCCAACGACGGCGCCTACGTCCGCGAGCACTTCTTCGGCCGCGACCCGCGTACCGCGAAGATGGTCGAGGACTGGACCGACGACCAGATCTGGGCGCTGCGCCGAGGCGGGCTCGACTACACCAAGATCTACAACGCCTACAAGGCCGCCATGGAGTTCTCGGGCGCGCCGACCGTCATCCTCGCCCACACCATCAAGGGCTACTTCCTGGGCTCGCACTTCGCCGGCCGCAACGCCACCCACCAGATGAAGAAGCTGGCCATCGACGACCTCAAGGGCCTGCGCGATCGCTGCCGGATCCCGATCAGCGACGAAGTGCTCGAGGAGAACCCCTACGAGCCGCCCTACTACCACCCGGGCGCCGACAGCCCCGCGATCAAGTACCTGCTCGAGCGCCGCAAGGAGCTGGGCGGGTTCATCCCCGAGCGGCGGGCCAACCATGGCCAGAAGCTGAAGCTGCCCGAGGACAAGGTCTACAAGTCGTCCCGCAAGGGCTCGGGCAACCAGAAGGTCGCCACCACGATGGCGTTCGTCCGGTTGCTCAAGGATCTGCTGCGCGACAAGGGTCTGGCACCGTTCATCGTGCCGATCATCCCCGACGAGGCCCGCACCTTCGGCATGGACTCGTTCTTCCCGACGATCAAGATCTACAACCCGAACGGTCAGCAGTACACCCCGGTCGACCACGACCTGATGCTCAGCTACCGGGAGGCCAGCAACGGCCAGATCATGCACGTCGGGATCAACGAGGCCGGCGCCACCGCCGCCTTCACCGCGGCCGGCACCAGCTACGCCACCCACGGTCAGCCGATGGTACCGATCTACATCTTCTACTCGATGTTCGGTTACCAGCGCACCGGCGACCTGATCTGGGCGGCGGCCGACCAGTTGGCCCGTGGCTTCTACATCGGCGCCACCGCCGGCAAGACCACGCTGACCGGTGAGGGCACCCAGCACATGGACGGCCACTCGCACCTGCTGACCGCCACGAACGAGGGGATCATCTCCTACGACCCGGCCTACGGCTACGAGATCAGCTACATCGTCCAGGACGGCCTGCGCCGGATGTACGGCGACGACCCCGAGGACGTCTCGTACTACCTGACGGTGTACAACGAGCCGATGTTGCAGCCGGCCGAGCCGGAGAACGTCGACGTGGAGGGCATCGTCAAGGGCATCCACCTTGTCTCCGAGGGGCAGGCCGGCGAGGACGCCAAGCGGGCGCAGATCCTCGCGTCCGGCGTCGGCGTCCCGTGGGCGCTCGAGGCGCAGCGGCTGCTGGCCGACGATTGGGGCGTGGCAGCCGACGTGTGGTCGGTGACCAGTTGGAACGAACTGGCCCGCGACGGCCGCCGCTGCGACGAGGAGGCGTTCGCCAACCCCGACCAGCAGCCCGGAGTGCCATACCTGACCCAGAAGCTGCAAGGCCGACCGGGCCCCGCGGTGGCGGTGAGCGACTTCATGCGGGCCGTTCAGGACCAGATCCGCGCCTACGTGCCGATGGACTACTACCCGCTGGGCGCCGATGGTTTCGGCTTCTCCGATACCCGGCAGGCGGCGCGCCGGCACCTCAAGATCGACGGCCCGTCGATCGTGGTGCGCACGCTGCAGGCGCTGGCCGACCGTGGCGAGATTGGCCGCGAGGTGGTTGGCCAGGCATTCCAGAAGTACCGGCTGGACGACGTCAACGCCGGCGAGTCCGGTGAGGTGGGCGGCGACGCCTGATTGCGGCAGCCACAACAGCCGAAGCGAGTGGCGCGGTCCTGCGGGGTCGCGCCACTCGCGTCTGTTCTGGCAATCTAGGTGACATCGTCGCGGTTCCCGCGATCGACGGCTACGTCTTATGGTGAAGTGGAGGAATGGTGGTTTCCCCGAACGGGTCCGGTCCCAGTCCGGCTGGCATCGATCAGCTCGGACTCAGTGAGGGAATGGTGGTCCAGGAACTGGGTTGGGACGACGACGTTGACCAGGAACTGCGCGATGACGTGATGGACGCCATCGACGCCGAGCTGGTCGAGGACGCCGTTGAGGCAGTCGACGTCGTCCTGCTGTGGCACCGGGATGACGATTCCGATGTGGCCGATGCCCTGGTGGACGCCCTGCGTGACCTGTCCCGCACCGGCTGGATCTGGTTGCTGACGCCCAAGATCGGCCGACCCGGGTACGTCGATCCAGCCGACATCACCGAGGGCGCCAACACCGCCGGCCTCGTCGTCACCACCGGCATCGACGCCAGCCCCGACTGGCAGGCCTACAAGGTGGTCCGGCCGCGGGCTGCCCGGCGCTGAGCCGGCGCACCGCTCGCCCGACTCGCGCCGGTCCCGACTTGACCGCCGGCTGCCCGGGCGCTGCTGTCTGCGCGCTCGCTGCCCAGCCATGACCCCATCGCCAGGCCTAAGCGGCCCTGATGCTGGTCATTCACGCGGTTTTACTGGGGTTGAGTCGACCTCGCTCAACTTTGGGAATATACTGGTGCTGTAATCCGTTGCACCAAGTGAGGCGCCCGCCGGACGCCCCCGAGACAATCGAGAGGAGTACACATGACAGTCGCTTACAACCCCTTCCGTGACATGGATCGCCTGTTCAACCAGCTCACCCGCAGCGCTGCCACCGATGTCCGCAGCATGCCGATGGACCTCTACCGCGAGGACGACGAGTTCATCGTCAAGATTGACCTGCCCGGTGTGAAGGCTGAAAGCATCGACATCGACGTGGATGACCGCACCCTAACCGTGCGTGCCGAGCGTGAGCAGAAGGAGATCACCAGGACCGACGAGAACAACCGCTGGGTGAGCCGCGAACGCAGCTACGGCTCTTACGCCCGCCAGTTGACTCTCGGTGCCGGTCTGAGCCTCAACGACATCCGGGCCGACTACACCGACGGTGTGCTGACCCTGACCATCCCGGTCGCCGAGGAGGCCAAGCCCCGCAAGGTCAAAGTCAATGCTGGTGGCACGGTTGCCGGCGAGGTCACCGACCAGCCGAGCGAGAGTGCTGACGACAGCGCCCAGCTCTGATCCACGACCTGGGTAATGACGAGGGTCCCCGCACAGCGGGGGCCCTCGATTCATCTTCGGGAGGACGAATTACGGCCCGCAGCGACGGTGGGCAGTTTCGGTTTACGCCCTCGGAACTGCCAGAATGGTCCGTCGTGACGGACGTGATGTCCGCGCGGGCGCATAGCTCAGCTGGTTAGAGCAGCTGCCTTACAAGCAGCAGGTCGTTGGTTCGAGTCCGACTGCGCCCACCAGTTGTGACGTCCAGTGGCGCTTGAGTGATCCAGCGTGCTCGCTGACCAATCTTTCGCAGCAGATGTGGAAGGAGTGGGGCCGCGCCTCCCGTGTGGGCACGATTGGGTCATTGGGGAGGGGAAGTGCACGCTTGTCGTGCGTTTGCCGTGCGCTATCCGGGGTCAGGGCCCCACAGTGCGCGCTCAGGCACGGGTCGGTCGAGTCGGGTCGGCGCCCATGCCATGACCCCGCCTGGCCGTTGACCTGCTTGGCATGATCCCGCCATACCTGGCCCCTGCCCGTCCACGACCCTGCCGCCCTCACCCTTGGTTCCGCGGGTCGGCTGTCATGCGTGCGGTGGGCGCCGGGCCAAGTAGCCCGTGCCCGGAGCCCCACGGGGCCGACGCTAGGTCTCGGGTGGCGCCGGGAACATGATGCAGGTCGGGGGTTCCGGTTTTGGCACGCTGGAACGCCATACGCGGCCATTGAACGCATGTAAGCGGTTTTCAGGGTGCCAAAACCGGATACCCGCGCTGCTCGGCTGCCTGGATCGTCGCCGCTGCGGCCTCGATTTGACAACCCTCTCGGTCACCACACGATGTCACTCCGCTGCCCAACCCCTACCCGGCTGGCCGTGCAGTCTCAGCCGTTACGGCCCGACAACGCTCGCAACAAGACCCCGGAAGCGTCCAGTTCCAGGCGCTACGGCTTGATGATGCTCACCCAAGCCGAGGCTTCAACCCGGGTTCCGCAGTTGGTGGGCAGACGAAACACCTGATTTCAAGGGTTGACTAGGCCAAATGCCTGGGTTCGGCGCGTGGGGTCGTGTGCCCACGTGTCGGCGGGGCTGAGTTGGGGCCGTTTGG
>NZ_JBASCI010000216.1:0-3251 GCF_049651565.1 Brooklawnia sp.
GCGGTGCTCCGCGGCCACCGCCGCGACCAGCGCCACGTCCCCGACGTGCAGGTGACCGACCCGGTGCGCGACGCCGACCACGTGGACGCCCTCGCGTCCGGCCGTCTCGGCGGCCAGCTCGGCGATGATCCGGGACGCCTGGGGATGCGAGCTGTACTCGATCGAGTCGACGGCCTGGCCGATGTCGTGGTTGCGCACCACCCCGGTGAACGTGACCACAGCGCCGGCCGCCTGGTGTCCGACCCCGGCGGTCAGTTCGGCGATCGACAACGGTTCGTCGGTCACCTCAGCGAACAACACCTGACCACTCATCGCGCCTCCTCAGCCGCCGGCGAACGGCGGCAGGACGTCAACGGCGGCGACGCCGGTCGGCAGGGCGGCGTCGGTGGCGGCGGTCTGGCCGTCCAGCAGCAGCGTGCAGACGCTGAGCACCTGGGCCAGCCTCTGGTCGTCGGCGCCCAGCCGGGTCACCAGGTCTCCCACCGTGCCGCCGGACGGCACCGTCACGACGGTGCGGTCGGTGCCGGCGGCTTCGGCGGCTCCGGCGTAGAAGCGCACGCTGCAGGTGGTGGTGGCGTTGGTCGTCATGGTTTCCTCTCGTCAACCGCCGATGGCGGACATGGGACGGGATGGGCGGGCAAAGCCATCATGGTCGATGCCGTGACTGCGGGGCTTGAGCCAGGTGGCCCGGCGCCACAGCTGCGCCAGCTCGTCGTCGCTGGCGCCGGCCCGTAGCGGGCCCCGCAGGTCGGTTTCCACCTGGTCGAACAGGCAGGTGCGGATCTGGCCGTCGGCGGTCAGCCGGGTGCGGTCGCAGGAGGTGCAGAACGGCGCGGTCACCGCGGCGATGATGCCGATGTCGCCGGTCAGGTCGCCCCACTCGACGTTCCACAGTTCGGCCGGTGACGTGCCCCGCTCGGTCGGCGGAGCTGTCAGCCGGGCACCGGCGGCGACCAGGGCGGTCAGCAGTTGCTGGCGGGTGACGATGGCGTTGCGCCGCCACTCCACTGAACCACCCAGCGGCATGTGCTCGATGAACCGCAACTGGTACCCCTGCGCCAGGCAGAACCGCAGCAGCGCCGGGGCGTCGGTGGTGTAGTGGGCGGGCTGCGGCACCGCGTTCACCTTGATCGGGGCCAGGCCGGCGTCCCTCGCGGCGGTCAGTCCGGCGACCACGGCGGGCAGGTGGTTGCGACGGGTGACCTCGGCGTAGTGCTTGGGGTTGATCGAGTCCAGCGAGACGTTGACGCGTTGCAGGCCGGCGGCGGCGAGCTTGCGGGCCCGCCGGGCCAGGCCGAGGGCGTTGGTGGTGAGCGAGATCCCTGGCACCGCCCCGTCCACTGTGCGCAAGGTGGCGGTGGCGGCGATCAACTGTTCCAGGCCGCGGCGCAGCAGCGGTTCGCCGCCGGTGAACCTGACGTCGGAGATGCCAAGCCGGGTGATCGCGACGCCGATCAGCCTGGTCAGTTCGTCGTCGGTGAGCAGGGTGTCCTCGGGCAACCAGTGATCCGGATCCTCCGGCATGCAGTAGGTGCAGCGCAGGTTGCAGCGGTCGGTCAGCGAAACCCGCAGGTCGCGGGCGACGCGTCCATAGCGGTCGATCAGTGGGGCGTCGGCAGGCAGGTCGGGGGCGTTCGCGGGCATTCCCAGGTGTGCGGGCACCGACGTCGCCTCCTTGCTCTCGGTCCTGTCGCAGCCGTGGCCTGCCGCCGGAGGTGGAGCAGTTGGCCGTCCCGCCCCCGGCATTTGTCCAGTCTGCCATAGAAGAATCAGGGAACCGCAGGTGGTCATTGCGGGGTGGCCGGGCTGGTTCGTGCCTGCCGGACAGCCGGTTCACCGCCAACGGACAGATCGCCGCGGTTGGTTTTGACGCAGTTCAACAGCTACACGTCAGGACACACCATGAAGCACTCCATGCGTTTCACCACCGCCCTGCTCGCCCTGGGTCTGCCGCTGGCCGGTTGCGCCACGACAACCGTTGATGACGCGTCCGGGACTCCCTCGGCCAGCCCGTCCGCCGCCGGCACGCCGGCTGCGCCCGCAGCCGCGGGCTACGACCTGGCACCCGCCGTGGTGATGGCCGGGAACGCCGACCACACGACCGTGAACCCGGACGAATGGGACGCTGCCCGGGCTGTCGATGTGCAGCTGTCCGGGAGCGGTCTGGTGGGCAGCGCGGCGGGGGTCTCGGCCAGCGGGTCGACGGTCACGGTTGACCGGGCAGGCGTCTACCGGTTGAGCGGTTCGCTCACCGGCCAGCTCAGGGTGGCCGCGGGCGAGGACGACCTGGTCGTGCTCATCCTCGACGGGGTCGAGATCGACAACGATGCCGGCGCGGCGATCGAGGTGGTCAGCGCCGATGACGTGGCCATCGAGTTGGCAGCCGGTAGCCAGAACACGGTGTCCGACGCGGCGACCTACGCGGCCGATGCCGATGCCGACGCCGCGATCCATTCGGCGTCCGACCTGACCATCTCGGGCGATGGCGCGCTCACCGTGACCGGAAACGGCAACGACGGCATCACCTCGAAAGACGACCTGGTCATCATGGGCGGGGCGATCAGCGTGACCGCAGCCGACGACGCCCTGCGCGGCACCGACGCCCTGGTGGTCGAGGGCGGGACGCTGCAGCTGACCGCAACCGCGGGCGACGGCATGAGTAGCGACGGCGACGACGACGAGCAGGGCGCCGACATCGACTGGACGCGGGGCTACATCCTCGTGCGCGGCGGCACGATCGAAGTGACCGCCGGGGACGATGGATTGCAGGCGTTCACCGACACGGTGGTCGCCGGCGGTTCGGTCACCGTCGGGGTGGTGGACGACGGGATCAAGGGCGAGGTCATCGTCTCGATCGGCCAACTCGATGGGGTGGACGCACCGACCGTCACCGTGACCGAGTCGCAGGAGGGCCTGGAGGCCGCCAACATAGGTATCAGCGCGGGTGTGGTCGACATCACCGGCGACGATGACGGCATCAACGCCTCGGGCAACGGCGAGCTGCAGGCCCGGATCGCAGGCACCGAGTACGTCGAGCAGGACGAGATGGCCGACACCGGCGAGCGGCTCGAGATCACCGGCGGCACGGTGATGGTGGTCGCTGGCTTCGATGGGCTGGACTCCAACGGCAGCCTGACCATCTCGGGCGGCTCGGTCGACATCACCGCCGTCCAGCGTGGCGGTGAGGGACCGATCGACGCCAACGGCGGCGTCGATGTGGCCGAAGGGGTCGTAACCGCGAACGGTTCGGC
>NZ_JBASCI010000217.1:0-17586 GCF_049651565.1 Brooklawnia sp.
CCGACGGCAAAACGCATGGACGCCACACACCCCACAAAGGGGCGCTCCCGGCACGCAGCCTAAGAACCAGCCGACTGATGATCAGGATCCAACCACCGCAACAGCGGTACCACCACCCTGACACTGAGATCAGGATCCAACCACCGCAACAGCGGTACCACCACCCTGACACTGACTTCAGCCTAGGTCAGTCGGTCAGGCCACTGCAGGGCCCGGACACAAGCCAACCACCCCTCGTGCCGCAGCCCGACATGGCTTCGGTCCACATCCTCCCCCAGTCAGCCCCCGCCGTCGGCGGACGGCAACCGACCGGCCTTGATCGCCGCGCAGAAGGCGGCATGGTCCTGCTCGGTCTGGTCGGCGTAGGCCTGGGCGAACCGCGCCAGCGCCTCGGCCGCGGCGTCCGACCTGCCAAGGTAACCGGCGATCCGGGAGGCGCCGGAGGTGCGGGCGTGGCTCTTGGCCAGCAGCAGCCCCAGCACCCGCGCGTAGTCGACCAGCGCACCGGCGTCCAGGTCGTCGACGAGGACCGCACCGGACATGTTCCGGTACTGCCGCACGTAGACCTGGATGGCCGGCGCCCCCGGCATCGACGCGTCGGGGGAGAGCTGAGTGGCGATTCCGGGCGCCATGATCGGCGGCAGCGTCGCCCAACCCAGCAACGGGTCGCTGACCGTCTGCAGCGCCTGCTGGTACTCCACCACCCGCTGCCCCTGGTGGGCGTGCAGCGCCTGCTCCCCGTGGATGAACGGTGCGATCACCGATCGGCGTGCCTGCTTCAACTGCAGGAAGAGCACGTCGTCCGGGCTGGATCCGACCAGCAGCGCCAGGAACGCCCGCAACCCGACCGAACCCACCCCGACCACCTTGTGCGCCACGTCCACCAGCCGGTAGGCGCCCACTACCCGGGCCCACTGCAGCGGCAGGGTCTCCAGGTAGTCGTCCAGCGCCGCCCCGATCTGGTCGAACCTGGCCCGCGCCACCCGCTTGGTCACCGGCAGGTTCTCGACGATCTGGTGGACACCGCCCTGCGTTCTGGTCAACTTCGGCAGCGCACGATCGGAGGTGCGGGTGCGGGCCTTGGCTGCCGCCCGCGCCACCTCGTCACGCAGGCTCGGCACGTTGACCGTCTGGTTCAGGTGGTTCAGGTCGACCCGGATGAAGCTGCGAGCCAGCAACGGCACCTCGGCCAGCTGCGCCAACTCGTCCCGGTAGGCGTTCACGCAGGCCACCACGGCGTCGAAGCACTGCTCCTCGCGCATCTGGTTCTGCCGTCCGGCGACGTGGACGCTGGCCACCAGCCGGCGCAGGTCCCACTCCCAATAGCCTGGGTGGGCCTCGTCGAAGTCGTTCAGGTCGAGCACCAGTTCGCCCTCCGGCGAGCGGTAGAAGCCGAAGTTGCCCAGATGGGCGTCCCCGCAGATGATCGCCAGCATCCCGGTGGCCGGCAGGGAGGCGCAGTCGAACGCGCAGACATTCGCCGCACCGCGCAGGAAGCCGTAGGGGGAGGCCGCCATCCGGTCAACGCGCAGGCCGATCAGCCGGGGGATCCGTCCGACATGCGACTCGATGACCTGCTCAACCGGGTCGGGTCGGTTGTCGGCCGGCTTCCAGATCGCCAGGGACGATCGGGGCACGCTGGTTCGGAGCGACTTGCCGTAGGCCCGGGATTCGGCACGGCTTGGAATCGGTGCTCGAACCGAGCGCAACCCGGCGGTGTTCTGGGTCAGCTCCGACATGCCGCCGATGATGCCACGGACCGCTCTGCGGCGAGCGGTTCCGGGGATTTCCCCGATTGGCCAGCGCGTTGACCACCGTAGAATGGCTGTTGACCTCTGATTCAAGGGGCCGAACCAGACCAGGAGGAAAGCGCCGGTGCGCACCAACAACCCAGTCCTGTCCAGACCCGATGCCTTCACCCCGGCCAACCAGCAGGGGTACCCGCAGGGCTTCCAGGCAAACGCCTACTACAACCCGCAGCAGGGTGGTTACGCCCCCGGGCAGCCGCAGGACACCTTCAACCGGCAGCCCGAGGCGCCGGTGCAGGCAGCAGGCCGGATGACGATCGACGACGTCATCGCCAAGACCGCCATGTTGTTGCTGATCGTGGTCGCCGCCGCCGGCGTGACCATGATGCTGCTGCCGATCCAGTTGCTCACCCCGGTCGCGATCGTCGGATCGCTGGTCGCTGTGGTGACAGTCTGGATCGTGTCGGCCCGGCGCACCGTCTCCGTCCCCGGGATCTTCGCCTATGCGGTGATCGAGGGCGTCGTCATCGGCGCATTCAGCAAGCTGTTCGAGTTCCTGTACCCGGGCATCGTCCTGCAGGCGGTGCTGGGCACCATCGTCGCCGCCTTCGTGGTGCTCGGTGCGTACAGGTACCTGGGCGCCCGGGTGCGCGGCCGACTGTCCCAGATAGTCGTGGTCTCGATGATCGCCTACCTGATCGTCTCGCTGATCAACCTGGCCCTGCTCTTCTTCGGCGTCAACCTCGGTTGGGCGACCATCGGCCCGGAAGCCGGCCCGATCGCCTGGCTGGCCGCCGGCCTGGGCGTGGTGCTGGCAGCTGCCAGCCTGCTGATGGACTTCGACGCGATCGAGCGGGGCGTCCGGATGGGTGCCCCCGAGAGCGAGTCGTGGCGCGGGGCGTTCGGGCTCACCGTCACGCTGATCTGGCTGTACACCAATATCCTCCGGATCCTCAGCTTCTTCCGCGACTGAGCGGACCGGCTGGGTCTCGGGCAGGTTCAACGCAGGGGGATGGTGTTCAGGTGCCGGTCGAGCAACGACCGTGCACCTGAGGTCCACTGCAGCGAACGCCAGTGCCGCAGCGGCACCCAACTTGCCGCGCGGGTGGTGCCGCCCTCGTCCAGCACCCTGGGCTGGGTCGGGTCGTCACAGACCGCGGTGTAGATGATCCGCAGGGCCTGGAAGTCCTCCAGCACCCCGCTGGGCGCCCGCCCAACCCAATGATCTGACTGCACGTCGATCAGCCGCTCGATCCGGACCTGCTGTGCGGTCTCCTCCATCACCTCGCGCACCACCCCCGCACTCGGGGTCTCACCCGGCTCGAGCCCGCCACCGGGCAATTGCCACAGCCCCGGAATGGCGGTTCGCTCGGAGCACTGGGTGCCCAGCACGCCCCGGCGGGATCGGACGATCGCGTAGGCCGCCACCCGCTGGTGCGGCACGGCGCGTTCTCCGGGCGCCAACTCTAGGTTCGGATCAAGGCCACGGGACTTCACCCTGGGCGGCCGTGAATTGCGGGCGCGGGGCCTGACCTGCACCGTCAGGACGATCCCGTTGTCATCCAGGTGCGTGCTCAGCGTGTGCGTGAGTACCCAGCCCCGCCGCCACAACATCATGCGCGGATCCTCGCCATGGGCCAGCACTGTGTTCACAGAAGCACTGGCCCCCGGCGCCGGCACTCCCACGATACGCATACCCTGCATCATCCCACCTGCGGCAAGATCAACCCTCAGGCAGCGGTGCCCCCGACAGGTCGGTCACCACCTGGGCGCCGTTCACGTCGATCATGATCTGCGGCTGCGCGTCGGCGTCGGGCTGGACGACCCGCAGCGAGACCGGGCTGCCGGGTTCCTCCCCAACCAGGTCGGGGGCCACCCGCATCAGCCGGGCGAGCAGGTTGGCGTCGACCAGGGACGCCTCGAACTGTCCTCCGGCCGGGGTCTCGCGGCGCTGGGTGAGGTACATCGGCTGGTTGGCCGGGCGGATCCTGCGTTCCACCACCCCCGGGCTGGCCAGCACGTCCGCCCACACCTGTTCGGCCTTCATCCCGATCTCGATGACAATCAGCCGACCGGCCAGCACGTCGGCCACCCCGATCGCCACGTCCTCCTCCACGGCGAAGCGGAGCCGGGGGACCAGCACCCCGTCCCGGTCGAAGAAGACCGTCGACGACTCGGGCGTGGTGGTGACGGTCATGTAGATCTCGCCGTGGTCGTACTCGTTGATCTGCAGTTCCTGCCGGCTCTTGGAACCCGACACATCGGCTGCGGTGGCGAACAGCCCCTCCACATCGGACAGGTTGAACCGCAGCGGATCGAAGCTGGTGGCCGCGACCAGGTCGGTGCCGTCGTCACTGGGGGAGATGCGGCCCGCCTGCCAGACCACCGAACGTGGCCGCTCACCGTCGGCCACGAAGGTGAGCCGGGCGCTGGTCCGGTTGAGAACGAGCCGGACGATGGGTCTGCCCTCGGCTGCCGCTACCAGCTGGGCCACCACCTCGGTGGCCCGGCCCTGGGTGAACAGATCGTAGGCCACCGGCAACAGCGACTGGCTCGGGCTGGCTGACGGACTGGCGCTGGTGGTCGATGCCGAGGCTGGCGAGGCCGTCGGGGTGGGGGTCGGTGTCGGCGCGTGGCAACCGGCCAGCAGGACGACGAGCAGGCAGGACTGCAGATGGCGTAGCCATCGGCTCCCGCAACGCTGGTGCCGCGGGAGTGGTCCCCCGTTCGTCATCAGACGACACTACCCCGCCCGGCTGTGCCGAACGACCTGCTGGTGGGCATGCTGGACCGGTGCAGACCATCGACTTCCACCGCCGGGCGGACGAGTTGGCCCCAGCAGTGCTCGGCGCGGTGCTGTGGCGCGGCCCCATCGGGCTGCGGCTGACCGAGGTGGAGGCCTACCTGGGGCCGGACGACCCGGCGTCCCACGCCTACCGCGGCCCGCGGGGACGGGCAGTGACCATGTACGGCGCACCCGGTCGGCTCTATGTCTTCCGCAGCTACGGGGTGCACTTCGCCGCCAACTTCGTCTGCAGCCCGGCCGGGCAGGCGTCCGCGATCCTGCTGCGAGCTGCCGAGGTGGTCGGTGGTGCTGAACTGGCCCGGGAACGTCGCGCCGTGGCGCGGCAGGGACGCGACCTGCCGGCCACCCGGTTGGCGAGCGGCCCGGGCAACCTGGGGCGCGTCCTAGGGTTGTCGATGGCCGACGACGGGGCACCGCTGGGGGAGGAGTTCCACCTGGAACCGCCGGCGCGGCCGGCGGCGATCGCCAGAGGCCCGCGGGTGGGCATCTCGGTGGCGGTGGACTGGCCGCTGCGGTTCTGGATCGCCGGTGACCCCACCGTCAGCCCGTACCGGCGCAGCCCTCGGGCAATCGGTGGAAACCTTCCCGGCAACAAAGATGGCGCATTACTGTGACTGAAACCCGGACCAGCGCTGGCCCGGGAATACTGACAACACAATCAAGTGAGGTCCCATGGAACAGACAAGCGAGGCCACTGGCGAGACCGAAGTTGCAGCCGTCGTCGTTAGCCGGACCCTGCCCTACCCGGTGAGAACCGTCTGGGAAGTCCTCATGACGACCGACGGCTCCGAAGCCCTACTGGGGCCGGGCGCGCAACTGGGATCCAAGGGCGAGTCGTGGCGGTCGCACGACGGCCGGGAAGGCGTGGTCCGTAGCTTCCACCCACTGGAACAGATCCGGTTCACCTGGCGGCTGAGGGAGTCGGCACACCCGACAATGGTCGACGTGCGGCTGGTTCCCGCCGATGACCAGGCCACCGAGTTCCGTATCGAACACTCCAAACTGCCTCCGCACGCCGATCGGGCCTGGCTCAGCGATCGCTGGGAAGCGGCGATCGACCGCATCGAGAGCGAATGCGTGTAGCTGACCAGAGCTGTACCTGACCAGCGGGGTCTAGGCTCATCTGCATGATGAAGTTCTCCAAGACCCTGCTGGTGGTACTGGGCGTGGTAGCCTCCCTCGCCTTCGTCGGTTTGATGCTCTACGTCGTCATCCAGGTCAACCAGTTGCATGCGGTAGCCATCGCCAACCGCAGCGCCGGGTTCGCCAATCCACGCAACTGGATGTTGATCGCGGCCGGTCTGGGATTCCTGGGCGGGCTGCTGCTCGGTATGGGCCTGGCCCTGCCCGACAAGACCTTCAAGGCCCGCGATGCCGAACTGCGCAGGGCAGAGGATCAGCTCGCGGCCAGGGAGGCCAGCGCCGAGACCCCACAACCCCAGACCGACCAGCACACCGCCGACCCGCGCACTGACCAGGATCCACGCTAGCGCGGACCTGGAGGCACTAGTCGTCCTCGAGTTCGTCCAAGTGGCCGATCCGGTCACGGATGCGCTGCTCAATCCGCTCCTCAAGCCCCGCCAGCCGATCAGCGGACTGCTGAGCCGAGCGCTCGGTATCACCGGTATCCGCATCCTCCCCGTCGGCTGACTCGGCCTCAGAGCTGCCGGTCGACGGGGACGCCGAGGGCGTTGGCTCGTGGTACGGCGGCTTCTGCGGAGCGTCCATCACGATCGGTTCCGGGGTGTACCGGGGTCCGGTCGGCTCCGGGCTGGGGTAGCTGGTGGGTGCCTCTGCTGTCGCGGCCGGCGCCGCCTGCTGCTCGCCGGCGGCCGCCTGTACCGGGGCTCGCCCGATGGCGATGGTCAGGGCGATCATGGCCACCACCATGGTCAGCGAGCCCAGGATCAGCGCACTGAGCAGACCGCCCGTATGCGAGGGCTGATCGGCACCGCTCGTTGACAGGTGATCAATTCGATCGGCCATCGATCCCTCCTCGAAAGAACGGCCATCCCGTGAAGCTGAGATTTCTCTGAGAATCTACAGATTTAATATAGCGTTTGACGGGCGACGGAAGCCAGTCCATTGACACCCAGGGTTCGACCGAAGTTGGCTGAGGACATGCCGGACAGCTATGACAGCGCACAACTGGTCGCCATCGACTGGGGGACGACCAACGCCCGCAGCTTCCTGCTGGCGGGGTCGGCCAGCGGGCCGGTGGTGCTCGACCAGCGAACCGGGCAGGGCATCCTGGCCGTCCCGACAGACGTGGCCGATCGCGACGACCGCTTTGAGGCGATCCTGGACGGCCTGGTAGGCCCCTGGCTCGACGCCCACCCGGGCCTGCCGATGATCACCTGCGGGATGGTGGGTGCCGCGCAGGGTTGGCGGCCAGCGCCCTATCGGACACTGCCCACGCCGCTGGCGTCCGGCACCGGACTGACCACCGTCCAGACCGCCCGTGGACCGCTGCCGATCATCGCCGGGGTGAAGAAGAGCCGGCCGAACGCGGACGTGATGCGCGGCGAGGAGACCCAACTGGCCGGCTTGGCGGGTGAACTCGACCCTGGCGAGACCGCGCTGGTGGTGATGCCCGGCACCCACACCAAGTGGGCCCTCTTGCGCGACGACACCCTGCTCGACTTCGACACCGCGATGTCCGGCGAGCTCTACAGCCTGCTGGTCGACCACTCGATGGTGGGACGCGTCGCTGAACCTCCGGTAGCAGGGAAGGACTGGCGGGCGGGATTCGAGTGGGGTCTTCGGCTGGCAGTCGAGCGGCGGGCGCTGGCCTTCCAGGCATTCGTGATCCGCAGTTCGGTCCTCGATGGGCAGCTGCCGCCTGGCCAGGTGCCGGACGCCATCTCCGGGCTCCTGATCGGAGCCGAGGTGGCCGACCGGGTGGCAGCGATCGGACCGGACCTGCAGCCGGTGCGCCTGGTCGGCGGCGCAGCGCTGGTTGAACGGTACGCGCATGCGCTGGCTGCCCAGGACGTCCGGGCGTCCGCGGCGGCTGCCGATGTGACGATCCGTGGCCTGTGGCGGTCGGCGATCGGGGCCGGGCTGGTGCCGGGCTCTTCCTGATCGCCGAGTCATTCGGTATCCTCCAGGGTCTCAGCTGTATCAATCCTGCGCGCAGCGATGCCCGCTCACCCCCATGAGGTTGCATACATGTCACACATCGAAATCCCGCCCGACGTGCCCTCGGAAGCGGCCGAGACCCTCCGCGACCCGTATACCCTCGATCCCGCCGACGTGATGGATCCGCCGAAGACCTGGCGGGATTCCCTGAAGTACTTCGGGCCCGGCCTGATCATGTCGGCGTCCATCGTGGGCTCTGGCGAACTCATCGCCACCACCGCCGCCGGCGCCCAGGTCGGCTTCGCGCTGCTCTGGTTGGTGATCGTCTCGACCTTTGTCAAGGTGGCCATCCAGGTGGAGCTGGCGCGCTGGTCGATCACCACCGGTCAGACTGGCCTGACCGGCTTCAACCGGGTTCCACCCGTGCTGGGCCGCACCGGTTGGATCACCTGGCTCTGGCTGCTGATGGCCATCGCGAAGATCACGCAGATGGGCGGCGTCGTCGGAGGCACGGCGGTCGCGCTGAGCCTGCTGTTCCCGTTCGGGGGCGACCCGCTGAACAGCACCACCCTGGCCATCTGGACCGTCATCGTCGTGGCGTCCAGCATCGCCCTGCTCTTCTCGAACCGCTACGGCATCATCGAGAGGGTTTCCACCGTTCTGGTGGTCGCGTTCTCGCTGATCACCGTTGCGATCGCGCTCGGCCTGCCCTTCACGCCGTTCGCATATGGCTGGGCCGAGATCGCCGAGGGGCTCAGCTTCGGGATGCCCGCGATCGGCGTCGCGGTCGCCATGTTCGGGATCACCGGCGTGGGCTCTGACGAGATCACCTTCTACACGTACTGGTGTGTGGAGAAGGGCTACGCCAGGTGGTCCGGCCCCAACGACGGTTCGGTCGAGTGGCAGGAGCGGGCCAACGGCTGGATCAAGGTCATGCAGCGCGACTCCTGGCTGTCATGGGTGATCTACACCACCACCACGCTGGCGTTCTACATCATGGGCGCTGCCGTGCTGCACCCGCAGGGCCTGGTGCCGGCGGGCAACGAGGTGATCACCACGCTGGCACGGATGTACACCGACTCCATGGGCGCGTGGGCGATGTATGTCTTCTTGATCTGCGCCTTCGCGGTGCTTGCGTCCACCTTGTGGGCGGCCGTGCCCAGCCACTCCCGGCTGTGGGCCAACTTCTTCTCCAACGTAGGGGTGTTCGACTGGAAGAACGACCCGAAGGCCAGGTTGCGCTGGATCCGGATCTTCACCATCTTCCTGCCCATCGCGTGGGGCCTGATGTACCTGGTGATCAGTTCGCCCGTCATCATGGTCATGATCGGCGGAGCGGCCACCGGGATCTTCCTGCTCGCAGTCGTGGCGGGCACCTGGTACCTGCGGCAGACCGAGACCGATTCGACGGTGCTCGGATCCAGAGCCTGGCTGGCACTCCTGGTCATCTCGAGCAGCGCCATCGGCCTGCTCGGTCTCTACACCATCGCCGGTGTCTTCGGATTCACCATCGGCTGATGTGCGGCAGGACTTCCATGCGGTACGATTTGGCGTATCGCACAGTGAAACGCACGTTTCAGGGAGAGGAGAACCGGATGGAGAACCGGCACACCGTAAGCAAGGCAGAGGTCTCCCGGATGAACACCGAGGAGCTGCGGGCGAACTTCCTCGTCCCGAACCTGTTCAACGATGGCCGGGTGAGCCTGGTGCACAGCCACCAGGACCGGGTGATCCTCGGCGGTGTGGTGCCGACCGACGGCCCACTGAAAGCTGGAGGCGCCTGCGGAACTACGGGCGGAGTACTTCCTGCAGCGCCGCGAACTCGGGGTGATCGTGGTCCAGGGCACCGGTGTGGTGGCCGCCGACGGCGAGCGGCACGAGCTGCCCAAGGGCGGCTGCATTTACGTCGGCCGCGGCGTCCGCGAGGTCTGGTTCGAGTCCGTCGGCGACGAGCAGGCGAAGTTCTACCTGTTCGGCGCTCCTGCCCACACCAGCTATCCAACCCAATCGGTGCAGCCGGGACAGGGTGACGTGCGCGAGCTGGGCGACCAGGAACACGCCAACCGGCGTTCCCTGAACCGCTACATCCACGTCGACGGCATCAAGTCGTGCCAGATCGTCATGGGACTGACCCGGCTGCACTCGGGCAGCATGTGGAACACCATGCCCGCCCACACCCACGACCGCCGGATGGAGGCCTACCTCTACCTCGACGTGCCGCAGGACGCCCGGGTGCTGCACCTGATGGGGGAGCCCACGCAGACCAGGCACCTGGTGGTGGCCAACCACGAGGCGGTCATCTCACCGAGCTGGTCCATCCACTCCGGGGTGGGCACCCAGGCCTACTCATTCATCTGGGCGATGGCCGGGGAGAACCAGGACTTCGACGACATGGACCACCAGCCGATCGAGACCCTGCTCTGATCGGCTGAGCCGCGGTCAGCTGGTGACGCCGGTGGAGGTGACCATGGCACCGTTGGGCACGAACCGCGGCCCGGCGATCGCCTCGTCCTCCATCGGCTCCAGCAGGGCATCACCGCGGACGACCACGTCGGCGCCGAACGTCCAGTCGCCGACCACCCTCAGGCTCTGCGCCTCGACCAGTGACGGCGGCCCGACCGGGAACCGCGACTCGAACTGCTCGATCAGCTTGTAGTGATCAGGGTCGAGCTGGACGATCGGGGCCGGCGTCCGGGCGACCAGCCGGGCGTCAGCGGTCATGTCGTAGACGTCGCTGCGTAGCACCAGCAGTTCCGCGGTGCCCTTGACCGGCAGGAACCGGCTGCGCGGCACCCCGATGGCCTGCGCGCCGTCGAAGACCTCGACGGCTGCCCCGATCGCACCCTCCAACTGCACCACCGCCGGCGAGTCCGGATCGGCCGGGTCCACCGTCTTGCGGTTGATGATCAGCGGCAGCGACAGTGTGCCCTCATTGGCGTCCAGCACCTCGGACACCTGCTGCAGGTCGAGCCACAGGTTGTTGCAGTGCATCCACCCGTGGCGTTCGGTGTCGACGAAGAAGCCCATTTCGTCGGGGGTGACCTGGGCGGTGTCGCGCAGCACCAGCCGCCGGTCGCTCACCCGGTACGACAGGTGTCCGCCCTTGCTGTCCATCTCGGTGCGGGGCGTCACCTCGGCGGCGTACGGGGCGCCGCTGGCCGCGAACCAGCCGGCCAACCGCGGGTCGGGCAGCGCACCCAGGTTGTCGATGTTGGCCACGAACAGGTAGCGGAATCCGGCGTCCAGCAGCTTCGGGATCAACCCGCTGGCGTGCAGCGACGGGTAGAAGTCGCCGTGCCCGGGCGGGCACCACTCCAGGGCCGGGTCGGCCGGCCACTCGACCGGCATCCGGGTGTCGGCCAGCAGCTTCGGTTCGCGGCTCTGCAGGAAGTCCAACGGCAGGTCGTCCACCGCCAGCTCCGGATACGCCTCGAGCGCGGCCAGGGTGTCGGCGGAGGTGTTGTAGCTGTCCATCAGCAGCAGCGGCAGCCGGACGCCGTGCTCGGCGCGCAGGGCCAGCAACTGGCGAACCACGATGTCGAGAAAGCTCAACCCCTCCCGAACCGTGATCAGGCACTTCGGGCCGGCCAGCCCCATCGAGGTGCCCAGGCCGCCGTTCAACCGCACCACTGCGGTGCTGGCGAATGCCTCGACGGCGCCGTCGTCCATCGGCAGGTCGTCCAGCAGTGGCGGATCGGTCAGTGGCTCCAGGTCTGACTCGTACAGGTAGCCGGACTCGCCGCCGGCGAAGCGGGTGTACCGGTCGATGAAGGCGGAGATCACCGACGGGGCCGCCCCGTCCTCGGTGAGCTTCGCCACGGCGGCGTCGAGTGCCTGGTCTGTCATGGTGTCCTCCTGATTGTCATTGCGCCGGGCCAGCGGCGGTAACCGAAAACACTTGTGGTCCTGCCCAGTTCTGGGCAGCGAAGCGCGTGCGGGTGGCCCATCCGATCGATTCGCCCAGTCCGGCCGGGATCAGCGCGATCGCCGAGCCGCCGAACCCGCCACCGGTCATCCGGGCGCCCAGCGCCCCACCGGCCAGCGCGACCTCGACGGCCGCGTCCAGCTCCGGGCTACTCACCTCGAACCGGTCGCGCAGCGACGCATGGCTGGCTGTGAACAGAGACCCCAGCCGGACGAAGTCATCGTCGGCCAGCGCCTCGACCGCCTGCCGGACGCGATCGATCTCGGTCACCACGTGTTCGGCGCGGCTGCGGAGCCGTTCGTCCGGCAGTTGCGACAGGGCTTCGTCCAGCGAATCGATCGGGACGTCGCGCAGCGCCGGCACGCCGAGCAGCCGGGCGGCCTGCTCACAACTGGCCCGCCGCTCGCCATACTGCCCGTCGACCAGTTCGTGCCTGGCCCGGGTGTCGATGACCAGCAGCTCCAGGCCATGGCCGGCGGGATCGAACGGGATGTGCCGAACCGAACCGTCGCGGCAGTCCAGCAGCAGTGCGTGGCCGGCCCGGCTGCGCAGCGCCGCGGCCTGGTCCATGCCGCCGGTTGGTGCGCCGGCGATCTCGTTCTCGGCCCGACGGCACAGTTCGGCCAACTCGCTGCGGGAGGCATCATCAGCCAGCAGGCCGAGCCCGAGGGCCTCACTCGCGGCCGCCCCGACCGCCGCCTCCAGCGCCGCCGAACTCGACAGGCCGGCGCCGACCGGCACCTCGGAGCTGACCAGCAGGTCGGCACCGGTGACCGGATAACCTGCCCGCGCCAGTATCGCCAGCACCCCGGCTGCGTAGGCACCCCAACCGGACGGCACGCCCGGCTGCACCTGCGCCAGCGTCAGGTCGTAGCGCTCGGGCAGTTGCCGGGAGGCGAGCCGGATCCGGCCATCGTCCCGGGCCCGCAACGCCACCCAAGCTCGTCGCGGCAGTGCGATCGGCAGCACCAGGCCGTCGTTGTAGTCGACGTGTTCGCCGATCAGGTTCAGCCGGCCGGGCGCCGACCAGACGCCCTGCGGCGCCGACCCGTACAACGCGCCGAACTCGGCAACCAGCGTCCGTGGGTCGACCTCGCTCATAGCCGGAGCCTAGCCGCGGATCGGCACCGAATGGTGGCGCCCGGCGAGCTGGTGAGCTGGCTAGATTGGGCAACATGCCGTTGCTGTTCGAACCGTTGACCCTGCGTGGTCTGGAACTGAAGAACCGGGCCTGGCTCGCGCCGATGTGCCAGTACTGCGTCGACCGCCGCGATGGCGTGCCCACCGATTGGCACCTGGTGCACCTGGGATCCCGCGCAGCGGGCGGGTTCGGGTTGGTGATCACCGAGGCGACCGCGGTCACGCCCGAGGGCCGGATCTCGCCGCAGGACACCGGCCTGTGGAACGACGAGCAGCAACAGGCCTGGGGGCGCATCGTCGACTTCGTGCACGGCCAAGGGGCCGCCATCGGCGTCCAGCTCGCCCATGCGGGGCGCAAGGGGTCAACCTGGCGGCGCTGGCCCGGCCAGCTGCACGGCACCCAGCCGGTTGCCGAAGGTGGCTGGCAGACCGTCGGGCCCTCCCCAGTGGCCTACCCGGGATACGCCGCGCCGGTGGCGCTCGACCCGGCGGGCATCGAACGGGTCGTGGCTCAGTTCGCAGCCGCTACCCGGCGGGCCGACGAGGCCGGCTTCGACGTGGTAGAGCTGCACGCCGCCCACGGCTACCTGCTGCACCAGTTCTGCTCGCCGCTGTCCAACCATCGCACCGACGGTTACGGCGGCGACTTCGCCGGGCGCACCCGGATCGTGGTCGAGGTGGTGGACGCCGTCCGGCGGGTCTGGCCCGACCGCAAGCCGCTGCTGGTGCGGCTGTCCGCGACCGACTGGCTGGACGGTGGCTGGGACGTCGAACAGACCAGCGCGCTGGCGAAGGTGCTAGCCGGGCACGGCGCCGACCTGGCCGATATCTCCAGCGGCGGCGTGCTGCCCTCACCGAACATCGTGCCCGCGCCCGGCTACCAGGCCGGCTTCGCCCGCCTGGTTCGGACGGCCAGCGGCGTCCCCACTGCGGCCGTCGGGCTGATCACCCAGCCCCGGCAGGCCGAGCAGCACCTGGCCGGCGGCGACGCCGACGCGATCCTGCTGGGACGTGAGGCGCTCCGCGAACCCTACTGGCCGCTCAAGGCGGCCCACCAGCTCAAGCAGCCCGGATGGGTGGACCTCGTCCCACCGCAGTACGTCCGCGCCGCCCCCGCCGACGACTAGACCCGAGAGGCCCACTGCGATGACCTTCACGATGGTCGCCACCGACTTCGACGACACCTTGGTGCCGATCGGCGGCAAGCTGTCCGAACGCAACCGGGCGGCGCTGGAGCGCGTCCGCAGCCAGGGCGTGACGGTGGTCATCGTGTCGGGGCGCACCAGCCATGGCCTGCGCGCCCAGCTGGAACGCAACGGGGTGGATCCCCAGGGTCTCTACCTGATCGGGTACAACGGCGCCATGGCCTGCCAGGCCTGGGACGAAGAGCCACTGTTCTCGCACAAGCTTGACCTCGAACTGGCCCGCCGGGCCGCCCGCGCGGCATCGGCCTTCGAGGTGGCGCTGATGATCCCCGAGGGTCGCTACGTCTACACCAACTGGCCGGACCACTTCTCGGTGGTCTTCGAGGCCACCTCCAACGACGCGGAGGTCGTGCCGCTGGATTCGCTGGCCGAGCTGCCGGTCGAACCGCACAAGATGCTGATCGGTGGCGAGCCCGACGTGCTGATCGCGGCACAGCAGGCGCTGGACGCCCAGTTCGGCGCCGAGGCGGAGGTGGTCATCTCGGCCAGCTTCCTGATGGAGTTCACCGCCAAGGGGGTCCACAAGGGCGAGGCGCTCACCGGACTGTGCCGGGCACTGGGCGTGCCGCTGGAGCAGGTGGTGGTGATCGGCGACAACCACAACGACGCCTACATGTTCGGGATCGGCGGTTGCTCAGTGGCAGTGGGCAACGCGGTGCCCGACCTGCTTGCCTTGGCTGACAGGGTGACTCGCTCCAGCGCAGAGGACGGTGTCGCGGTCGTGCTGGACGAGTTGTTCAGTTGAGACAGCTTTGACAACCGAATGGAATCCAAGTACGCGAATCGCCGGGTGAGGTCTAGCATTCAAGCGTGACCGCAGGGTTCCTCCTACTTCTCCTCGTCATCATCACCGCGCTTGCCTTCGACTTCACCAACGGCTTCCACGACACCGCCAACGCGATGGCGACCAGCATCGCCACCAGGGCGCTCCAGCCGCGAACCGCGGTCCTGCTGTGCGCCCTGCTCAATCTGGTCGGGGCGTTCCTGTCGGTGAACGTCGCCCTGACGGTCACCAACGCAGTGATCAGGATTCAGAACGAGGACGGCACCCCCAGCCCGGAGTTGCTGGCCAACGGCGGCACACCGCTGTTGCTGATCTTGTTGGCCGGTCTGGTCGGGGGCATTCTGTGGAACATCTTCACCTGGATGAAGGGGCTGCCGTCCAGTTCGTCGCACGCCTTGTTCGGGGGCTTGATCGGCGCCACCATCGCCAGCATCGGCCTGGCCGGGGTCAAGTGGGTCGGTGACGGCACCAGCCTCGACGGTGTGGTCGGCAAGGTCATCGTCCCCGGCCTGATCTCCCCGATCATCGCCATCCTGGTGGCCACGCTGGGCACCTCGCTGGTCCTGCGCATCACCAAGGGCGTCGCCAACCGGTACGTCGACACCAGCTTCCGCTGGGGCCAGATCGGCAGCGCCTCGCTGGTGTCGTTGTCGCACGGCACCAACGACGCCCAGAAGACCATGGGCGTCATCACCCTGGCCCTGATCGCCAGCGGGCACTGGCACACCACGGACGCGATTCCATTGTGGGTCAAGGTCGCCTGCGCACTCGCGATCGCCGGCGGCACCTACATCGGCGGCTGGCGCATCATTCGAACCCTCGGCAAGGGACTGGTCGAGATCAGCCCCGCCCAGGGGATGGCCGCCGAAACCTCATCCGCCGCTGTGATCCTGACCGCCAGCCACTTCGGTTTCGCGCTGTCCACCACCCACGTCGCCACCGGCTCCATCCTCGGTTCCGGGGTGGGACGCCCCGGCGCGAAGGTTCGCTGGGGGGTCGCGGCGAACATGTTGGTGGCCTGGCTGACCACCCTGCCCGCGGCCGCCCTTACCGGTGCGGTCACCTGGATCATCGCCGACATCCTGGGTGCCGGTTTGGGCGGGATGACGATCACCCTGCTGATGGTGGGCATCGCGGGCCTGATGTTCGCCCGCGCCCAGTCCCGGCCCATCGGCAGCCACAACGTCAACCAGGAGTGGGAACCGACTCGCCAGCCCGAGAGCGCAGGAGTGTAACTGATGGAATTGTTCGGGTTGGTGTTCAGGTCGTTCCTCGAGGTCCTGCTGGTGGGGGCCCTGCTGGGCGCCGGCCTGCCCGCTCTGTTCGCGGTCGGGGTGCGGATGCTGGCGGCCAGCGACGGCGCACTGCGCGGCCGCGTCGCCGCGTACTCGATCTTCGCCCTGGTGGTGGCCATCGTGCTGGTCGGAATCGCCGTTATCGTGGCGGACGGCATGGGTGTCACCCTCGGCGGGTAGCATCCCGCCCATCGAATTCAACAAGGAGCCCTCATGCGCGTCGCCGTGCCGGCAGAGGTCAAGAACCACGAGTACCGAGTCGCCATCACCCCGGCCGGCGTCCAGGAACTGACCGCCCGAGGTCACGAGGTGATCGTCGAGGCGGGGGCCGGGCTCGGGTCCGCCATCACCGATGAGGAGTACCGCGCCGCCGGCGCCCGGATCGAACCCACCGCGGAGGCCACCTGGGCGTCCGGTGAGCTGGTGCTCAAGGTCAAGGAGCCGGTCAGCGACGAGTACCACCTGCTGCGCGACGACCTGGTGCTGTTCACCTACCTGCACCTGGCCGCCGACCGGCCGTTCACCGAGGCGCTGCTGAGGTCCGGGGCCACCGCGCTGGCCTACGAGACCGTGCAGTTGCCCTCGGGGATGCTGCCGTTGCTGTATCCGATGAGCGAGGTGGCCGGCTGTCTGGCCCCGCAGGTGGGCGCCTACGAACTGCTCAAGCCGAACGGGGGCCGCGGGGTCCTGCTCGGCGGCATCGCCGGCGTCCGGAATTCCCGCGTCGTGGTGCTGGGCGGTGGAGTGGCCGGCCAGAACGCGGTAAACGTGGCGCTGGGCATGGGCGCCGACGTCACCGTGCTCGACAACGACCTGGAAAAGCTGCGGATGATGTTCTGGCGCTACCAGAACCGGGTGCAGGGCATCGCGTCCAACGCGATGAGCATCCGCGAACAGGTGGCCAACGCCGACATGGTGATCGGGTCGGTGCTGGTGCCCGGCGCGCGGACGCCTCGGCTGGTGACCAACGAGATGGTTGCCCAGATGAAGCCCGGCTCGGTGCTGGTCGACATCGCCATCGACCAGGGTGGCTGCTTTGAGGACAGCCGTCCCACCACCCATGACGCCCCGACCTTCAGCGTGCACAACTCGTTGTTCTACTGCGTGACCAACATGCCGGGTGCGGTGCCGAACACCTCGACCTGGGCGCTCACCAACTCAACGCTGGCCTACGCCGTCAAGGTGGCCGACATGGGCTGGCGGGCAGCCTGCCAGGCCGACGCGGCGCTGGCGGCGGGCCTCAACGTCTGGGACGGTCACCTGATCCACCGGGGAGTCGCCCGCACCTTCCCCGATCTGCCGGCTGCCGGGCTGGATGTGGCCCTGATCTGAGCTGTGACCGGGCTGCGCCGCATCTCGCCGCACTGCTGGGTGTCGACCAGTTCGTTCTGCTCGACCAACTCGGTGGTCGTGGTCGGGGCGACCCAAGCCGTCGTCATCGACCCTGGTGTCACCGGGGCCGAACTGGCCCGGCTGGCCGCCGGACTGGCCGAACTCGGTGTGGGCTGCGCGTTCGGGATCTCCACCCATCCGGACTGGGACCACCTGCTGTGGCATCCCGGCCTGGGGGACGCGCCCAGGTACGCGTCGGCCCGCGCGGTG
>NZ_JBASCI010000218.1:0-1890 GCF_049651565.1 Brooklawnia sp.
GCCTTGCGGCTGCGACCCCCGAGTCTGGATCGGCTTCAGTCAGCCGATCACGCGAACGCCATCAGCCTGCTGACCCTTGGGGCCTTGGGTGATTTCGAACTCCACCTTCTGACCTTCTTCGAGCAGACGGAAGCCGCTCGACTCGATCGCGCTGTAGTGGACGAAGACGTCGTCGCTCGAGCCCTCAACCGCGATGAAGCCGTAGCCCTTCTCGGCATTGAACCATTTGACGGTTCCCTGCGCCATTTGTTCTCCTTGCATACTTTCTGCAGCCGTACCTCACGACCACGTGCCGTTCCAGCCGCTGTTCGGTTGGAGCAAGAACGGGTAGTACAGCGGCACTGCAACCTGAGCTTGCAAACGACAGTCCCCACTCTTCCACAGACATCCCCGATTTGTAAGTTCGCTGTCCGGAAATGTCAGTCGGACATGGTTGCATGGCGGGCATGAAGTTGGTGAGGGCCGAACAGCAGCTTGAACCCCGGCCGCTGACGAGCGCCCAGGCGGAGGTCGTGGCGGCCGCCAGCGGCAGTGCCCGGGCGATCTGTGTGGTCGGCGGGCCGGGCACGGGCAAGACCACAACCGCGGTGGCGGCCGTGGTGGCCCAGGTGCAGGTTGGGGTGCCGCTGTCGCGGCTGGTCGTCCTGACTGGCTCCCGATCGGCTGCTCAGCACCTGCGGGCCCGAATCGTTGCTGCGCTCGGGCGTACCCAGCGTGGGCTGCAAGTCACCACCGTGCACGGCTGGTGCCAGCAGCTGCTGCACCGGTTCGAAGACCCTGAGCACCCGATGCCGCGGCTGTTGAGCGCGCCCGAACAGGAGTTCCGGGTGCGCGAACTGCTGGTCGGTCGTGGCCCGCAATCGTGGCCGGAATCGCTTCGGCCGGCGCTCGGAACCCGCGGGTTCGCCCGTGAGGTGCGGGCGATCCTGGCCCGGGCACGGCAGTTGGGTCTCGACCCGGCAGACGTGGCTGCCGCAGGGCGGGCGGCCGAGCGGCCCGAATGGGTGGCGGTGGCAGAGTTCTTCAACGAGTACCTCGACGTGCTCGATGCCGAAGGCGTCATCGACTATGCCGAACTGGTGCACCGGGCGCGACTGCTGCTGACCGACGAGCAGGCGTCCGCAGCGCTGCCAGCCTGCGCGGGGACGATCTTCATCGACGAGTTCGAGGAACTCGACCGGGGCATGATCCACCTGCTGGCCGACGCCAACCGTGCGGGCAGCAAAGTGGTTGCGTTCGCCGACCCAGACACCAGCGTGTACGGCTTCCGCGGGGCCGACCCCCGGGCGGTGGTCGACTTCGCCGACCGGTTCAACGATGCGCGGTTGCTGCGGCTGACCGACAACCTGCGCAGCTCCGCCGCGGTCGACGCCGCGCTGGCCTCGGTGGCGGCGCGGCTGCCGTACCGGGGTGTCGACCACCGCCCGGTGCTGGCGCTCGCGGGCGCGTCCGGCTTGGTGAGCGTGCAGATCGCGGCCGATGACGCCACCCAGGTCCAGCGGGTTGCCGAGTTGCTCCGGCAGGCGCAGCTTCGCGATCACATCGGCTGGTCCGAGTTCGCAGTGCTGACCCGGGCCGGCGACAAGCCCGTGTCGACATTGGCGCGTCGGCTCTCGGCGGCCGGGGTACCGGTACAGGTCGCCGGTGACGAGGTGGCCCTGGTCGATGAACTGGCGGTACGGCATCTGTTGAGCGTCCTCAACGCGGCCACGCGGCTGGCCGAAGGGCAGGGACCCGACGAGCGGCAGGCCGCAAGGCTGCTGCGAACTCCGCTTGGCGGGCTGGACGCGGTGGGGCTGCGTCGGCTCGGTCGTGAGTTGCGCAGCCGGGCGGTGGCGGCCGAACCGGACCAGCCGCCGGCCGGTTCCGGGCGGCTGATCGCCGATGAGC
>NZ_JBASCI010000219.1:0-28439 GCF_049651565.1 Brooklawnia sp.
GGTCGACGCCGTCGCCCAAGGGCGTCTGGCCCAGGCCGACCTGGACGCGCGGGCCGCCGAGGTGGTGCGGCTGGCGCGGCGTTCGGTCGACATCGATCACCCGATGGCCGACTTGGCCGCCAGCCACGCCATGGCCCGCGAGGCCGCGGCTGCCAGCATCGTCCTGCTCCGTAACGAGGACGCGCTGCTGCCGTTGCCGGCCGGTACCCGCGTGGCGATCATCGGCGACCTGGCCGAGACGCCACGTTTCCAGGGGGCCGGGTCGTCGCAGGTGAACGCGGTCAAGGTGGTGCAGCCGCTGGCGGCGTTCTCGTCCAGCCCGCTGGAGGTGGTCGGGTTCGCTCCCGGTTACCGACGCGGCCGGGCGTCCAGCGGCGCGATGATCGCCGAGGCCGCCGAGTTGGCCGGACGCGCCGACGTCGCGGTGGTGTACATCGGTCTGGACGAGGCGAGCGAGGCCGAGGGTGTCGACCGCGTCGACCTCGACCTGCCGGCGTCCCAGCTCGAGGTGCTGGCAGCGGTGCACGCGGCCAACCCGGCCACGGTGGTGGTGCTGACGGCAGGTTCGGTCGTCAGCACCGACTGGGTCGACCAGGCCGCGGCGATCGTACACTCCTACCTGGCCGGGCAGGCCGCCGCCGAGGCGGTGGTCGATGTGCTGACCGGAGAGGTCAACCCGTCCGGCCGGCTCGCCGAGACCTACCCGATGTCGCTGGCCGACACCCCGACCGCTGGCCGCTTCCCCGCCCGTGGGCGGCACAGTTACTACACCGAGGGCCCGTTCGTCGGCTACCGGCACTACCTGAGCGCCGGCATCCCGGTGCGGTACCCGTTCGGCTTCGGGCTGGGCTACTCGACCTTCGAGTACTCCGACTTGGCGGTCGACGACGAGGGCGTCCAGTTCACCCTCACCAACACCTCCGGCCGGGACGGCAGCGAGGTGGCCCAGCTCTACGTCGGGCTGCCCGGTTCGAAGCTGATCCGCCCGGTGCGCGAGCTGAAGGGGTTCAGCAAGCAGCTCCTGGCCGCCAGGCGGTCCCGGCGGGTCAGGATCGACTTCAACGAGTACACGTTTCGGCACTTCGACGTGGTCACCGGGCAGTGGCAGGTCGAGCCCGGCAGCTGGCAGGTCATGGTGGGTGCCAGCTGCGTCGACATCCGGCTGACCGCCACCGTCGACCGGGACGCTCCGGTGGTGGCCCGGCCGCCGGAGCTGACGTCCTACACCGCCGGAGACGGACGCCAGGTCAGCATCGACGACTTCACCAGGCTGCTCGGCCGGCCGCTGCCACGTCCTGCACCGGGCAATCTGCTGGGTCTGAACGACCCGCTGCTCGAACTGGGCCACGCCCCCAGCCCGCTCGGCCGGCTGGTGGACCGGTGGCTGTCCGCCCGGCTGAGCCGCTCGCGGTCGCAGGGGCGGCCGGGTACCGAGGTCGAGTTCGTCCGCAACATGCCGTTCCGGGCGATCGCGAAAATGAGCAGCGGGATGGTGAGCATCGCGATGGTTGAGGGGCTGATCGACCTGCTCAATGGTCATCACCTGCGCGGGCTGCTGGCGGTGCTGCGCGGGTACCGGGAGAACAAGCGTGACAACGCCCGGGTGGACGCCATGCTGGCCGCCGGCCCGCCGTACAGCCGGCTGGACCAGCCGGCCTGACTTCAGCGGCTCGGGCTACCATGCTCCCGTCGGCGACCCCTGCCGCCCTGCTCGAGGAGGTTCGGTGCCCGTCCAGGACGACGGCCAGGCCACGAAGGTGCTGACCATCGTGGTGCCCAGCTACAACTCGCAGGACTACCTGGCGCGCTGTCTGGACTCCATGCTCCCGGTGCCCGACGACGTGGAGGCCATCGTGGTCAACGACGGCTCCACCGACGACACCGCACTGATCGCCGAACGATACGCCACCGAACACCCCGGACGCGTCCTGGTGATCAACAAGCCCAACGGCGGGCACGGCTCCGGCATCAACACCGGGCTGCGGCTGGCCCGCGGCCACTACTTCAAGGTCGTCGACTCCGACGACCGGCTGGAACCCGAGGCGTTCCACGCCCTCGTCGAGGCCCTCCGCGCGCTGGTGACGGCCGGTGCCGGGCCCGACCTGGTCGTCACCAACTTCGTCTACGACAAGCAGGGCAAGCGCCGCAAGCATGTGATGAGCTACGGCAACGTCTTCCCGGACGGGCGGACCGTCAGTTGGCACGCCGTCGGGCGGTTCCGGCTCTCGCAGTACCTGCTGATGCACGCCCTGACCTACCGGACCGGTCTGCTGCGCCAGTTCGGGCTCGAACTGCCGGAGCACACGTTCTACGTGGACAACCTGTACGCGTACGGGCCGATGGCCCTGGTACGCACCATCCACTACCTCGATGTCGACCTGTACCAGTACTTCATCGGCCGCCCCGACCAGTCGGTCAGCGAGGCGGTGATGGTCAAGCGGGCCGACCAGCAACTGAAGGTCAACCGGTTGATGATCGGCCACCTGCCCAGCCGGGACACCCCGTTGCCCCGGCGGCTGCGCAGGTACCTGGAGTCATACCTGGGCGTGGTGACAGCGGTGTCGTCGATCATCTGCATCCGGACCGGCAAACCGGAGTACCTGACTGAGAAGGCAAGGCTGTGGCGTGAGATCCGGGAGACCGACCAGGTCACCTGGCGCCGGCTGATGCGCACCCCGATGGGGCGGCTGGTGAACCTGCCAGGCAGCTTCGGACGCCGCGTCACGCTGGTTGCCTACAAGATCGCTCGGCGGTTCTTCGGATTCAACTAGCGTTTGGGGGATACCGGCGAAAGCGAGTTCCGATGCCAAACGCAACCAGGCTGCGCACCCCTTGGGCGTCCCAGGCGATCGGGAACCCGAACCCGTTGCCGGAGTACCCGCGCCCAATGCTGGAGCGGACCGAGTGGCGCAGCCTGAACGGACCGTGGGAGTACGTGGTACGGCCAGCGTTGGGCGCGCTGGTGGCCGAGACACTGCCGATGGTCTACCAGGGCCAGATCACCGTCCCGTTCGCTCTGGAGACCGTCGCGTCCGGGGTCACCCGGGCGCTGGGGGCCGACGAGACGCTGTTCTACCGGCGCACCGTCGAACCACCCGTGGCGTGGCGGGGACGCCGGGTGGTGCTCAACTTCGAAGCGGTCGACTACGAGTGCGCGGTCTGGGTGGACGGCCAGTGTGTGGGCTCCCACCTGGGGGGCTACCTGCCGTTCAGCTTCGACCTGCCGTGGGAATCCGGCCCGGTCGAGGTGGTGGTGGGCGTCCGCGACCCGGGGCCTGCCAACGGCCAGCAGTACGGCAAGCAGTCCGACGACCCGGGCGGCATCTGGTACACCGCCACCAGCGGCATCTGGCAGACCGTCTGGGCCGAGCCCAGGCCCGCCAACGCCATCACCGCGGTGCACACGCTCACCCTCGACAGGCTGGACGGCATGGAGCTCCGCGTCGAGACCGAGCAGCCGTGCCAGGTCGAGGTGGGCGTCGAACTCCCCGACGGCGGCACCGTCCGCGTCGCCGGGAACTCAGGCGAATCCCTGCAGGTCAGGCTGCCCGACCCGAGGCCGTGGACCCTCGAGGACCCCTACCGCTACCGGCTCCGGGTCACCGCCGGCCACGACGAGGTGTGGTCGTGGGCGGGTCTGCGGACCGTCGCGCTCGGGCCGATCCCGGGTGCGCGCCGGGAGCGGCGCCCGGCGGTGCTGCTGAACGGCCAGCCGGTGCTGCTGAACGCGCCGCTCGACCAGGGTTACTGGCCCGAGACCGGCATGACGGCCCCGGCCGATGAGGCCCTGGTCTTCGACCTGCAACAGCTGCGCGACCTCGGGTTCAACGGCGTCCGCAAGCACATCAAGGTCGAGTCCCGGCGGTTCTACGACCACGCCGACCGGCTCGGCATGCTGGTCATCCAGGACGTAGTCAACGGTGGCAAGCCGCGGCTGAACGTCGTGCAGTCCCGGATAGCGATGACATTCAACGTTCAACTGGACGACACCTCACGCCGGGCCCACCGGGCGGCCGGCCGCCAGCACCGCGAGAACCGGGAGCTCTTCGAGGCCGACATGATCGGCATGATCAAGCTGCTCGATCCGCACCCGAGCGTGGTCTGCTGGACGATCTTCAACGAGGCCTGGGGGCAGTACCAGACCAATCGGATCGAGTCGATGGTGCGGATCGTCGACCCGACACGGCTGATCGATGCGGTTTCCGGCTGGTACGACCAGGGCGGCGGCGACTTCCGCAGCCGGCACCGTTACATCCTCAAGTTGCAACCCCCACCCCGGCGCGACCGGCGGCCGTTCCTGCTGTCCGAGTTCGGCGGCTACAACCTGGTCCTGCCCGACCACCAGTGGGATGTCAGGGGCCACTACGGTTACGGCACGCTGCCCGACCGGTCCGGCTATGACGCCGCCCTGCGCGACCTGTACCGAGAACAACTGATCCCGCTGGTCAGCAAGGGATTACGGGGCTGCGTCTACACCCAGCTCAGTGATGTCGAGACCGAGACCAACGGCCTGTTCAGCTACGACCGGCAGGTGCTCAAGCCGGACGCGTGGCAGTTGCGCAGCCTGAACGCCGAGCTGTATGCGGCTTTCGCTGCGCTCGGCCGGCGCCGGCGCTGACCACCGCACGGACGCAACGCCCGGCTCAGACGCCCAGCCACTCCCGCCATGCCGGTAACTGCCGGGCCGCTTGGGCGGCGCCGTCGGCGAAGCTGCGCGCCAGCCTGGCGGTGTTGCGTTCGCCCTGGCTGACAGTGAAACCCTCGGGGAAGAAGATCATCGCGTCCCCGCTGCGCTCCAGCTCCAGCAACTCCTCACGGCTGCGGTTGTAGTTCGTCGCCCGCTGCTGCAACGCGTCGAGAATCGCCGGGTACTTGCGGAAGTACTGGCGCATCGGCCGGCTGATCCGCACCGGCGCCTTGACGTAGTCGCGTGGCCTGGTCAGCACGGCCAGGAACCGGGTGAAGCCGTCGGCCCGGGCGGCGTCCAGGGCGATGCCGCCGCTTGGACCGAGCGCGCCGTCGGCGTAGACGTGGTCGCCGATGTGCACCGGCGGCATGAAGAACGGCAGCGTGGACGACGACTGCACGCGCGCCATCAGGTCGTCCCGGGTCTTGACGTCGTCGCGCGTCCAGTAGAAGGCGCGGCCGGTGTCGGCCTCGAAGACCCCAAGCCGCATCCGTGCCGGGTTGGCCTGGAAGGTGTCGAAGTCGTAGGGCAGTGCCTGGCCGGGCTGACCGGAGACCCGGTAGATGTACTCGGAGTTGAACAGGCCCTTGCCCCTGATCAGGGTGCGCAGGTCGCCGAACTGCGGGTCGGCGGCGAACTCGACGAACGAGCGGCGGGCCCGGGCGCGGTCGCGTGACAGGTAGTTGGCGGTGTTGGAGGAACCGGCCGAGATGCCGGCCACCCAGTCGAAGTGCAAGCCGGCCTCCAGCAGCGCCACCACGACCGCAGCGGTGTAGCTGACCCGCATCCCGCCGCCCTCGAAGATCAGGGCGGTGTGGTGGATGTTGCTGGTCAACCGGCGGGTCGGGGCCTTCGGGGTCATGCCGACGATTGTAATCGGGTCCGGATCAGCTCAGCGGAAGCGGTAGCCCATCCGGTGCACCGACTCGATGTGGTCCTTGCCCAACTTCTTGCGCAGGTAGTTGACGTAGACGTCGACGACGTTGAACTGGGCGTTGAAGTCGTAACCGCAGACGCTCGACAGCAACTGCTCCCGGCTGAGCACCCGGCCCGGGTTACGCATGAAGGTCTCGGCGAGCGCGAACTCGCGCGCCGACAGGTCGACCCACTCGCCGTCCACCATGAGCCGCCCGCCCCGCGACGTCCTTCCCGTTGCGGGAGCGGGGTAGCACCATGGTGAACCGCGAACCGACGCCCTGGGCCGAGGAGATGTCCAGCCGACCATGGGTCAGCGAGACCCCGATCAGCACGATCACCGCCACGGCCAGCCGCGTACGGAGGTTGATCCGGGCGGGGTCGGGCTTCGTCGTCACCCCTGCAGTCCCACCCATACCGTCCGGCACCACCACTGATGGCAGGATGGAGTCCATAGACCACGTCCAATCGAGAGGAAGCACGTTGAACGACACCACCAAGCAGATCGGATTCGTTGGCGCCACCGGCCTGATGGGTCACGGCCTGGCCAAGAACATCCTGCTGAAGGGCTATCCGCTGGCCTACACGATGCGGCAGCGGGCGCCCGAGGGGCTCGACGAGCTCGGCGCCACCCGGGCCGCCGACAACGCTGAACTCGGACGCACCAGCGACATCGTGGTGATCTGCGTCACCTCGGCCGCCGACGTCGAGCAGGTAGTCACCGAACTGCTCACCGACCCCAAGCCGGGCCTGATCATCATGGACGCCTCCACCTCCGAGCCCTCGATGACCCGGCAGCTCAACGAACTGGCAGCCGGCAAGGGCGCCCGGATCGCCGACATCCCGCTGACCAGGGGTCCGGCCGAGGCCGAGGCCGGCACCGTCAACGTGCTGGTCGGGGCCGACGACGACCTCTACGCCGAGATCGAACCGATCATCAAGTGCTTCGCCGACAACATCTACCGCTGCGGCGGGGTCGGTGCCGGTCACATCATCAAGCTGCTCAACAACACCGCCTTCCAGGCGGCGCTGACGATCCTGGCCGAGGGGTTCGCGATCGCAGTCAAGATGGGCGTCGACCCGCAGAAGCTGACCGAGGTGCTGTCGGGCGGCGGGTTCGCCAACGGCGGCACCCTGAAGATCATGGAGAACTCGCTCAACGGCGACTTCGAGACCCTGAAGTTCCAGCTCGACAACGCCCGCAAGGACGTCCGCTACTACACCCGGATGGCCGCCGAGCTCAGCGTCCCGGCGATGGTCGGCGACGGTGTGCACGAGGCGCTGGCGACCGCGAGCGCGCTCGGCTTCGGTGGCGAGTTCTGCGCCGCCCTGACCAAGTCGCAGGCCAAGTTGAACGACATCACCATCGTGGCCGGGGAGCCCGAGCAGGGCTGACCGCAGCTGATCGAGGGCGTGGGTTCGGCCGAATAGTCAACTTGGTATGCTGTGAGGGCTTGGGTGGTTCCGGCCATCCAGCCCCCGCCCCAGCCCGAGATGCTGTCCGGTTCGGGCTGGCGCCCACCACCAAATGCCAACGCGCGGCCGTGGGTCGCGTGGAATGCACATCAGGCTTCGCGAGGAGCCGTTTCACACTGGGAGGAGTGAACCGATGACGACACCTACTCCACCAGCAGGCGCGTCAACGGATGTCGTGGACCAAGTCCCCGAAGACCTCGTTCTCGCCGGTGATTTCGACGCACCCAGCCTCGAGCAGTGGGCCGCCGAAGTCGCCAAGGTGCTGAACAAGGGACGTCCGGAAGGCAAGCAGCTGACCGCAGAGCAGGCCGTCGACCGGCTCCGCACCAGGACCGTTGACGGCCTGGTCGTGGAGCCCATCTACACCAGGCAGGACGCGGCCGGTGAGCTGGGCGCCCCCGCTGCCGCACCGTTCACCCGCGGCACCACCATCCGAACCGGCGCAATGGACGCGTGGGATGTCCGCGCGCTGCACGAGGACCCGGACGTCGCGGCGACCAGGCAGGCCATCCGCACCGACCTGGAGCGCGGCGCCACCAGCATCTGGCTGCGGGTCGACCCGGACGCCATCGCCGCGTCCGATGTCTCCGGTGCCCTCGCCGACGTCCTGCTCGACCTGGCCAAGGTCGACGTCTCCAGCCGCACCGACCAGGTGGCGGCGGCCGAGGCGTTGCTGGGCGTCTTCGAAGCATCCGAGGCCGACAAGGCTGAGCTGTCGCTCAACCTCGGCCTCGACCCGATCGGTGAGGCCGCCCTCACCGGCACGACTCCCGACCTGTCGGGGCTGTCGAAGTGGGTGGAGCGGCTGGCCGGCTACAGCAAGTCACGGGCCTTCGTGGTGGACGGAACGATCTACCACAACGCCGGTGCCGGCGACGTGCACGAGGTCGCCTGGCTGCTGGCCAGCGCGGTGGAGTACGTGCGGGCGCTGGTCGAGCAGGGCGTCAACGTGGATGACGCCTTCGACTCGATCAACTTCCGGGTCACCGCCGCCAGCGACCAGGTCGCCACCATCGCCCGGCTGCGCGCGCTGCGCACCGTCTGGGCCCGGGTCGGCGAGGTCTTCGAGGTCAGCCCGGCCAAGCGCGGCGCCCGTCAGCACGCGGTCACGTCGTGGCGCGAGATCACCCGCGACGACCCGTACGTCAACATCCTGCGTGGCACCATCGCGACCTTCTCGGCCGCTGTCGGTGGCGCGGAGGCGATCACCGTGCTGCCGTTCGACACCGCGTGGGGACTGCCGAACGACTTCAGCCGGCGGCTGGCCCGCAACACCCAGATCGTGCTGGCTGAGGAGTCGAACATCGGGCGGGTCAACGACCCGGCCGGTGGCGCCTGGTACATCGAGGCGCTGACCCGCGACATCGCCGAGGCCGGCTGGGCCGAGTTCCAGAAGATCGAGGCCGCTGGCGGCATGGTCGCGGCACTGGCCGACGGCCTGGTCGGCCAGGCCCTCGAAGAGCTGAACGCCGGCCGCGCCAAGCTGCTGGCCACCCGCAAGCTGCCTATCACCGGTGTCTCGGAGTTCCCGAACCCGGGTGAGACCCCGGTGACCGACCGCACGCCACGCCCCGAGGCCCCGCAGTACGCGGGGCTGAAGTGGCAGCGCAACTCCGCGCCGTTCGAGGCGCTGCGGGACGCCACCGCCGGAGCCGATGCCAAGGTCTTCCTGGCCTGCCTCGGCACCCGTCGCGACTTCGGTGGTCGCGAGGGCTTCGCGTCCAACTACTTCCACATCGCAGGTCTGCAGACCCCGATGGTCGAGGGCGGCTCCACCGAGGAGATCGTCGCGGCATGGCAGGCGGCCGGAACACCGGTGGCGTGCCTGTGCTCGTCGGCCAAGGTCTACGCGGCCCAGGGCCTTGAGGTTGCCAAGGCGCTGAAGGACGCCGGTGCGCAGCAGGTGCTGCTGGCCGGCAACATCAAGGAACTCGGAGACGTTGACAGCTCCGGCGTCATCGACGGCACCATCGCCATGGGCATGGACGTCGTGGCCGGTCTGAACAGCGTCCTTGAAACTCTGGGGGTGAACAAGTGAACGCGCTACCTCGCTTCGACAGCATCGAACTGGGCGACGCGGCTGCCGGGGCGGACGCCCGGGCGAACTTCGACCAGCTGCTGACCGCTGCCGGGCCGCAGGAGTGGCTGACCCCGGAACAGATTCCGGTCAAGCACCTCTACGACTCCGGCGACTATGACGGCCTGGACTTCCTGGACACGCTGTCGGGTTTCCCGCCCTTCCTGCGTGGCCCGTACACCACGATGTACGTCTCCCGGCCGTGGACGATCCGTCAGTACGCGGGTTTCTCCACCGCCGAGGAGTCCAACGCGTTCTACCGGCGCAACCTGGCAGCCGGCCAGAAGGGCCTGTCGATCGCCTTCGACCTGGCCACCCACCGTGGCTACGACTCCGACCACCCACGGGTGGCCGGTGACGTCGGGATGGCCGGTGTGGCGGTCGACTCGATCCTCGACATGCGGCAACTGTTCGACGGTATCCCGCTCGACCAGATGAGTGTGTCGATGACCATGAACGGTGCGGTGCTGCCGATCCTGGCGCTGTACGTGGTGGCCGCCGAGGAGCAGGGCGTCAAGCCCGAGCAGCTCGCCGGCACGATCCAGAACGACATCCTCAAGGAGTTCATGGTTCGTAACACCTACATCTACCCGCCGGACCCGTCGATGCGGATCGTGTCGGATATCTTCGCGTTCACAAGCGCGAACATGCCGAAGTTCAATTCGATCTCGATCTCGGGCTACCACATGCAGGAGGCCGGCGCGACCGCCGACATCGAGATGGCCTACACGCTGGCCGACGGGGTGGAGTACATCCGCGCCGGTGAGTCGGTGGGCCTGAAGGTCGACCAGTTCGCACCCCGGCTGAGCTTCTTCTGGGGCATCGGCATGAACTTCTTCATGGAGGTGGCCAAGCTGCGGGCTGCCCGCATGCTGTGGGCCCGCCTGGTGCGGCAGTTCAACCCGAAGAACCCCAAGTCGATGAGCCTGCGCACGCACTCCCAGACCTCCGGTTGGTCGCTGACCGCCCAGGACGTCTACAACAACGTGGTGCGCACCTGTGTCGAGGCGATGGCCGCCACCCAGGGTCACACCCAGTCGCTGCACACCAACGCACTGGACGAGGCCATCGCGCTGCCGACCGACTTCTCCGCCCGGATCGCCCGCAACACCCAGCTGTTCCTGCAGCAGGAGTCGGGTACCACCCGCAGCGTCGACCTGTGGGCCGGTTCGGCCTACGTCGAGAAACTGACCAAGGACCTCGCGGTTCGCGGTTGGGGCCTGATCCAGGAGGTCGAGCAGGCCGGCGGCATGACCAAGGCCATCGAGGCCGGCATCCCGAAGATGCGCATCGAGGAGGCCGCGGCCCGCACCCAGGCCCGGATCGACTCCGGCCGCCAGCCGGTGATCGGCGTCAACAAGTACGTCCTCGACTCCGAGGACCCGCTCGAGGTGCTGAAGGTCGACAACCGGGAGGTGCGCAACCAGCAGCTGGCCAAGCTCGACAAGCTCAGGGCAGAACGGGACGCCGACGCCGTCGCCAAGGCGCTCGAATCGCTCACCTGGGCCGCCGCCAACCCCGACTCGACCGACCCGGAGCGCAACCTGCTCAAGCAGTGCATCGACGCCGGCCGTGCCGGCGCCACGGTCGGCGAGATGTCGGACGCCATGGAGAAGGCGTTCGGCCGCTACACCGCGCAGATCCGCACCATCTCTGGTGTCTACTCCAAGGAAGCGGGTGAATCGCAGGCCATGGACGAGACTCGTGCACTGGTCGAGGAGTTCGAGGAGATCGAGGGTCGCCGGCCACGGGTGCTGATCGCGAAGATGGGCCAGGACGGCCACGACCGCGGCCAGAAGGTGATCGCGACCGCCTTCGCCGACCTCGGCTTCGACGTCGACGTGGGCCCGCTGTTCCAGACCCCGCAGGAGGCCGCCCGGCAGGCCATCGAGGGTGACGTGCACGTCGTCGGCGTGTCGTCGCTCGCCGCGGGGCACCTGACGCTGGTGCCCGCACTGCGTCAGGAGCTGGACGCGCAGGGACGCCAGGACATCGCCATCGTGGTGGGCGGCGTCATCCCCGAGGGCGACTTCGAGGAGCTGCGGCAGGCTGGTGCGGCGGCGATCTACCCGCCCGGCACCAACATCCCGGTGGCGGCAACCGACCTGCTCAAGGGCATGGTGAAGGCCGCTCGGGAGGGCAATGCCTAGGCCGATCGACGTCCCGGCCCTGATCGAAGGCGTCAGGAGTGGGGACCGGGCCGCGCTGGCCCGGTCCATCACCCTCGTCGAATCGCGCAAACCTGCCCACCGCCCGCTGGCGCGTGAGCTGCTGCGAGAACTTGCCCCCTTGTCGGGCAACTCGATCAGGTTGGGGCTGTCCGGGGTTCCGGGAGCCGGCAAGTCCACCTTCACCGACGCGCTGGGGGTGCTGCTCATCGAGCAGGGCCATCGGGTGGCGGTGCTGGCGGTCGACCCGTCCAGCTCGGTCTCGGGTGGTTCGGTGCTCGGTGACCGGACGCGGATGGGCGCGCTGTCGCAGTCTGACGACGCGTTCATCCGGCCCTCACCCACCGGGCTGCACCTCGGCGGTGTCGCCCGGGCCACCCGGGAGGCGATGCTGCTGGTCGAGGCCGCCGGCTTCGACGTGGTCATCGTCGAAACCGTCGGCGTCGGGCAGTCCGAGGTGGCCGTGCACGGCATGGTCGACACCTACCTGGTGTTGATGCTCGCCCGCTCCGGCGACCAGTTGCAGGGCATCAAGAAGGGCATCCTGGAGCTGGCCCATGTCATCGCGGTCAACAAGGCCGACGGTGAAAATGCGGGCGAGGCCAGGGTGACCGCCCGGGAGCTGTCGATCGCGATGAAGCTGGTCTCGTCGCAGTCGTCGGAGCGCCGGGTGCCGGTGCTGACCTGTTCAGCACTGCACAAGATCGGTCTGGAGGAGGTCTGGCAGGCGGTGCTGGAGCACCGTCAGTACTTGGAGGCCACCTACGGGTTGTCGTCCTACCGGGCGTCCCAGCAGGTGAGCTGGATGTGGAGCCAGACCGAGGCCGCGGTGATGGACTCGCTGCACGGCACCAGGCGGATGCGCCGGCTGTCGCAGGAGATGGAGGGCAAGGTTGGCTCGGGCGAGTTGAACGCCCTGGACGCCTCGTCCGCCCTGCTGCGCGAGTTCGCCGCCCAGGTGCCAACCCTGGACTGGGCGCAGGATTAGCACGCAAAGTCACATCAGCAGCAGCAGGCTGAGTGCCATCACCGCCATCCCGATGACCAGGCCGTAGATGGTCAGGTGGTGCTTGCCGTACTCCTCGGCGGTGGGTAGCAGCTCGTCGAACGAGATGAAGACCATGATCCCGGCCACCACACCGAAGGCGATGCCCAGGGTGGTCTCGGTCAGGAATGGCCTGAGCAGCAGGTAACCCGCCACAGCACCCACCGGTTCAGCAAGGCCGGACAGCCATGCGGCGATGATGCCCTTGCGCCTGCTGCCCGTCGCCTGGTGGATCGGAACCGCAACCGCGATACCTTCCGGGACGTTGTGGATCCCGACCGCGATGGCGATGGGTATACCCAGTTGCGGATCCTCCAGTGCCGAGATGAAGGTGGCGAAGCCTTCCGGGAAGTTGTGCAGCGCGACCGCAGCGGCGGTGATCAGCCCGGTGCGGGCGAGCGTCTGGTTGCGGGCCGCCTCGGCGTGCGGGCGCAGGTCGGCCTCGTGCGGGTTCACCTTCTCGGGCACCAGCCGGTCGATGATGCCGGTGAACACGATGCCGCCGAAAAAGGCGGCGACCGACACCCAGGCACCCCGTTCGCTGCCCAAGTGCGCGGCTAGCCGCTGGTTCGCCTGCGGCAGCATCTCCACCATGGAGATGTAGATCATCACGCCCGCGGACAGACCCAGACTGAACGACAGGAAGCGTTGACTGCCCGCGCGGGCAAGGGTGGCGACGATGCCGCCGACACCGGTGGCCAGCCCGGCCAGCAACGTCAGCAGGAAGGCAAGCGTCATGCCCGCACCTCGGAACCCATGGGTGTGAGGTTAGCGCCGGGCTGCTATCCGTTGCTGCCAGGGGCGTCGGGGACCGGGTTCACGGTGAGCGTCAGGCTGGCGTTGGCGGTCCTTGCCTGGCTGTCGGTGACGGTGACCTCGATGGTGACCTGTTCGGTGGTGTTCGGGGTACCGGACAGCTGACCGGTCGGTGACAGGTTCAGCCACGCGGGCAGCTGGCTGCTGGTGGTCCACGAGTAAGGGGCGGTGCCGCCGGTCGCAGCCAGGGTGGTGGAGTAGTGCTCGTTCACCGTGGCTGCCGGCAGGTCGTCGGTGGCCACCACCAGGGTGTCGTCGTCGTGGATGGTCACTCGCAGGCTGCGGCTCACCCGGCTCGACTGGGCGTCGGTGACCGAGACCTGGATGGTGTGTTCCCCGGCGGTTGTCGGGATGCCGACCAGCTCGCCCCCGGACAGTTCGATGCCATCGGGAAGGTCCTCGGCCGTCCACCGGTATGGGCCGATGCCGCCGGTGGCGGTCAGGGCCGCCGAATAGGGGTGCCCGACCATCGCCGCCGGCAGGGCGTCCACGGTGATCAACAGCGGCGGCTGGGTGATGGAGAGTTGCAGGTTGGTGGTCGCGCGGGTGTCCCGGGTGTCGGTGACGGTGACCGCGATGGTGACCGGACCGCTGGTGTGGCTGGCGGGGGTGCCGCTCAGCACTCCGTTGCCGGACAGGCTGAGGCCCTCCGGCAGTTTGCTGCTGGTCGACCAGGTGTACGGACCCACCCCGCCGGTGGCGGCCAGCGTCCGGGTGTAGAAGGCGCCTGCTGTGGCGTCCGCGAGTGTGCTGGTGGTGATCTGCAGTGGCGCCGGCTGCACGGTGATGGTCAGGCTGCCGGTGGTGCTGGTGTCCCAGGCGTCGGTGACGGTGAGCTGGATGGTGACCGGTTCGGTGGTGTGGCCCGTCGGGGTGCCGCTGAGCACACCGCTGGCTGACAGGGCTAGACCGGCCGGCAAGGTGCTGTCGGTCGTCCAGTTGTACGGCTTGACGCCGCCGCTGGCCGCCAGCTGGTGCGAGTACGGGACGCCGACCGTGGCGTCCGGCAGGCCGTCGGTGGCGACCGCGAGGTCGGCCGGGGCGACTGTGAGGGTCAGGTTGACCGTGGTGGTGGTGTCCCAGTCGTCGGTGACGGTGATGGTGACGTTGGCCGCGGTTGGGGTGTGGCTTTCCGGGGTGCCGCCCAGTTCGCCCTGCGGTGACAGGTTGAGCCCGGCCGGGAGCCCGCTGGCGGTCCAGGTGTAGGGCGCCACGCCGCCGACCGCGTGCAGAGTGGTGGCGGGGTAGGCGTCGCCGGCCTTGCCGGCCGGCAGGGTGCTGGTGGCGATCGCCAGCGGTGCCGGATTGACGTTGAGGGTCACGCTGCCGGTGGTCGAGAGGTTCCAGCTGTCGGTGACGGTGACCCAGATGGTGATCGGGGTCGTGGTGTGGCTGACCGGGGTGCCGGTCAGTTCGCCGGACTCGGACAGGCTCAGCCAGCTCGGCAGGGCACCGGCGGTCGACCAGGTGTAGGGTGCGACGCCACCGCCCGCCGCCAGGGTTGCCGAGTACTCCTCGCCGGCGGTCGCGTCCGGTAGGCCGGTGCTCACCACGGCGAGGTTGGCCGGGAGCACGCTGAGGGCCAGATTGGCGGTGGACTCGATGCCCCAGTCGTCGGCGACGGTGACCTCGACCGAGACCGCCGCCGAGGTGGCAGTGGTCGGCGTCCCGGTCAGCGTCCCGTCGCTGGCCAGGCTGAGCCCGTCGGGCAGCGTGCTGGTGGTCGACCACTCGTACGGGGCGATGCCGCCGGTCGCGGTCAGGGTCTGCGAGTAGGGCTGGTCGACCATCGCGTTCGGCAGGCTGTTGGTGGTGATCTCCAACGGCTGCGGGTTGACCCTGAAGGTCAGCTCGACGGTGCTGCTGGTGTCCCAGTCGTCGGTCACCGTGATGGCCAGCGACATCGGATCAGCTGTGGCCTGGGTCGGGGTGCCGCTGAGCACACCGCTGTCCGACAGGGTCAGCCCGGCCGGCAGTTTGGTGCTTGTCGACCAGCTGTAGGGCGGGACGCCGCCGGTCGCGGTCAGGCTCTGGGTGTACGGCTTGTCGAGGGTGGCGTCGGGCAGGCCGGTGGTGGTCACCACCAACTCTTCGGGTTGGACGTCGAGCTCGAGCGTGACGCTGTTGGTGCCGCCGCGCCGGTCGGTCACAGTCACCACGAGCGATACCGGCCCATCGGTATGGCTGGTCGGGGTGCCGCTGAGTACGCCGGCGGTGGACAGGGTCAGCCCGGCGGGCAGTGAACTGGTGGTGCTCCACTGGTAGGGGGCGTTGCCGCCGGCCGCGGACAGGGTGTGCGAGTAGGGCGTGCCGACGGTCGCGTCCGGCAGTTCGCTGGTGGTGACCTCCAGCGGTGCGTGACCCTCGACGCCGACCGGGGTGGTGCGCTGGTTGGTGGTGCCGTCGCCCAACCGGCCCTGGCCGTTGTGGCCCCAGCACTTGGCGCCTCCGGTGGCGGTCAGCGCGCAACTGTGGAAGTCGCCGGCGCCGATGGCAGCCACTGCCGAGGTCAGGCCGACCACATCGGTGGGCTGTGACCGCCTGGTGGTGCTGCCGTCGCCGAGCTGACCGTTGGTGTTCAGGCCCCAGCACCTGGCTGCCCCGGTGTTGGTGATCGCGCAGGTGTGGCTGTTGCCGGCGGTGATCGCGGAGACACCGGAGCCCAGCCCGGTGGTGGTCACCGGCGTGTACGAGCGTGCGGTGGTGCCGTCGCCGAGCTGACCGTTGTTGTTGTTGCCCCAGCACTTGGTCTGGTCGCCGGTAACCGCGCAGGAGTGGAACTCGCCGGTGGCGAGGGCGGTCACGCCGGCACCGAGCCCGGTCACCTCGACCGGCACCCGCCTGCCGACGTTGGTGTTGTCGCCCAACTGGCCGTACTGGTTGTTGCCCCAGCACTTGACGCCGTCACCGGTGGCGGCACAGTTGTGCCAGGTGTTGCCGCTGATGGCGGTCACGCTGGAGCCAAGACCGGTGACCTCGACCGGTGTGTAGGAGCCGGTGCTGCTGCCGTTGCCGAGTTGGCCCTGGCCATTGTTGCCCCAGCACTTCACGCCGCCGCCGGTGGTCAGCGCACAGGTGTGGTGGGCGCCGCCGGTGACCGCCACGGCACCCGATCCCAGGCCGGCCACGTCGACCGGGGTGTTCCGGTTCTGGGTGGTGCCGTCGCCGAGTTGACCGTAGGTGTTCTCGCCCCAGCACTTGACCCGGCCATCGGCGAATACTGCGCAGGTGCGGTTGCCGGCGGCGCTGATGGCGCTGACGCCGGCAGTCAGCCCGGTCACGTCGACCGGCGTGGAGCTGTTGTCGTTGGTGCCGTCACCGAGTTGGCCCTGGGCGTTGCTGCCCCAGCACTTGACCCCGCCGTCAGTGGTCAGCGCGCAGGTGTGCGCGTTGCCGGCGGTGATTGATTGCAGCAGCCCCTCGGAGAGCAGGCCGCTGAGCCGGAACATGAACGCCGCCATGGCGTCGCGGAGGATGTCGTTTCCGGGACGGTAGGTGTTGTCCGGCCAACCGGTGGAGACTCCCGAGTGCTTCATCCATGCCATCTCCTTGTAGAACTGGACGTCGGGATCGACATCAGTGAAAGGAGAGGTGGGCGGCGTCGCGAATGCCGGTTCCCCGGCCAGCCGGTACATGAACGCTGCCATGGCGTCCCGCTTCACCGGTTGCCATGGACGGTAGGTGTTGTCCTCCTCCCAGCCGGTCGAGATGCCCGCGTGTTTCATCCACGCCATCTCCTTGTAGAACTGCGTTTCCGGGGTGATGTCGGCGAATGGCGAGGTCTCGGGCAAGTCGAACTCGGGCTCACCGGCCAGCCGGTACATGAAGGCGGCCATGGCGTCGCGGTTGACCGGCTGCCAGGGGCGGTAGGTGCCGTCAGGCCAGCCGGTGGAGATGCCGGCGTCCCTCATCCAGACCATCTCGTCGTAGAACTTGATGTCGGGCGTGATATCGCTGAACGGCTCGACTGCCGATGCCTGCGGCGCCGTGGCCCCCAGCGTCGGCACTGCCATCAGGACCGCTACCGCGACCGCGACGATGCGCCGCGGCAGGCTCGTGGTATCAGCGTGATTGCGAAGCGCGGGATTCATAAGCGATACCTCCCAAGGCGTGGACGGTCGTCGTTGAGGGCCGATCGACACCATACCAATTCACCCTCGGCGATGGGCAGCTCGTCCGCAGGCGGCACCGACATCCCACCCCTGGGGGTGGGAAGCAGATCAAGCGTGCCGCAGCGCGTCGGCCAGCGCGGCCAGGATCAATTCCACCGAGCCCGGGTTAGCGTTCGGGCCCATTAGTCCGATCCGCCAGACCGAGGACGCGTACTGCTTGACACCGGCGCCGATCTCGATGTCGTACCTGTCGAGCAGGTAGCCGCGGACCCGGGCCGAATCCACCCCATCGGGCACCTTGACCGTGGTGAGCTCCGGCAACCGGTGGCCCTCGGCGGCGAACAGTTCCAGGCCCATCTCCTGCAGGCCGGCCTGCAACGCAACGCCGGCCGCCTGGTGGCGGGCCCACACATCCGCCAACCCCTCGTCGAGGATCCGGTCGAGCGCGGCCGCCAGCGAGACCACCATCGCAACCGGTGCGGTGTGGTGGTAGGTGCGCTTCGCACCGCTCGCCTCGCCAACGTAGCCGCCCAGCATGCCGAGGTCGAGGTACCACGACTGCGGCTTCGCCACGCGGCGCTCCCAGGCGCGCTCGTTGATGGTGAATGGCGCCAGCCCCGGCGCCACCCCGAGACACTTCTGCGTCCCCGCGTAGCCGACGTCGATGCCCCAGTCGTCGGCCCGCAACTCGATGCCGCCGATCGAGGTGACCGCGTCGACCAACAACAGGGCGTCACCCTTGACGGCCCCCAGCGCGGCGATGTCTGAGCGCACCCCGGTCGAGGTCTCGGCATGCACGGCCGCGATGATCGTGGGATTGGGGTGGGCCGCGGCCAGCCGATCGGCGTCCACCGGCGTACCCCACTCGAAGTCGACCCTGACCACCTCGGCACCGCAGCGGGCCGCGACGTCGCACATCCGCTCGCCGAACAGCCCGTTGACGCCGATGACGACCACGTCCCCGGGGTGGACGGTGTTCACGAAGGCGGCCTCCATGCCGGCCGAGCCGGTCGCCGACAGCGGCAGCGTCCTGGCGTTGCTGGTACCCCAGACCTGCCGCAGACCCTCGCAGGAGTGGTCCATCGCGGCGATGAAGGCCGAATCGAGGTGACCCAGCAGGGGACGCGACAGGGCGAGGGTGGCTTCCGGGTAGGGGTTGGTTGGTCCGGGGCCGAACAGGTGGCGGAAGGGGACAGTCGTCGCTGGCATGGCTCCAGCTTGGTGCAGTCCGGGGCGTGTCGTCCAGCACGACGGTCACCAACCGAGGCCGGGCTTCGTTCTGTCAGGTCCATTGCGTAACCTTCAGGTACGACCAAACGGGTGGACAACGACTGTCCGCCCAGCCGGCCGCGAATCAATGCTGAGCGCGACGGAGGATAGAAGTGTCCGCGACACAACTCGATAAGAAGACTGAGCACCTGACGGCCAGCCGACTGTTGAACGCCCCCAAGCCGCCGCGCTACCCGGGCATCCCATCGGTGATCAACGGCAACGCCGCGGTCGCCCACGTGATGAAGCACGTCTGCGGCGGCGTCATCGGCTACCCGATCACCCCGTCCACCGAGATCAGCGAGATCTACGAGGCCGCCCGCGCCGAGGGCCAGCTCAACGTCTGGGGCAAGCACCCGTTCTTCTTCGAGCCCGAGGGTGAGCACTCCGCTCAGTCCGGTGCGCTCGGCGCGGCGTTGACCGGCGGCATGTTCGTCTCCAACGCATCGTCCAGCCAGGGCATCCTGTACGCGATGGAGTCGCACTTCGTCACCGTCGGCAAGAAGGTCGGCGGGTTCGTGCTCCAGGTCGCCGCGCGGGTGGTGAGCAAGCACTCGCTGAACGTGATGGCCGGCCATGACGACATCTACGCGCTGCTGCCGGCCGGCTACACCGTCTTCTTCGGTGCCAACCCACAGGAGGCCGCCGACCTGGCCGCGATCAGCTACCGCACCTCCGCGCTGTCGCTGATCCCGGTGGCCAATGCCATGGACGGGTTCTCCACCAGCCACATGATGTCCGAGGCCAACCTGCCCGAACCCGAGCTGCTGCGCGAGTACCTGGGCGACCCGGCCGGACGGATCGACTGCCCGACCGTCGCGCAGGAGATCATGTACGGGGCCAAGGGCCGGGTCTGGCAGCTCGAGCGGTGGCTGACCCGGCACGCCGCCGAGTTCGGGGTCTGCGAACTGGACGAGCTGCGCGACTGGCTGACCGCCAACGCCGACCGGGTCGAGGCCGACGACGCCGGTGAACTCGTCGGGCAGACCCAACGGTTCGTGCCCGCCGATTTGAACAACCAGTGGCGCCGCCAGTGGCTGGGCGCCTGGCGCAAGGGCACCCGGCAGCTGGTGCCGGCCCTGGTCGACCCGAACAACCCCGGTCTGACCGGCCCAGTGCAGAACCAGCCCGACTTCCAGGCCGGCGCAGTCGATCACCGCACCCACTTCGACTCCGAGGTGCCTCGGCTGGCCCGCCAGGCGATGGCCGAGTACGGGCGGCTGACCGGACGCCACTACTCCCCGATCCACTGCTACGGCGTCGAGGACGCCGACCACGTCTTCGTGGCGCTCGGTTCAGTGGGGGAGGACGTCCGGGCCGTGCTGCCGCACCTGCGCCGCAGCGGCCTCAAGGTCGGGCTGGTCTCGGTCAAACTCCTGCAGCCGTTCCCCGAGGCCGAGATCGTCGCGGCGCTGGCGGGCAAGAAGGCCGTCACGGTGCTGGAGCGCTCCGACCAGATGGCGCTCACCCAACTGGTCACCTCGGCACTGTTCAAGGCCGCCGCCAACGCCGCCCACCCGGGACGCTTCGCCGACATCGCGCCGATTACCACCATCCCGGCCCTCACCAGCGCCATCTTCGGGTTGGGCGGGCACGACCTGCAGCCGCGCGACCTGATCGCAGCCGCCGAGAACATGGCCGGCGACAACGCATCCCCGCTGGTCTACCTCGGGTCGACCTTCTTCTCCGACGGTGCCACCGGCAGCTTCGCCGAGCTCCAGCGCAAGCTGGCCACGGCCTACCCGGAGACCCGGTTGATGGCCCTGCCCACCGGCCAGAACCCGGAGTTGCTGCCCGACCAGGCGGTACGGATCCGCTTCCACTCGGTGGGCGGTTACGGCACCATTGCCACCGGCAAGCTGATGACCGACATCCTGGCCGGCGCGCTGGGCATGTACTCCAAGTCGGCGCCGAAGTACGGCTCGGAGAAGTCCGGGGCGGCAACCAATTACTACATCACCCTCAGCCCCGAGCCGGTTCTGGTCACCAACGCCGAACTCGAGGACGTCGAGGTCGTGCTCTCGCCAGACCACAAGGTCTTCCAGCACACCAACCCGTTGAAGGGCCTGGTCGAGGGCGGGACGCTGATCATGCAGTCCAGCGAGGGGCCCGAACAGACCTGGCAGACGCTGCCGGCGAAGGCCCGGCAGACCATCCGCGAACGGAGGATCAAGTTCTACGTGCTGGACGCCTTCTCGGTGGCCGCCAAGCATGCCCCGACCGACCAGCTGCAGACCCGCATGATGGGCATCGCGTTCATCGGCGCCCTGGTCGGCGGCTTCGACCGGCTGACCCAGGGCGGCATGTCCGGCGAAGAAGTGCACGAGAAGGTCTTCCAGCAGATCCACAAGAAGTTCGGTTCCAAGGGCAGCAAGATCGTCGCGTCCAACATGGCAGTGATCGAGGATGGGCTGGCTGCGCTGCGGCCGGTCGATTACGCATCGGACAGGTACCTCCAGATCGAGGCGAACTCCCCGGCCGGGTCGTCGCGGACGATCGACCTGTCGATCGGGCTGGCCGGCAGCGCGTGCGCGGCGTCCAACCTTTTCGACCCCGACTACTACGACCAGATCATGGGCGCGCCGTTCCGTGACGGAACCGTCGGCCGGGCGCCGGTGATGCCGGGCAGCGGGCTGTTCATCCCGGCCGGCACCGCGGCGGGCAAGAACAAGGGACTGTTCCGGCGCACCGTGCCGCTGTTCGACGCGTCGCTGTGCACCGGCTGCATGGAGTGCACCCTGGCCTGCCCGGACGCCGCGATCCCGAACGCGGTGCACGAACTGCACACGCTGATCTCAACCGCTGTCGGCATGATCGAGGTCAACGAGGCCCAGCGCGGCGCGATGCGGGAGCACGTCTACGGCATCTCCGCTCGCGTCCGCGAGCTCTACCGGGCCGGCGCCGAGGCGTCCTTCGCCGACCTGGTCGGCCAGGCGGTGGACGACCTGGTGCCCGCCACCTCCGGGGCCTACCTGCGCCGCAACTACACCGCAGTGGTCGAGCTGTTGCGCACCTTCCCGGTGGCGAGGACCCGGCCGTTCTTCGACGCGCTGGAGCGCGAGACCCCCGGCAACGGTGGCCTGTACTCGGTGACCATCGACCCTTGGAAGTGCACTGGCTGCCTGGAGTGCGTCGACGTCTGCGGCCCGCAAGCGCTGACCTCGACCGTGCAGACCCCAGCCGTCGAGGAACGGCTGGAAGCCGGTCTGGAGTTCCTGGCCAAGACCCCGAACACGCCGGCCAAGTTCACCGCTGGCGCCGTCGACCCGGGCGGTGACACCAAGCGGTTGCTCCTCGACCGGAACAACTACTACGCCGTCACCGGCGGCCACGGCGGTTGCCGCGGCTGCGGCGAGGTGACCAGCACCCGGATGGTGGTGGCGACCAGCCATGCGCTCGGCGCCAAGCGGCAGTCGGAGCAGCGGGCCACGCTCGACCAGCTGGCCGGCCTGCTCGCCCAGCAACTGCGCACACTGCCTGACGTCGCCGCACCCCGGGCCGGGCGGTTGAAGACGGCGCTGGCCGAGATCGAGAAGAACCTCTACCTGCTCGAGGGCGGACCGACCGGCAAGGGACCGGCCACCACGGTGGTCACCAACTCGACCGGCTGCTCCAGCGTCTACTCGTCCACCATGCCCTACAACGCGTTCACCGACCCGTGGGTGAACAGCCTCTTCCAGGATGCCCAACCGCTTGCCAAGGGTGTGTTCGAAGGGCTGGCCACGCGCGCGGTCGACCTGGTCAAGGCGATCCGGACGGCCCGGCTCGAACTGGCCGACAGCTACGACCCGGCCGTCCACGACGACGAACTCGCCACGCTGAGCTGGGCCGACTTCACCGACGAGGAGCTGGCCCTGATGCCGACGGTGCTGACCATCGGCGGCGATGGCGCCAGCTACGACATCGGCTTCGGTGCCATGTCGCGCATCCTCGCCTCCCCGACGCCGATCAGGATGATGGTGCTGAACACCGGCGCCTACTCCAACACCGGCGGCCAGGCGTCCACGGCCAGCCTGCCCGGCCAGGACTCCGACCTGGCCCGGGTCGGGGCGGCGCACTCGGGCAAGACCGAGAGCCGCAAGGAACTGGGCCTGCTGGCCTCGTTCCACGCCAACACCTATGTGGTGGCCACCGCCACCGCAATGCAGGGACACTTCCTGCGGGCAACCATGGACATGTTGAACTACTTCGACGGTCCCGCCCTGATGGACGTTTACACCCCCTGCCAGGGCGAGCACGGCATCGGCGACAACATGGCCAACCGGCGTGGTCGGCTGGCGGTCGAGTCGCGGATGGCCCCGCTGTTCATCCACGACCCGCGCCGCGGCGAGGCGCTGCACGATTGGTTCGACCTGGACGGCAACCCCGACCCCGACCAGACCTGGACCACCCAGACCCTGGAGTACGTCGACGACAACGGACAACTGGCCCTGTTCGAGTGCCCGCTCACCCCGGCCAGCTTCGCCATCGGCGAGACCCGGTTCGCCAAGCAGTTCAGCAAGCTGACCGGTGACCTGGAGCCGATCGCGGTGCCGGTCGAGGAGTACATCGACCTGCCGGAGTCCGCCCGCGCCGCCCACGTGCCGTTCATCTGGAGCACCGACGCCGACCTGCGGCTGATCAGGGTCAAGATCGACGCCCCGATCGTGCACCTGGTCGAGGAACGCCGCCGGTACTGGCAACTGCTGCAGTACCTGGCCGGGGTCAACCTTGACCAGTTGAAGGCACTGCACAAGGCCGATCTGGCCGACCTGCAGGCCCGCTACGACCAGGCGATGGCCGCCCGCGAGAGCTCGATGGACGAGATCGCCCGGGCGATGAGCGAACTGGCCGCGTCCACCGCAGCCCAACCGGTGACCACCTTCGGCGGCGGCTTCGGCGGGTTCGGTGCCATGGGTCAGCCGGCGGCATCCTCCTCGGCGGCGCAGGCCGGCGGCCGACCGGCGGTGGAGTTGGCCGTTGAGGACATCGACAGGTGCACCGACTGCAAGAACTGCTGGCAGGAGGTACCTGAGCTGTTCGAACGCACAAAGGTGATCGTGGACGGGCAGGCCAAGGTGGCGGCCCGGCTGATTCCGGGCGCGCTCGAGAAGGTCGAGGTGACCGAAGACCTGAAGCGCCGGATCGCCAAGGTCGTGGCCAACTGCGACGCAGAGATCATCCACTGAGGGGATGGAGCAGATGAGCACCGACATCCGTGACGACCTCACCCGCTACCTGAAGGCGTCCGAGGCGTTGACCCGGACCGCGAGCGAGGTTGAACAACTCGGCCGCTCCGAAGCGGTCGAGACCTATCGAAGCCAGCTCGACCTGCTGGGCCGCCGGCTGCAGACCAACCCGCGAGCGTTCCGCGAGATGTTCATCACCGACGGCATGGGCGCGGTGGCGGCCGAGTTCCGGCAACCCGAGCTGTCGGTCGAGTTCGCCACCACCCTGTGGGACAAGCTGCTGGCCGGCAACGACGCGTCCCTGGTGTTGATGAGGTTCATCTGGAACCTGCCGTTGGGCGGCAAGCGCAAGTTCATTCGCGCGCTCGATCAGCATTTGTCCGGCCGCTATCCGGTGTTCGCGGGGCTCAGCGACGGCTGGCCGGCCAACTCCGCGATCCCGCCGTACGTACGGACGCCGGAGGAGCGCAGCGAGGACTTCGAGTTGGTGAACCAGGGCTACCTCGGTTACCTCTCCCTGGGCTACACCCAGCGCGAGGTCGACCTGCTGGTCTGGCTCGAGGCGCTGCGCGACAAGCAGTGCGCCGACAAGCCCTGTCAGTTGGGCGAGCTGCTGGCCGGCCGCAAGGAGCCCAAGGGCGGCTGCCCGGTGCAGGTGGCGATCCCCGACATGATGCAGCTGCTGGGCACCGGGCACTTCCGGGAGGCGATGGACCTTATCGAGTCGATCAACCCGCTGCCCAACGTCACCGGACGGGTCTGCCCGCAGGAGCTGCAGTGCCAGTCGGTCTGCGCCCACTCCGGGCGTCCGATCGAGATCGGCCAGTTGGAGTGGTTCCTGCCGCAACGCGAGCGGCTGGTCAACCCGGGCGGCAACACCGCCAAGTACGTCGGCGTCCCGGACCCGTGGCAGCTGGCCACCAAACCGCCGATCGCGGTGGTGGGGTCCGGGCCATCCGGGCTGATCAACGCCTTCCTGTTGGCGGCCGAGGGTCACCCGGTCACTGTGCTGGAGGCCTTCCACCGGCTCGGTGGTGTGCTGCGCTACGGAATCCCGGAGTTCCGGCTGCCCAACTCGCTGATCGACGACGTGGTGGGCAAGATCGAGGCGCTGGGCGGCAGGTTCGTCACCAACTTCGTGGTCGGCAAGACCGCCACGCTTGCCGAGCTGAAGGACGCCGGGTTCGCGCACATCTTCGTCGGCTCCGGCGCCGGTCTACCCAGGTTCATGAACGTACCGGGTGAGCACCTGCTCAACGTGATGAGCGCCAACGAGTTCCTCACCCGGGTGAATCTGATGCAGGGCCACCAGGACGACTACGAGACCCCGCTGCCGGTCTGCCGAGGCAAGCAGGTGATGGTGGTCGGCGGCGGCAACACCGCGATGGACGCCGCCCGCACCGCCCGCAGGCTGGGTGGCCACGTCACCATCGCTTACCGGCGCACCCAGGACGAGATGCCGGCCCGGGTCGAGGAGCTTCAGCACGCGCTGGAGGAGGGCGTCCAATTGGCGACCCTGCGCTCACCGCGGGAGTTCATCGGCGACGACGCCACGCACTTCGTCCGGGCCGCGGTGCTGGAGGTAATGGCACTGGGCGAGCCGGATGCCTCCGGCCGGCGCCGGCCAGTGGCTACCGGGCAGACCGAGACCGTCGCAGCCGACCTGGTGATCATGGCTCTGGGCAACTCGGCCAACCCGATCATCAAGGACTCCGAGCCCACGTTGACGGTCACGACCGCTGGTGCGCTGGAGCTCACCGAGGGCAGCCAGGCCACCTCGATCGACGGCGTGTACTCGGGCGGCGACGCCACTCGGGGCGGGTCCACCGCGGTCAAGGCGGCCGGTGATGGTCAGGCGGCCGCGCGCGAGATCACCGAGGCGTCCGACCTGCCGGCGGCCGAGATCCGCGCCATGGTGGCCCGGGCCCGACGGTTCAGCGACCTGGCCGGGGCCGCCAATGTCATCACCGGACGCCGCGAACTTGGTCAGGGCATCGTCGAGCTGGAGGTCTACGCACCGCTGATCGCCCGCTCGGCCCGCGCCGGGCAGTTCGTCCGGGTGCTGGGGGAGCCCAAGGGTGAACTGATCCCGCTGACGCTGGCCGACTGGGACGCCGAGGCCGGCACCATCGTGCTGGTCGTGCAGGGCATGGGCACCAGTAGCCGGCGGATCAACCAGCTGTCGGTTGGCGACCAGTTGGCCGGGGTGGCCGGCCCGCTCGGCCAGCCCAGCGAGTTGCACCGGTTCGGTGCTGATCAGACCGTGGTCTTCACCGCGGGCGGGGTGGGCCTGCCGCCGGTCTACCCGATCGCGCGGGAGCACCTGCGGCTGGGCAACCACGTCACCCTGATCGCCGGGTTCCGGAATGCCGACCTGCTGTTCTGGGTCGGCGAGGGCGAGCGGGTGGATGCGCTGCAGGCCGAGTTCGGTGACCTGCTCGACGTCGTCTACACCAGCAACGACGGCTCGTTCGGCATCGAGGGGTTCGTGACGGTTCCGCTCAAGCAGATGCTGGATGCCAATGAGGGCGGCGAGGGACGCCGGATCGCCGAGATCACCACGATCGGCCCGCCGTTGATGATGCGGTCGGTCTCGGACCTTTCGAAGCCGTACGGGGTGCGGACCATCGCATCGCTGAACTCCATCATGGTGGACGCCACGGGCATGTGCGGGGCCTGCATGGTGCCGTTCGTGGCGGACGGCAGGCTGGTCCGCAAGCACGCCTGCATCGACGGCCCCGAGCTCGACGTGCACGCGATCGATTGGGACAAGTTCCTCCCGCGGTTCAACCTGTTCAAGGCGCAGGAGGCGCAGAGCCGAGCCAGGCACGGTTTCGCCTGAACGCAACCGTTGTGGACGCCTGACGGGTCAGCCACGTGGGTGGCTGGCCCGCAGCGCCCACAGCAGCGCCTGGTTGTAGGGGACGCCGATGCCGTGTCGCTCACCGAGCGCGACCACGCGGCCGGCGAAGGTCTCGACCTCGGTCTCGCGACCTGAGTTGGCGTCCTGCGCCATCGACGTCCACCCGGCTGCCGGCATGTTCGCCAGTACTCGGTCCCAGTTCGCGATGTCCTCCTCGCCAAGTGCGACCCCTTCGGCTTCGGCGACCAGCAGCACCTCGGACATCAGCGCCTTCATCAGCTGCCGGGCATCGCCGTCGTCCTGAAAGGCACCGTAGGGGGCGTGCAGCAGCGCGGAGGCCTGGTTGATCCCGACGTTGAAGAAGAACTTCGACCAGATGACGTGCCGCATGTCGGGCGGGGTCTGCCAGTCCAGGCCGGCACGGTCGAGGGCGCGCTGCACCTTGGCGACCAGTGGGTCTGGTTCCGGACCGTTATCGGCCCGCCCGAAGACCAGCCGGCCGGCTTGCCGGAACCGGATCTCGTTGCCGTCGCGTTCGGCGTCCATGCCCAACGCGACACACAGCAGCACCCGGGCGGTGCCGTAGCGGGCGGCGATCCTGTCCTCCGAATCCAGTCCGTTCAGGATCGACAGGATGATCGTCTCGGGGCCGACGACCGCGGCGGCGTCCTCGATGGCCTGCCCGAGGTGACGGTCCTTGACGGCGAAGATCACCAGGTCGGCCGGCTGGACGGGCCGGTCGGAGTCGACGTCGATCACCGAGGCCACCAGTGGCGTTCCGTTAACCGTCAGCCCGGCGCGCAGCCGCTCAGCCCGCTCACCGCGCGCGATCAGGTCGATATCGAACCCGGCCGGGGCGAAGTGGGACGCGTACATGCCGCCCATCGCACCTGCGCCGACGATTGCGATCCGTTGAATCTCACCAGTCATGACGGTCACTCTAGGGGCGCCATTGTGGGGATCCGGCTCGGGTGGCCCGGGCCTGGGCCCGAGCCAGCCGGCGGCGGGTCTGGCGTGTGCATGACAGCCATCCGGGCTCTGGCACCCTTGCCACACCCGCCCTTCGCCTCCGCCAGTCCGCTCGGACTGTTTTCCTCACCCACCCCTGCACCTGCATCGTGCGAACCGCCCTGGAAAATATGGGAACAAAGTTTCGGGCAAAGACGATCAGTGGTCGATTTTTGTCAGTCCTGTCCGGTTGACTTGTCCCATGAGCGATACATCTGTCCCAGAAGAAGACTCACCAGTCCCGGAGGAACAGGCCTTCCAGCCGCCGCCACCCGAGGATGTCCGCGCCGCGTTCGCCGCCCTGGACCACGCCCACCAGCAGCGGCTGGCCGCCGAGGTGAGCGAACTGGTGGCGATCGTGCACGCCGCCGACCTCTATCAGGTCGACCAGGAAGCCGTGCTGGACGGCATGGAACGCCTCGTCCAGCCCGGCCATGACGGCACACCGTTAGTGGGTGAGTTCCTGGCCACCGAAATCGGCCCACTACTCGGCGTCTCACCGCAGTCGGCGATGGGCCGGATCGGAGACGCCCTGGATCTGCGGCACCGGCTGCCCAAACTGTGGACCACGGTGCTGGCCGGGCGGGTGGAGGTTTGGCAGGCGTTGAAGGTCTGCCAGGCCACCGCACAACTGTCCGCGGACGCGGCGGCGAGGGTGGACAAGCAGTTGGCGGACGCACTGAAAGCGTGGCCGTGGCCGCGAGTCATGCGGGCACTGCCGGCCTGGATCATCCAAGCCGACCCGGACGCCGCCCGCGACCGCGCCGAAACAGCAGCCAAGGACCGGCACCTGCGCCTGTCCCCGATCAACGACGGGCATGTGGCGATGTGGGGG
>NZ_JBASCI010000220.1:0-15595 GCF_049651565.1 Brooklawnia sp.
GGCGTCGACCTGGTCAGCGCCGCCGGACTGCTGGAGGTCTCGGCCACCGTGCTGTCCAACCTCGACCTGGTCGGTCTGCGCAGCGGTGAGAGCCTGCTGGTGCACGGCGGGGCCGGCGGGGTGGGGACGTTCGCGATCCAGTACGCCAGGACGCTCGGCGCGACGGTGGCGACCACGGCGTCCGAGGGCAAGATGGACCACTGTCGCGAACTGGGCGCCGACATCGTGATCAACTACGCCGATGACTGGGTGACCGAGTTGATGATGGCCACCCAGGACCGCGGCGTCGACGTCATCCTCGACATCATCGGCGCCAAGTACCTCGACCAGAACATCTCGGCGTTGCGCCCCGATGGCCGGCTGGTGATCATCGGCATGCAGAAGGGCACCCGGGCCGAACTCAACATCGCCAAGCTGCTGAACAAGCGCGGCACGATCACCGCGACCAACCTGCGCCGCCGGCCGGTGGAGCAGAAGTCCCGGATCGTCCAGCAGGTGACCGAACGGGTGTGGCCGCTGTTCACCTCCGGGCAGATCCGGTTGGCACCCGAGACCCGGTTGTCGCTGCGGGACGCCGCCACCGCGCACGAGATTCTGGCATCCGGAAGCAACGTCGGGAAACTGATCCTGACGCTAGAGTGAAAAGAGGATCGACGTTCCATCGATTCGGCCGGAACGCATCCATCACAGCGGAGTGACAGGGAGTGACACAATGACCGCGCAATTGACGACCCCCGAGCGCCACACCAGCGCCGTGCAGGACATCCCGATAATCGGCGAAGTGCCGAAGCTGCAGCGGGTGGTCGACTGGGTGAACAAGATCGCCGCACTGACCAGGCCCAAGGAGATCCGGTACTGCAACGGTTCGGATTCCGAATGGGACGAGCTGGTCGACATGCTCGTCCAGAAGGGTCGGGCGACCGTCCTGAATGCTGAGAAGAAGCCGAACTCCATCTATGTTCGCACCGACCCCGACGACGTCGCCCGGGTCGAGGACCAGACCTTCATCTGCTCGCAGCGTGAGGACGACGCCGGGCCGCTGAACAACTGGATCCACCCGCGCGACATGAAGCGCATCATGAAGCCGCTCTACAAGGGTTCGATGCAGGGTCGCCCGATGTTCGTGATCCCGTTCTGCATGGGGCCGCTGGACGCGCCGGACCCCAAGTTCGGCATCGAGATCAGCGACTCGGCCTACGTGGTGCTGAACATGAAGATCATGACCCGGATGGGGCAACAGGTGCTGGACGTCATGACCGAGCGGGACGCCCCCTTCGTCGAGTGTCTGCACTCGGTGGGCCTGCCGCTGCCCGAGGGCAAGAAGGACGTCATGTGGCCGTGCGACGCCGAGCACGTCTACATCTCGCACTTCCCCGAGCGTCGCCGGGTCTGGTCGTACGGTTCCGGCTACGGCGGCAACTCGCTGCTGGGCAAGAAGTGCTACGCGCTGCGGATCGCCTCGGTGATGGCCCGGGACGAGGGCTGGCTCGCCGAGCACATGCTGATCCTGCGGATCACCAGCCCCGAGGGCAAGGTGTACCACCTGTGCGGGGCCTTCCCGAGCGCCTGCGGCAAGACGAACCTCGCCATGCTGAAGCCCACCATCCCGGGCTGGAAGGTCGAGACCTTGGGCGACGACATCGCCTGGCTGCGCTTCGGGTCGGACGGCCGGCTGTACGCCACCAACCCCGAGACCGGCTTCTTCGGCGTCGCGCCCGGCACCGGGCACAAGACCAACCCGTACGCCATGGAGGCCATCGAGAAGGGCAACTCGGTGTTCACCAACGTGGCGCTCACCGATGACGGCGACGTCTGGTGGGAGGGCATGACCAAGGAACCGCCGGCCCACCTGACCGACTGGCGGGGACGGTCCTGGACGCCCGAGGACGGCCCCGAGGGCGGCCGGCACACCGACAAGGCAGCGCACCCGAACAGCCGGTTCACCACGCCGATCAGGCAGTGCCCGATCCTGGCCGACGACTTCGACAACCCGCGCGGCGTCCCGATCGACATCATCATCTTCGGTGGCCGGCGCGAGAACACCATCCCGCTGGTGACCGAGTCGTTCAACTGGCAGCACGGCGTGTTCATGGGCGCCACCTGCAGCTCCGAGACCACCGCCGCCGCGGTCGGCGCGGTCGGCGTGGTGCGTCGCGACCCGATGGCGATGCGTCCGTTCATCGGCTACCACGTTGGCGACTACCTGTCGCACTGGCTGAAGATCGGGCGGGCCACCAGCGAGTCGAAGCTGCCGCGCATCTTCTACGTGAACTGGTTCCGCAAGGGTTCCGAGGGCCAGTTCCTGTGGCCGGGCTTCGGCGACAACTCCCGGGTGCTGAAGTGGATGGTGGAGCGGCTGGAGGGCAAGGTCGAGGCCAGGCGCACCCCGATCGGCCTGGTGCCGAACCCGAACGACCTGGACACCGATGGCCTGGACATGGCACCCGGGGTGCTGGAGGGTGTCACCCGGTTCAGCCCGCACGAGTGGGCCGACGAGCTGCCGCGCATCTCGCAGTGGTTCGACTTCCTCGGCGACCGGATGCCCTACGAGCTGGCTGAGGAGTACGCGCGGATCCGCCGCGGCGTCCTCGATGCCTGCGAGCGCACCCCGCGACCCCGGGAGTCCTGAACCGACAGATTGACTGGCAGGTCCGTCCCGGCGGTGGTCCACGCGTCACTCACTCCCGACGCGGATCGGGCCGCCGCCGGGTGTTCCGGTGCCTGGCAGTAGGCTGACCTGCGTGTCCAAAGTCTTGACAACGCTGCCCGCCGGCGAACGCGTCGGCATCGCCTTCTCCGGTGGTCTGGATACCTCGGTGGCGGTCGCCTGGATGCGCGAGAACGGCGCGGTGCCCTGCACTTACACCGCGAACATCGGCCAGTACGACGAGCCGGACATCGAGTCGGTGCCCGGACGCGCGCTGCAGTACGGCGCGGAGTTGTCCCGGCTGGTCGACTGCCGGGCGTCCCTGGTCGAGCAGGGGCTGGTCGCGCTGCAGTGCGGTGCGTTCCACATCAGGTCTGCGGGTAGGGCCTACTTCAACACCACCCCGATCGGGCGTGCGGTCACCGGCACCATGCTGGTGCGGGCGATGGCCGAGGACGACGTGTCGATCTGGGGTGACGGTTCGACCTACAAGGGCAACGACATTGAGCGGTTCTACCGCTACGGCCTGATGGCCAACCCGCAGTTGCGGGTCTACAAGCCGTGGCTCGACACCGATTTCGTCGCCGAGTTGGGCGGGCGCGACGAGATGAGCCAGTGGCTCACCGAGCGCGGGCTGCCCTACCGGGACTCGAAGGAGAAGGCGTACTCCACCGACGCGAACATCTGGGGGGCGACCCACGAGGCGAAGACGCTGGAGCGCCTGGACGTGTCGATGGAGACCGTCGAGCCGATCATGGGGGTGAAGTTCTGGGATCCGGCGGTCAGCATCGCCACCGAGGAGGTCACCCTCGGCTTCGAGAACGGTTACCCGGTCGCGATCAACGGCGAGCGGTACGACGACCGGGTGGCGCTGGTGATGAAGGCCAACCAGATCGGCGGCCGCCACGGCCTGGGCATGAGCGACCAGATCGAGAACCGGATCATCGAGGCCAAGAGCCGCGGCATCTACGAGGCGCCCGGGATGGCGTTGCTGCACATCGGCTACGAACGGCTGCTGAACGCCATTCACAACGAGGACACCCTGTCGAACTACCACACCGAGGGGGTCCGGCTGGGCCGGCTGCTGTACGAGGGCCGCTGGTTCGACCCGCAGTCCATGATGATCCGCGAATCGCTGCAGCGCTGGGTCGCGTCCGTGGTCACCGGCGAGGTGACGATCAGGCTGCGCTGCGGCGACGACTACACCATCCTGAACACCGCCGGGCCGAACTTCAGCTACCAGCCGGAACGGCTCAGCATGGAGCGGGTCGAGGACGCCGCCTTTGGCCCGACCGACCGGATCGGCCAGCTCACCATGCGCAACCTGGACATCGCCGACTCCCGCGCCAAGCTCGAACAGTACGTCTCGCTTGGCCAGATCACCGGCGGTGACACCCAGCAGCTCATCGGCCAGCTCGAGACCGGTGGTCACCAGGACATCCCGGACGCCCGGCCCGCCTCGGACGCCGAGGTCGCGCTCGACCGGGCGGCCATGGAGTCCGGCACCGACTGACGCCCGGGCGGGCTAGGGTCGAAGCCGTGACCCACACGCAGATCGACACCCTGACCAGCTGGTTGGACGAGGCACGCTCCGCCGTCTTCTTCGGCGGTGCAGGCGTCTCGACGGCGTCCGGCATCCCCGACTTCCGGTCCGCAGCCGGGCTGTACGCGTCCCAGGGCCGTGGTGGCCGCTCGCCGGAGTACATGCTCAGCCACGAATGCCTGATGAACGAGCCGGCCGAGTTCTTCACCTTCCACCGCCAGAACCTGGTGCATCCCGACGCCCAGCCGAACCGTGCGCACACCGGGCTGGCCGAGCTCGAACGGCAGGCCCGAATGACCGCAGTGGTCACCCAGAACATCGACGGCCTGCACCAGAAGGCCGGCTCCCAGGTCGTCCACGAACTGCACGGCTCGGTGCAGCGGTACTACTGCCTGGGCCGCGGCCACCACCAGTTCACCCTCGAGCAGATCCCGGACTCACCGGTCGTCCCGATCTGCCCGGACTGCGGCGCCATGATCCGCCCGGACGTGGTGCTCTACGGCGAGATGCTGGACGACGACGTGGTGGACGCCGCCGTGACCGCCGTCCGGCAGGCCGACGTCCTGCTGGTGGGCGGCACCTCCCTCAACGTCTATCCGGCCGCCGGTCTGCTGCACTACTACCGCGGCGACCGGCTGGCGCTGGTCAACCTCACCGAGACCCCGATGGACTACCAGGCCGACCTGGTCATCCACTCCCCCATCGACGAGGTGATCGGTCAGGTCTGCGACCGCCTCTTCGTCTGACCGCACCACCTGATGGCACGATGTCGGGAGATTTGCCCCGTGTGTCAATCTGGAAGTTACGCGCTTTTCACCGACAGCTGGGAGGGTCGACTGCATGGCATGGCGTCCGGAACTGGTGGCACTCGATATCGACGGCACCCTGGTCGACCGGCAGGGTCGGCTGCCGTCCGACGTCAGGGCCGCGGTGCAGCGGGTTGTCGACGAAGACGTTCCACTGGTGCTGGCAACCGGACGCGCCTGGCTGGACACCCGCCCGGTCTTCGATGAGCTCGACCTGCCGCCCGGGCCGGTGATCTGCTCCAACGGCGCGGTGGTGGTGCAGTATCCGCCGTTGTGGCAGTACCAGGCCAGGACGTTCGACCCGACCCGGGTGATCAACAGTGTGATCGAGCACGCGCCCACCGCCCGGATCGCGGTCGAGGAACTCGGTATCGGGTTCCGGGTCAACAGGCTGTTCCCGGCCGGTGAACTGACCGGACGGATGACCGTCCAGCCTCTGGACGAACTGGCCGCCCAGCCGGCCACCCGGGTCATCGTCCGCGACCCCGACGCGGTCGCCGAGGACTTCATCGAGCTGGCCGACTCGATCGGCATGCACCAGGTGAGCTACTCGGTCGGCTGGTCGGCCTGGCTCGACATCGCCCCCGAAGGGGTCAACAAGGCGACCGCGCTGGCAGCGGTGGCCGATGACCTCGGCGTCCTGGCCGAGCGCGTGCTCGCCATCGGCGATGGCCGCAACGACGTCGAGATGCTGGCCTGGGCCGGTCGGGGTGTGGCCATGGGCGACGCACCGCACGAGGTCAGGGCCATCGCCGACGATGTGACTTCGGACTTCGCCGCTGGTGGGGCGGCCCTCGAGCTCAACCGCTGGTTCACCCTCGCCAGCCCGGCTGTCGAGCTCCGTAGGACTGCCTGACGGAATTGCAAATCACCTAGTCAGGTGTCTGCACTTCGGTATTCCACCGGTTGCACGGGTTTGGCAACAACCGGCAACACGTTGCGAATGGGCTAGCCGCAGCCCCCTCGGTGGCTATTGTTTCGACCACAACGCAACACCAAGAGGAGTTGGCCAACAGAACATCGGCGTTTTGGACGTCAGCACCAACCCCCTCGACAGGAGAAACCCATGTCCAAGAGCGTGACCGACCCCGTCGCGCAGGAACCCGGCACTGCGAAGCGTCCCTTCGGGATGCGCGACAAGATCGGGTACATGTTCGGTGACTTCGGAAACGACTTCACCTTCATCCTTCAGATGATGTTCTTCATGCTCTTCTACACCAACGTAGTGGGCATCCAGCCGGGTCACGTCGGCCTGCTGTTCCTCGTCGCGCGCGTCGTGGACGGCTTCACCGACGTCGGCCTGGGCATCATCGTCGACCGGCTGCCGGTCAAGAAGCAGGGCGAGAAGTTCAAGCGCTGGATCAAGTACATCGCGATCCCGGTCGCCGTGGCGTCCGCGCTGATGTACATGTCGTTCGTCGCCGACTGGGAGAGCTACACCGCCCGCGTGGCGTGGATGACGGCCACCTACTTCCTGTGGGGCTCGGTCTGCTACACCGCGATCAACATCCCCTACGGCTCGATGGCCTCGGTCATCTCGGCCGACCCCGATGACCGCGCCCAGCTGTCGGTCTTCCGGTCCACCGGTGCCAACCTGGCCATGCTGATCATCTCCTCCCTGCTGCCGCTGATCGTCTACACCAGGAATGCCGAGGGCGTCGCGATCCTCGACGGCCAGCGGATGACCATCGCCGCGGTGGTCTGCTCGGTGCTGGCGGTTGTCTGTTATGCGTTCTGCTACTTCAACGTCGAGGAGCGCGTCATCGCGCCAGCCAAGCCGAGGGGTGAGGGTGGGGCAGGGATCGGCAAGATGCTGGCCTCTATCACCACCAACAGGGCGCTGCTGACCTTGATCCTCGCCGCCCTGCTGCTGTTGCTGGGCAACCTGTTCCTGTCCGGCATGCTCGGCTACGTCTTCCTGACCTACTTCGGTAACGGCCAGTTGCAGGCAGGCGCCTCCTTGGCGGCCCTGCTGCCCACCTTCGCCCTGATCGTGGTTGCCCCGTTCCTCGGCAAGCGCTACGGCAAGGCCGAGACCGGCGCGGTCGCCATGATCATTGCCGGCGTGGTCTTCATCGGCGCCTACTTCCTGCAGACCGAGAATGCGGTGCTGTGGATCGTGCTGTACGCGATCGGCAGCTTCTGCATCGCGGTGTTCAACTTCCTGGTCTGGGCGTTCATCACCGACGTCATCGACTACCAGGACGTCCGCACCGGCCAGCGGGACGACGCCACCGTTTACGCGCTGTACTCGTGGTCCCGCAAGGTCGGCCAGGCGCTGGCCGGCGGCCTGACCGGCGCCGCCCTCGGCTGGATCGGCTTCAGCGCCGAGGCGGCCAAGGCCGGCCAGCAGCAGCCGCAGGAGGTCGTCGACGGCATCTACCTGCTCGTCAACGTCATCCCGGGTGTCTGCTTCATCCTGGTGGGCCTGACTCTGCTGTTCCTCTACCCGCTGAAGAAGAACGCTGTTGCGCGGAACGTCGAGATCCTGGCCGCCCGCCGCACCGGCAGCATGGCCGAGAACGATCCCCTGCTGAACAAGTGACCCGACCGGCCCACTGAGGCCACCAGACAACAGGCAAGCGGCTCGCCGAACCCGGCGGGCCGCTTCGCTGTGCTCAGAGCCGGACGACCTCGCCCAGCGACGGCACTACCGCGACGACGCCCAGCTGCTTCCTTATCCGGCGCGCCAGGGCATGGGCCGAGTCCGGCTCGCCGTGCACGCAGTAGACGGTGGCGGGCCGGGGACTCAGCTCCGCCAGCCAGTCCAGCAACTCCGATCCATCGGCATGGACGCTGAACTCGTTGTCCTGCAGCACCTCGGCCCGCACCGGAACGTACCTGCCGTACATCTTGAGCTGCTCGGCCCCGTCCACCAGCGCCCGTCCGCGCGTACCAGCGGACTGGAAGCCGGTGAAGACCACCGAGTTGGCCGGGTCGGGCAGCATGTGCTGCAGGTGGTGGACGACGCGTCCGCCGGTGGCCATGCCGGACGCCGAGATGATGATCGACGGCCGCGACGGGTTGTTCAGCGCGATCGAATCCTCCTTCGACCGGGCCTCGCGCAGCGTCGGCAGGTTGATGAACGGCCGGCCCCGGAACTCCGGCCCGATCTCGTGGGCCAGCGCCGGGTCGCGGTAGACGTCCAGCGCATCCAGCCCCATCGGGGAGTTGACCACGATCGGGATGTCGTCGCGGATCTGGCCGGATGCCATCATCTGCTGCAGCGTCAGCAGCACCACCTCGGTGCGGTCGACCGCGAACGCCGGGATCAGCACGTTGCCGCCACGGGCGATGGTGCGGTTGATCAGCTGGCCGAACTCGTCGTGGGCAACCTCGGGTTCGGGGTGCTCGCGGTCGCCGTAGGTCGATTCGATCAGGACGGTGGGCGCCCCGGTGGGCACCTCCCGGTCGGCCAGCACCGGGTGGTGCGGACGCCCGAGGTCGCCGGAGAAGACGATCGCGTCCTCGTCCGGGTCGGCGTCTTCCAGCCACATCCGGATGCTCGCCGAGCCGAGGATGTGCCCGGCCCGCCACCACCGCATCCACAGGCCGTCCAGCAACTGCAGGTCGGTGTGGTAGTCAACCGTCCGGAACAGCGGCAGGGTGTCCTCCACGTCGCCGACGGCGTACAGCGGCTGCGGATCCGCGTGCCTGGAGTAGCCGCCGCGGCGGGCGTCCTCGGCTTCGCTCTCCTGCAGGTGGGCGGCGTCCCGGAGCACGATCTCGGCCAGCCGCCGGGTGCCCTCGGTGGCGTGGATCGGGCCGCGGAAGCCGTGCCTGACCAGCGCGGGCAGGTAGCCGCAGTGGTCCATGTGGGCGTGGGTCAGCACGACGGCGTCGATGGTGGCCGGGTTGGTCGGGAACCGGTTCCAGTTGAGTTCGCGCAGCTCCTTGTGGCCCTGGAAGATGCCGCAGTCCACCAGGACGCGCCGCTTGCCGCCCAGAGTGAGCAGGTACTTCGACCCGGTTACCGTCCCGGCCGCACCGAGGAAGGTCAGCGACAGGTGCGGGTTGGCCATGTCGGTGTCCTATCCGCGGGGCTCGAAGACTTCGCGGCCGCCCAGGTAGGGGCGCAGCACCTCGGGTACGGTCACCGACCCGTCGGCATTCTGGTAGTTCTCCAGGATCATCAGGATCGACCGGGCCATTGCGCACAGCGTGCCGTTCAGGGTGGCCACCGGCCGCGGCCCGCCCTGGTCGCGGAACCGTATCCCGAGCCGGCGGGCCTGGAACTCGGTGCAGTTGGAGGTGGAGGTGATCTCGCGGTAGCGGTCCTGGCTCGGCACCCAGCCGTAGCAGTCGTACTTGCGGGCCGCCGACAGCCCCAGGTCGCCGGACGCCACGTCCAGCACCTGGAAAGGGATGCCCAGCGAGGTGAGGAACTGCTTCTCGTGGTCGAGCAGCCGTTCGTGCTCGGCCTCGGCGTCCTCGGGACGGCAGTGGACGAACATCTCGAACTTGTCGAACCAGTGGACCCGGAAGATGCCCCGGGTGTCCTTGCCGTAGCTGCCGGCCTCGCGGCGGTAGGCGGGGCTGAACCCGGCGTAGCGCAGCGGCAGCGACGCGGCGTCCAGGATCTCGTCGGCGTGATAGGCGGCCAGCGGCACCTCGGCGGTGCCGACCAGGTACAGGTCGTCGCGCTCCAGGTGGTAGACGTCCTCGGCGGCCTGGCCGAGGAAGCCGGTGCCGTCCATCGCCTGCGGCTTGACCAGCGCCGGCGGGATCATCGGGATGAAGCCCCACTCCAGCGCCTTGGTCAGCGCGTGCTGGATCAGCGCGAACTCCAGCAGCGCGCCCGGGCCGGTCAGGAAGTAGAACCGCGAACCGGAGACCTTGGCGCCACGCTCCATGTCGATGGCCCCGATGATCTCACCGATCTCCAGGTGGTCGCGAACCGTGATGCCCTCTGCGGCGAAGTCGCGCGGCGCCCCCACGGTCTCGATGACGAACAGGTCGTCCTCGCCGCCGGTCGGAACCCCGTCCAGGACGATGTTGCCGAACTGCTTCATCACCTCGGTCAGCCGTTCCTCAGCGGCGTCGGCCTCGGCCGACAGCTGCTTCACCCGGGCTGCCAACTCCCTGGTCTGGGCCAGCAGGCCCGCCTTCTCGTCACCCTTGGCGCGCGCCACCCGGGTGCCCAGCGACTTCTGCTCGGCACGGGTGGTCTCGAACGCGTTGATCGCTGAACGACGGGCCTCGTCGGCGGCGATCGCCTCGTCGACCAGTTCAACTGATTCCCCCCTGGCCTGCTGGGACCTGCGGAGACGGTCTGGGTCGGTGCGCAGCACCTTGGGGTCGATCATGGCGCACATCCTAGCGAAGCCGCGCACGGGCGATTTCGTCGTTAGTCTGGTGCCATCTGAGATAGGCAGGTGCGGTGACAGCCAACCCAACGGACGAAGCGGGACTTGACCCCGGCCCGGGCCGTCGACTTGCCGTCATCTTCAACCCCACCAAGGTGGTCGACGACCGCCTGTTCGCCGCAGTCAGCAAGGCCGTCGACCGGCACCCCGGCTGGCAACGGCCGATCTACCTGCCCACCGGCGCCGACGACAATGGCCGGGCGGCCACCCAGCAGGCGCTCCGACTGGGCGCCGAGCTCGTCCTCGCCGCCGGTGGGGACGGCACGGTTCGCGCTGTCACCACCGTTCTGCAGCACAGCGGAGTGCCGTGCGGCATCATCCCCGGCGGTACCGGCAACCTGCTCGCCCGCAACCTGGAGATCCCGCTCGACTACGATCGCGCCCTCGACATCGCCTTCACCGGAGGGCAGCGGCGCATCGACCTGGCTGAGTTGGTGATCGACCACGACCAGGACCACGCCATCCACTTCACCGGGATGGCTGGCATCGGCTTCGACGCCGCCATGATGCGCGACACCGACGACCGGCTGAAACGGGTCGCCGGCAACGTCGCCTACGTGGTCGCGTTCGCCCGGCACCTGAACTCACGGCCGCGCCGGATGCGGATGCGGATCGACGACGGCGACGCCCGTGAGTTCAAGGCGGTGCTGATGATGGTCGGCAACACCAGCCAGTTGCAGGGCGGCCTGCGACTGTTCCCGGACGCCAGACCCGACGACGGCCGGTTGGACGTGCTGGTGGCGGCGCCCACCACGCTCGGCAAGTGGGCCCGGCTGGTGGGCGCCATCCTGCGGCGCTCCCGCGACCCGGAGGTGGAGTACTCGCAGGGTTCGAAGATCGTCTTCGAGCTGGACCGGGCGACCGAGTGCGAGGCCGACGGTGACACCGAGGGCAAGGGCAACCACTTCGAGTTCAGCGTCAAGCCCAGTGCCCTGCTGGTGATGGCACCGCCACCCAGGCAGTAGTCACGGCCGGCAGAGCCCACCCACCCAGTCGGCGGCGCGGCGGTAGTCGGCGTCCTTGCCACCGAACGGCACCTTCGGCGGCTTGCGATCTGCGCGCGGGTAGCTGCCGAGGAAGACCACGTCCTTGCAGATCCGGTGCAGGCCCATCATGGCCTCGGCCAGCCGGGAGTCGCTGAGGTGGCCCTCGGCGTCCATGCTGAAGCAGTACTCGCCGAGGGTGGTCTTGGTCGGGCGCGACTCGATACGGCACAGGTTCACCCCGCGGACGGCCAACTGCTGCAGGATCTCCAGCAGAGCGCCCGGGTGGTCCTGGTGCATGTATGCCACCAGCGTGGTCTTGTCGAAGCCGGTGCGGTCCGGGCAGGGTCCGGGCCGGGTGACCAGGACGAACCGAGTGGCTGCACCCGGGTTGTCGCTGATGTTGCTGACCAGGCTGACCAGCCCGTACATCTCGCCGGCGACCGGGGCGCACACCGCGGCGTCGAACTCCGAATCGGGATGGCTGACGGCCTGGGCGGCGCCGGCGGTGGAGCCGCGTTCGACGATCATGGCGGCGGGCAGGTTGGCGTCCAGCCAGCCGCGGACCTGGGCGATGGCGTGCGGGTGAGAGATCACCCGCTGCACCTGTTCGAGGGTGGTGCCGGGGCGGACGCACAGGTCGAAGCTGACCGGGATGACCACCTCGGTGACGATCTGCAGCGGGGATTCCGGCAGCGCCAGGTAGTCGAGGGTCGCGCTGACCCCGCCCTCGATCGAGTTCTCGATCGGCACCAGGGACGCCTCCACCTCACCCGAGCGCACCGCGTCGAGGGCCCGGGTCACTGTGGGGAAGGCGATCGCCGGTTCGTCGCCGAGGGTGAGCAACGCCTGGTGGGTGAAGGTGCCTTCAGGTCCGAAGAAGCCGCGCATGCGGCACACCTTATCCGTCATGGATACCCACCCGAACTCTCCGAGCCGGTGGTGGACGCCGGCGTGCGGGGCGCCGGCTCAAACCACATGGCCATCCCGTCGGGTGCAGCGGTGGGCGCCCCGGCTGTCCGGAAGCTGGGCGGGCGGCGGTTTGCCTGCCAGACTGGTGCCATGACCGCGCCCAGCCCGGACTCCCCCAACGATCGGTTCAATCCGGAGAACTTCGATCTGGCGGACACCACCGGGGCCACCTGGAACAACCCCTACCAGCCGACCTCGGACCGAACTCCGGTGCCTTACGCCGGGCCCTCGGGTGTGCCGGCCCCGGCGTCCTCACCCTCGCCCGCAGAGCTTGACAGGCAGGCCGCTGAGCGGCGGGCCATCACGGTGCGGATCGTGATTGCGTTGGTGCTGGCGGTGCCGTTGACCGCGATCGCGGGGGGGATCATGGGCGGCGGCGTCAGCTCGCTGCTCGGGATGGCGCTGGCCTGGGCCGGCATCGCGTTGGTTGTCTACCTGAGCCACGGCAAGGGCTTCCCCTTCCCGCGCTCCTGACCCGCTGCCGCCCGGCTCGTCCGGCTCAGCGCAACAGTTTGCTCATCCGACGGTCGGCGAGCAGCTTGCCGCCGGTTTGACAGCCGGGGCAGTACTGCAGCGACGAATCGGCGAAGTGTACCTCGGCGATGGTCGTTCCGCAGACATCGCACGCCTGACCGGTGCGGCCGTGGACGCGCATCGCGGTGCGCTTGTCGTCCTTGAGCTGGGCGGGCGGCAGCCCGGAGCTGCGGGACAGCGCGTCGGCGAGCACTGCCCTGATCGAGTCGAACAGCACCTGGCGGCCGGCGTCATCGAGGCTGGCCGCGGGGGTGAACGGGCCCAGCCGGGCCGCGTGCAGGATCTCGTCGCTGTAGGCGTTGCCGATGCCGGCGATCACCCGCTGGTCGCGCAGCACACCCTTGAGCTGGGAACGTCCGGCGGCCGCCAGGATCGCGTCCAGATCGGCCCGGTCGAAGGTGTCCGACAGCGGGTCGGGGCCGAGCGAGGCGATGCCCGGCACCTGATGGGGATCGGTGACCACGTAGATGGCGAGCTTGCGTTGGGTGCCGGCCTCGGTGAGGTCGAAGCCGGACCCGTCGTCCAGGATCACCCGCAGGCTGAGCGGCCCCTTGCCGGGCCGGGCAGGGGTGGTCGGCTGGGCGTCCTTCCAGGTCAGCCAGCCTGCCCGGGCCAGGTGGAAGACCAGGTGAACGCCCTGGGCGTCCACGTCGATGAACTTGCCGTACCTGGCAACTCCGGCCACCTCGAGGCCGATCAGGGCGTCCACCGGCGGCTTGTAGGTCTTCAACGCCGAGAAGTCGGTGAGTTGCACGCCGCTGATCACCCGCCCGGTCAGGTGCTCGGCGAGCCAGCCACGCAGCGCCTCCACCTGGGGCAATTCTGGCATCGTCGATCACCTACCGTTCCGCACGCCGGGCTGGATGCGACCATGCTACGTCGCTCGGCCTGGCCGCTCAGACCACCAGCCAGAGCAGCGAGACCACCGCGAAGCCGACCACGCTGCAGATCGTGGTCAGTAGGGTCCAGAACTTCAGGCCGTTGGCGACGCTCAGGCCGAGGTAGCGGGTGACGATCCAGAAGCCGGAGTCGTTGATGTGTGACAGCCCCATGCCGCCGAACGCGATCGCCAAGGTGATCAGCACCATCTGGACGGGGCTGTAGCCGGCGACCTGCACACCCGCCACCACCAGACCGGCGGTGGTCAGGATCGCCACCGTGGCCGAGCCCTGCGCGGCCCGCAGCGCCAGCGCGATCACGTAACCCATCAGCAGGATCGGCATCCCCAGTCCGGTCAGCAGGTCGGACATCGCCGTGCCGACGCCGGTCTCGACTAGCACGTTGGCGAAGACGCCACCGGCGCCGGTCACGAAGATGATGATCGCCACCCCGTCGAGCGCGGAGTCGAGGACCGAGCTGCGCCTGGCCAGGTCCCACTTCATCCGGATGCCGACCATGAAGAAGGCAAGCATGACGCCCACCATCAGCGCGAAGACCGGTGCGCCGATGAACGACAGCAGCCGGGACTGGATTGAGCCCGACTCCACCAGCAGCGCGCCGGTGGTGCCGACCATGATCAGGCCGAGCGGCACCAGGATCAGGGTCAGCACGGTGCCCGCACCGGGGCCCGGCCGGGTCACGATCTCCTCGACGCTGCCGCGCTGCGACTGGGACGCCGGGGAGGGCAACAACTCCACGGCGTCCAGCTTCATCACCTTGGTGATGAAGTAGCCGACCACCGCTACCGGGATGCAGGCGACGATGCCCAGCATGGTCATCAGGCCGACGTCCGATCCGATGGTGGCGGCCGCCGCAACCGGGCCGGGGTGCGGCGGGACGGAGACGTGGACCGCCAGCAGCGCCGCACCCACCGGCAGGCCGACCTTGAGCGGGTTGATGTTGGCGACCTTGGCGAAGCCGAAGACGATCGGCGCCAGGATGATGAAGCCGACGTCGAAGAAGACCGGGATGCCCAACACGAACGCCGCCGCGGTGACCGCGGCGATGACCCGCTTGACGCCGAGCCTCTGGGTGAATGCGGCGGCCAGGCGTTCGGCGCCGCCGGATTCCTCGATCATCTTGCCGAGCATGGCGCCCAGACCGACGATGATCGCGACCGATCCGAGGGTGCGTCCCATGCCTTCGGTGAGGGTCGGGATGATCCGGTCGAGCGGCAGCCCGCCGGCCAACGCGGTGCCGGTGGCCACCAGCAGCAGCGCGACGAAGGCGGACAGCTTGAATCGGATGACCAGGACCAGCAAGACCGCGATCGCCATCGCGGCCAGGCCGAGCAGGTAGCCCTGGCTCATCCGCGGGCCTCCTCCCTCGGCACCAGCACGGTGATCACCGCGGAGTCGTCGGCGCCCTGCTTGCCCTGTGCCTCACCCAGCAGGTAGACCTGCTCAGCCGCAGCGGCCACCGGCGCGGCCAGGTGCACCGAGCGGCAGGCCGCGTTCACGATGCCCATGTCCTTCACGAAGATGTCGAGCCGGCTCTTCACCTCGGCGCCCTCGGGTTCGTAGGCCTGCAGCATCCGCTGGCCGCGGTCGCCGAGCATGAACGAGGCCGCCGCCCCGGCCATCAGGGTCTCCAGTGCCTTGGCCTTGTCGAGCCCGAGCTCACCGGCCAGCGCCAGCGCCTCGGCGGCCGCCGCGATGTGGACGCCGCACAGCAGCTGGTTGACCGTCTTCATCTTCTGGCCGTCACCCGGCGCGTCACCGATCCGCACCAGGGTGGACGCCAGCGCCGCCATCACCGGCTCGGCGACCGCCCAGGCCGCATCGGTCGCGCCGGCAGTCATCAGC
>NZ_JBASCI010000221.1:0-15961 GCF_049651565.1 Brooklawnia sp.
CGGTAGTCCAGGCCGTCGACGTCGCCGGGCACCGGCTCCACCACCACCGGCCACTCGATGCGGGCGAGCCGGCGCAACTGCTCGGCAACCACCTGGGCCTTCAGCTCGCGCTGCCGCGGCAGCGCCACGTGCTGGAAGTCGCAACCGCCACAGCGTCCGGCGATCGGGCACGGCGGCACCACCCGGTCGGGCGACGCGTCCAGCACCCGCGCCACCTCACCCCACCAGAACCGCGGCTTGGAGGCATCGGTGACGCGCAGCATGACCCGCTCCCCCGGGATCCCGTGCCGGACGAAGACCACCCGGCCGTCGACCCGGGCCACGCAATGCCCGCCGTGCGCGATCGGTCCCAGCTCAACCGGCCCGAGAACCTCACGGCTGGCGACGGGCGATTCGTTGGGCATCGGCGTCCTTCATCTGCTCTTCGGCCGTCGCCTGCTGGAGCGCTCGCGACTGCCCGGAGCCCAACTGGTAGGGCACCGACGTCACCATAACCCCCGGCATGAAGTGCAGCCGGGTGCGGATCAGCAGCGCGGTCTGGTTGTGCAGCAGCGACTCCCACCAGTGCCCCACCACGTACTCGGGGATGTAGATGCAGACCACGTCGCGCGGATTGTCGGTACGGACCTGCTTGACGTAGTCGATGAAGGGTTGGGTGATCTGCCGGTACGGCGAGTCGATCACCCGCAGCCGGATCGGCAAGTCCTCGGCCTCCCAGTCGGCGACCAGCCGGGCGGTCTCGTCGGCGTCCACCGCCACCGTGACCGCCTCGATGACGCCCGGCATGGTGGCGCGGGCGAACTGCACCGCCTTGACGGTGGGCTTGTTCACCGCGTTGACCAGGATGATCGCCCGCACCCGGCTGGGCAGCGCGCGGTCGGACGGGTCGTCCAGCGCGGTCTCACGGGCCACCTGGTCATAGTGCCCGTGGATCAGCTTCATCAGCACGAAGATCGTGACCATGGCCAGGATCGCCATCCAAGCGCCATGGATGAACTTGCTGAGCAGCACCACCACCAGCACGGTGCCGGTGGCTACCAGCCCAACCGAGTTGACCAGCCGCGATCGGATCATTGCCGCCCGGACGGCGGGGTCGTCCTCGGTGCGCAGGTGACGCGTCCAGTGCCTGACCATGCCGGTCTGGCTGAGGGTGAACGAGATGAACACCCCGACCACGTACATCTGGATCAGCATCGTCACCGAGGCGTCGAAGATCAGCACCAGCGCGACCGCCCCACCGGCCAGCATCAGGATGCCGTTGCTGAACGCCAGCCGATCGCCCCGGCTGTGCAACTGGTGCGGCAGCCAGCCGTCCCTGGCCAGGATCGACCCCAGCGTCGGGAACCCGTTGAAGGCGGTGTTGGCGGCCAGGAACAGGATGATCACGGTGACGGTGATCAGGAAGTAGAAGCCGGGCCGGAACGAGTCGTAGAAGACCACCTGGGCCAGCTGGCCCATCACGGTGGTGGCCTCTTCGTGGATCTGCTCACCGGTGGGTGTGACGAAGTAGACCCCGTCGCGGATGTCCAGCATCTTCACCCCGGTCAGGCGCGCCATCGACACGATGCCGAGCAGCATCGACACCGCGATGGTGCCGAGCAGCAGCAGGGTGGTCGCCGCGTTCGCCGACTTGGGCTTGCGGAAGTTCGGCACCCCGTTGCTGATCGCCTCCACCCCGGTCAGCGCCGCACAGCCGGACGAGAAGGTGCGAGCCAGCAGCATCACCATCACCAACCCGACGAACGGGTCGTAGGACGGCGGTCCGACCACGGTGTAGTCGGCGGTCTCGGCCCGCAGCTCGCGGCCCAGCACGAAGATCTGGGTGAACCCCCACAGCACCATCGCACCGACCGAGATCATGAAGGCATACGTGGGGACCGCGAAGAAGCTGCCCGATTCGCGCACTCCACGCAGGTTCATCGCCATGATCGCGACGATGACGATCGCGGCCCAGGTGCCCTCGTGGCCGGCCAGGAACGGGAACATCGACTTGGCGTTCTGAATGCCGGAACTCACCGACACCGCCACGGTCAGCACGTAGTCGACAAGCAGCGCGCTGGCGACGGTGAGGCCGGCGTTCGGGCCGAGGTTGACCGTCGCCACCTCGTAGTCGCCACCGCCCGACGGGTAGGCGTGCACCACCTGACGGTAGGACGCCACCACGATCAGCATCACGGCAGCCACCGCCATGGCCACCGGCAGTGAGTACGCGAATCCCGCCATCCCGGCCAGCGACAGGGTGATCAGGATCTCATCGGGGGCGTAGGCGACAGAGCTCAGGGCGTCCGACGCGAAGACCGGTAACGCGATGCGCTTGGGGAGCAGGGTCTCGCCCAGCCGGCGGCTGGCGAGTTTCGGTCCGACCAGGACCCGTTTGGTGGCGTCCCAAACACTCACGGCCGAGAACTGTACGCCTGCGCGGGCGCCACGCAATACCCCTGTGGCAACCAATTCTCCCGGCCTTCGCCGACTCTTTGCACCTGATCGGCACGGGTGTAGCGTGCTGCCTGCAAAACACCGGCGGAGGAGCTGGGATGGACATCGTCATCATGGGCTGCGGCCGGGTGGGCTCGACGCTGGCCCGCAGCCTGGATGCCCGGGGCCACTCGGTCTCGGTGATCGACCTGGACGTGGACGCCTTCCGCCGGCTGGGCCCCGACTTCAGCGGCCGCACCGTGCACGGCGTCGGCTTCGACAGGCAGGTGCTGCTGCGGGCGGGCATCCAGGACGCCGACGGCTTCGCGGCGGTGTCCAGCGGCGACAACTCAAACATCCTGGCTGCCCGGGTGGTGCGCGAGCAGTTCGGCATCACCAACGTGGTGGCCCGGGTCTACGACCAGGCCCGCGCCGAGGTCTACGAGCGGCTCGGCATCGCGACGGTGGCGACCGTGCGCTGGGCGGCGGCCCAGGTGATGATGAAGCTGCTGCCCACCGACGTGTCCCCGGAGTGGCTCGACCCGAGCCAGGACACCTGCCTGGTTCGGCTGCGCTACGCCGACGGCTGGGTGGGCATGCCGATCAGCCGCGTCGAGGCGGCCATCGACGCCAGGGTGCCGTTCCTGAGCCGGTTCGGACGTGGCACCTGCCCCGGCCCGCGGACTGTCCTGCAGGCTGATGACCAGATATGGGTCGCCATCAGGACCGACCGGCTGACCGAGGTCAGGACCAAGCTCGCCGCCAACCCACCCCGACACTAGGAGGCCAGCATGCGGGTCTGCATCGTGGGAGCCGGCAACGTCGGCCGGTCCATCGCGCTGGAGTTGCTGGCCAACGGCCACGAGGTCCTGCTGATCGAGCGCAACCCGCACGCCATCCGGTCCGAGACAGTGCCGGACGCCGAGTGGCTACTCGCTGATGCCTGCGAGATGGGCTCGCTGCAGGAGGCCGAACTGCAGACCTTCGACGTATCGATCGCAGCCACCGGCGACGACAAGGTCAACCTGGTGCACACCCTGCTCGCCAAGACCGAGTTCGGGGTGGGACGCACGGTGGCCCGGGTGAACCACCCGAGCAACGAGTGGCTCTTCGATGAGCAGTGGGGTGTCGACGTGGCGGTGTCGACACCGCGGATCATGTCGGCGCTGGTTGAGGAGGCGGTCACCGTCGGGGACGTCGTCCGGCTGCTGACGTTCAGGAAGGGATCGTCGTCGCTGGTCGAGCTGACGCTGCCGGACGACTCCCCGGCCGCTGGACGCCGGGTGCGCGACATCGAGATGCCGGTCGGGGCGGTGCTGGTGGCGATCGTCCGCGATGGCGTCCCCCGCAGCCCCGAACCGGACGCTGCCCTTGAGGGCGGCGATGAACTGCTGCTGGTCAGCTCCGCCGAAGCGGAGCCGGCGTTGCGCCGCATCCTGGCCGGCGACCAGCGCCCCGTCCCCGACGCGGCCGCTCGCGGCTGAGGTGCCCTGGCCTGCTCAGCCGCCCACCGCGAAGGCGAACAGCAGGCAGAGCCCCAGGATGCTGGCGACCGTGGTGATCAGGATTCGCCGGGCGTAAGTGTCCTGCATGTCCCTCCTAGGCCATCTGGTAGTTTTCGGTGTGGACGTGGCGCCCGGGCACCCCGAGCTCGTCGAGAGCCGCCTCGACGGCCTCGATCATCGGCAGCGGGCCGCAGACGAAGTACTCCCAGTCGGCGCGCTCATCGGGCAGGTAGCGGGCCATCAGCTCGGCGGTGACAAAGCCCGTCTCGCCCTGCCAGTCGTCCGGCTGGGCGTCGCTGAGGACGTGCACCACCTGCAGGTGGAGCCGCTGCTCGAGATCGGCCAACTCCTCGCGGAAGGCCACGTCGTCCCAGGTGGGATTGCCGTAGAAGAAGTAGACCGGGTGGCCATCCTGCCGGTCGGCCATCGTGCGCAACATGCTCAGCACTGGCACCGCGCCGGAGCCGCCGGCGATGAAGACGTAGCCCTCGCCGAGGTGCTGGTCGAGGTCGAAGGTGCCGAACGGGCCCTCCAGGTAGACCCGCTGGCCGGGCTGCAGGTGTTTGATCCGGCTCGTGAAGTCGCCGGCCTCCTGGATGGTGAACTCGATCCGGTCCGGCCGCTCGGCGGAGGACGCCATTGAGAACGGGTTGTCCCGCGGCCAGACCGGGTGCGTCTCGTCGGCGACCTTGAGCCAGGCGAACTGGCCGGCCATGAACGTCATGCCGGCGTGGCCCACCGGGGCCAGCTCCAGCGTCCACGCCCCACCGTGCTCGGCGCGCACCTCGACCACCTGCCAGGGACGCCTGGCCTGCCGGAGCGGACGCACGAACCGCACGTACACCAAGACCGAGAACCAGACCGCGATGCAGGCGTACCACCAGCCGCGCAGCACCGGGTTGGCGGTGTGGTGGTTGACCAGCAGCAGGTGGCCCATGGCGATCACGGCGACCGCGTAGCTGAGCACCAGGTGGATGTAGCGCCAGACGTCGTAGCGCAACCTGATGACCATCCGCCACAGCGAGGTGCCGAGCAGTGCCAGCAGCGCCAGCACGACGAAGAGCAGGGCCGGGCCGCGTGGCCAGTCCAGCGGATCCAGCCAGCTCAACCGCTCGGGCTGGTCGATGACCAGGATCAGTGGGTGGGCGAGCGCCAGGCCGCCGCCCCAGATCATCACGTTCCGGTGGAACGCATACAGGGTGTCGGTCGGGAAGACGGCGGCCAGGAAGCCCAGCCGGGCGGTCAGGATGAACTGCCAGCCCATCAGCGACATCGCGGCCAGGCCCACCGCAGCGCCCAATTCGGTTCCGAAGCTGCGGGACGGGCCGGGTGCGGCCAGTGCGATCACCAGCGGGGCGAGGGTAACCACGAAAAAGATGGCCACCCACAGTCGGGCCCGTCGGGATTCCACCACGGGAACCGTGGAGACGTCGGTCGGGCGAACTTCTTCGGATCGGGTCATCGGCACCTCCGGTTTCCACGCTACATGGCGGCGCAGCTCCGGAAAACGCCGGAGGCGGTTGAGGCTTCAATTCTTAGGTTTCATTTGAGGCGTGCTCGGGGAGTGCAGATTCCGGCGACGGCGACGGATAGTGTCCGCGGAACGCCCTCGGGGCGTGCGGGTTCCGGCGACGGCGACGGATAGTGTCCGCGGCGGGATCCTGGGTCACCCGATGGACCAACCAGCGGCGCAACGCCCCGAGCGTGCACCTTCCGGTGACGAGATGACCAATGATGAACGGCAACAGGGCGCCGCATCGGGCCAAGCCGCGGGCGGCGACGCCCGGGCGTGCAGTTCCCTGCGACGGCGACGGATAGTGTCCGCGGAACGCCCTCGGGGCGTGCAGTTTCCGGCCGTGACCCCCGATAGTGCACGCGGAGGGGGTCACCAAACACCCGTGGGGCGGGCGTGATCCACGAGTCGACCGCCCCGACCGCCGCGCTGCACGCCACACGCCCCCGGGCGCGCACTACCCGGCAGCCCCGACGGATACTGCCCGTCGAGAGGCTTCCTGGGGCACCCCGGGACCAGCCCGCCGATTCAGGCGGCGACAAGCGCAACGAGTCAGTCGGCCACGATCTCGTAGCCGGGATTGAACACCGCCGGGTTGCCCTCGTGAAGCGAGATCCGCCCGTGGACGCGTAACTTCACCCCCGGCAGGATGCCGGGGATCACCCGCCGTCCCATCCAGATCAGCTTCAGCGTGCCGGTGCCGTCGTTGAGGTCGGCCTCCAGCCAGGCGCTGCCGCTGCGCGGGTTCAGCGTCAGCATCGCGACGGTGCCCTGCGCGGTGCCCACCTGGTGTTGACTCAATTGGGCGATCGGGGTGGCGCCGGAGGCGATCGCGTCCCGGGCGAGTTCGTCGGCCACCAACTCCTGGTGGGACGACAACAGCCGCCGCAGCCGTTGCGGCAGTCGCAGCCGCAGCACGTCCTATCCCTTGGCCTGTTCCGGGGCGGTATCGCCACCGGGCGCCGACTTGACCATCGAGGCGGGCAGCGTCATCGGGATCAGGTCGCCGGGCACCCGCGGTTGCTGGTCGCGGCGCACCACGGTGTTGCTGAAGAACTCGTACAGCAGCTCCGACACCCCGTCGATACCCGACGCCTGGCCGGCCTCACCCATCAGCACCCCACGCAGCAGCCAGCGCGGCCCCTGGGCGAACCAGGTTCGGGAGACGTGGAAGACCCGGTTGCCCTTGGGGTCCTTCATCGGGATGATGCGCCGGACCTCGGTGCCGAACGGCCCTTCGACCAGACTGACCTTGCCGCCGGCCTTCTCGGTCGCGGCCACCATCTCGGCCCGGATGTCGGCCACCATGGAGGTCTGGGCCGGCGCCGCGAACAGGGCGATCTCGATCGCGGACGGCCCCGCCATCACCAATGCAGCCTGCACCTTCTTGGTGCGCTGGTCGACCTGCAACTGCATCTGCATGCCATCGAAAGGTGTCAGCACCACGCATCCGAAGTCGAGGCGCTCGACGTCATCGGCCTCCAGGTCGACCTCGCTGATGTCAAACGGGCCGTCCTGACGCCAGTCGCGGCTGGCGTCCAGCCGCTCCCACTCGTCGCGGTCATCCTGCTCCTCCTCGGCGTCCGCGTCGGCAGGTTCGGTCGCCAGCTCCTGCTCGACGACTTCGTCGTCCAGCTGGTCAGCATCGCGCTCTTCACGCTTGAATCGGCCAAAGATCACGGCTGGTCCCCCTCTTCGATCGGATCCAGCCTAACCCCCGGCTGCTGGGCCGGCGTGTCCGCGGCCCACGCCCGGATGCCGCCGGTCGATCCGTGGCCGCCGTCGCCGCGGGCGCTGGTCGGCAGCTCCGCAACCGGCTCAAACCGGACGCGCACGACCGGCTGCACCACGAGTTGGGCGATCAGGTCACCGCGCCGCAACACGATCGGGGTGTGCCGGTCGGTGTTCAGCAGGCAGACCATGATCTGGCCGCGGTAGCCGGCGTCCACGGTGCCGGGCGCGTTGACGATGGTCAGACCGCTGCGCGCGGCCAGCCCGGACCGGGGATGCACGAACCCGCCATAGCCCTCGGGCAGCGCGATCGCCACCCCGGTCGGCACCAGGACCCGTTCTCCCGGCTCGATCACCACATCGACTGCGGTGGCGAGGTCGGCCCCGGCGTCCCCGGGGTGTGCGTAGCTCGGAATCGGCAGGCCCTCGTCCAGCAGCCGCAGCGCGACCACCGGACCACCGTCGGGATGGTGCTGGCTCATTGGTGCAAGGGTAGCGGTTCGTCGTGCCCGCGACACCGGGGAGACGTGCCCCCTAGGATTGCTGCCGTGAGCAACGAGAAGCATGATCGGGCCTCGAGCCTGGAGTTCAAGATAATGGCCGGCGCGTTGGCCGCCATTTCCACCTTCGCGGTGCAGAAGCTGATCCGCGGTAGTTGGAAGTCGATCACCGGGCAGGAGCCGCCCGATCCGGATGACCCGGACGCTTCGACCGTCGCAGCGGTGGCCTGGGTCGCCGCCAGCGCGGTTGGCGTGGCCGTGGTGCAGGTGCTGGCGCGCCGGGTGGCCGCGAATCGCTACGCCACGCTGGGCCGCACCGACTCCTCCGATGAGGGTCAGCGGCTGGTCAGGAGCAGTTCGAAGAAGGCCCGCAAGAGCTGACCGGACGCCGCCGCGTCTGCTGCGTTTGTCGCGATCGGGTGTCCTGATCGAACCTGCCCCGGGACGTGGCCGGCTGGCCAGCTCAGCCTGGCGTTGCAGCTGCGGTCGGCGCCGCCACGACAGCTGGCCTGCTCAGCAGCTTGCGGACGCCCTTGCGGGCCAGCAGCAGCGCGAAGATCAGCCCGGTCACGGCCCAGAACCCACCCAGCCGGACCTGGTCGGCGAACAGCAGCGCCACCGATTCGAGCACCACGAACTTGCTGCCGATCAGGACCGCCCAAAGCAGCAGCACGCCCAGTGTCTTGCCGGCCACGCCGGTGGACGTCTTCAACCGACGCTTCGCGCGATCCTTCAGCAGCACCACCAGTTCGAGGACGACCTTGAGGAGGATTGCGGTGAGCAGCGAGAGGGTGAAAGTCTCGGTGATCACGGCCGGCAGGTACTCCGCCGCCAGATTCAGCACCACGACGTAGACGAAGACGTCGACCACGTCGGCGGGGTTCAGTAGGGGTTGGCGCATTTCGGCTGAGACGGTTGTCATCATTGCCCTCGGGACCTCGTGGTCGTCCGGAGATCTCCCGCAACGACCTGCGCCGAAACTACTGCCGATGAGGGCTGCTGTCATCAGGCTGCGGATGCTAACGACGCTGTAAAGACAAAGGGTCCCCGCCACCGGCGGAGACCCTTGCTGTCGGGACGCTCACTGCGCGCCACCTGCGGTAGGGGCAGTGGGCCGTGCTACGTCCGATCAGACGCAGTCGACACAGTAGTCGAGACCGTTGCGGCTCTCGGCCAGCTGGCTCCGGTGCTTGACCAGGAAGCAGGAGGCACAGGTGAACTCGTCGGCCTGCTTCGGCAGGACGCGGACAGTCAGTTCTTCGTGGGACAGGTCTGCACCTGGCAGTTCGAAGGCCTCGGCGGCCTCCACCTCGTCCTCGTCAACCTGCCCGGAGGTCTTGTCATTGCGACGACTCTTGAGCTCCTCGAGGGAATCCTCGCTCATCTCCTCGTCAGACTTGCGAGGAGCGTCGTAGTCAGTTGCCATCGTGACCTTTCAAGCTTGGCATGGGGTGCGACCCGGTGTTTCGAGTCGAACAACGAACGCTGTTGTACCACACATCTCCAAATAGCACGTCCCCTGGGGCAACTCTCTGCCAAGATGCGGAAACGGCGCGCCAGCCACCCGACCTTCGACACCGGGGGTAGGTTACTCGTCAAGGCTTTCGGCAGCGATGGCGCCGGAATCTGCACCCAACTCGAGCAGCAGGAGACCGCTAGATGGAAAGCGCACTGACTCCGCGCGAGATTCAGGCACGGATTCGTGGTGGCGAGTCACTGGCCGAAGTCGCGGAGGCTGCCGGCGTGCCCGTTGAGCAGATCGACGTCTACGCCGGCCCGGTGCTGGCCGAGCGGGAGCACGCCGCATCCTTGGCCCGGGAGTCGCAGGTTCGGCGGCGCGGTGAGTCGAGTTCACCCCGGTTGCTCGGTGAGGTCGTCACCGAGGCGCTGGAGCGGGTGGGCGTCGAGGTGGAACAGATCAAGTGGGACGCCTGGCGAGACGAGAACCGGCGCTGGACGGTGTCGGTGACCTGGCCGACCGAGGGCGCCGACCAGCGGGGGTTGTTCGACTTCGACATGCGAGGCCGGGCGTCGACCGCGGCGAACGACGCCGCCCGAGATCTGATCAGTGAGGCCACACCGGTGGCCGAGAGCCCCACCGACCCTGATTCCGAGCCCACCATCGACCTCAACGACGAGCTGGCCATCGTCCGGGCGGTGCAGGCCGACACCGAACCGCCGGCGGTGGTGCCAGACCAGCCATCCGCCCGAATCATCCGGCTTCCCGGCGAGCACACCGGCGAGCGCGAACCCGACGACTACTCCCCTGCCGAGCTGGAACAGTTTGACGGGGTGTACGACATCATCCCCAACCCGCGCGGCGACATGGACGTGCTGTATGACATGCTCGCCGGGTTCAACGAGGACTCGGTGCGCATCTACGCCGGCCTCACCCAGCCCGTCCACGCCCCCAGCGAGGCCGAGCAGCCCGAGGCTGACCAGTCCGAGCCCGAGCAGCCCCGCCCGGAGCACCCAGAACCACAAACCACTGGCCAACCGGAGCCGACAGCCAGCCCCGAGCCAGAACCGGCCCCGAAGCCGCGGCCCAGGCCGCAGACCAGGACGCAGTCGACGGCCCGGTCAACCCAACGGCCGAAGGTGCAGCAGCGACAGAAGTCGGCCCCGGCGGCCAGGCCGGTGCAGCAGCAACCGCAAGCCGAACCCGGCCAGCCGCAGCCCGAACCCACCCCGGAGGCCCATCAACCGGCACAGCAGGCCACGCCCAGACCGAGGCCTGCGTCGCCGGCCGGGACGCGTCCGGCTACCGCACCACCGGCGCAGCAGCCCGCCACGCCGCCGAGTGAAGCCGAGGCGTCAGAGCAGGACACCCTGCTGGGCGATCCTGCACCCAAGCCCGCACCGCGACCGGCCAAGCGCCGCAAGCGCGCCTCGGTGCCAACCTGGGACGAGATCATGTTCGGCGGCCCGCAGCCACCCGAGCAGCAGTAACCCGCCCCCGACCGGGCGGTGCGCTCAGTCGAAGCTGTCGACCAGCAGCGGAACGCACATCTCCTCCGCGGTCAGCGAACCGTGCTGGCCGACCAGGGTGAACTCGCCCGGCTTGCTGAGCGTCATCAACGCCCAGGTACCCTGCAGCGCCACCACGACATCGCCGATCCGCGGCGCCATCCGGTCGGCCACCTCGCCGAACCAGCCGTCCTCGATCGCTTCTTCGCGCAGCCGGACGACCGCCCGCTCTCCGAGTCGCCGCCGCCAGCGGGCGGCCACCTCGTCCGGCCGCTCGGTGTAGAGCTGCCGGAAGCGTCCCTCACCGCCGATCAGGTCCAGCCCACTGGCCAGCCCGGGGGTGTCCTCGATGACCAGTTGGTGCTCGCTCGGCACGTCCACCATGCCGTGGTCACCGGTTATGAGCAGGACGGTGGCGGGATCGAGGGCGTTGCGCAGCTGCTCAAGCCAGGCGTCGGTGCCGTCCAGCACCGCCCGCCAGTCCTCCGAGCCGCAGCCCTTTCCGTGGCCGGTGTGGTCGAGGCGACGCTCATAGGCGTAGACCAGCGACCGCTGCCCCGCCCGGGACGCCGCCACCACCCGGTTGACCCGGGCGTCGTCGTCCAACTCGTCGTCCAGCCGGACGAAGGTGGGGCCGCGCAGTGCGGCGCCGGTCAGGCCGCTGCCCTCGAAGTCGGCCAGCGACACCGTGCTGACAGTGATCCCGGCCTCCGACATCCGCTGCAGCCAGGTGGGCTGCGGCTGGAAGGTCAGGGGATCGAGCCGGTCGTCCCAGGTGAGGGCGTTGATGACCTCACCCAGCGCCCGGAACGAGTAGCCGACGATGCCGTGCTGCCCGGGGACGCAGCCGGTGCCGAGCGTGGTCAGCGACGTGGCGGTGGTCGACGGCACCGCAGTGGTCAGGACGAGGGCGTCGTCGAGCAGGCCCGACAGGTAAGGTGCCCGTGCCCGGTCGCGGCTGAGCAACTGGTGACCCAGGCCGTCCACCATCACCAGCACGTACCTGCTGGCCGGGGGCAGCCCCAGCACGTCCTGCGCACCCAGCTCGGGGGAAAGGTGCGCGGCGACTGCGGGCAGAACTTCAGCCAGGGTGCGCCGGCCGTACTCGGGCGGGATCAGGCGGGCCACTTCAACGCACTCGTCGCTGCAGGGCGGTGCCGAACGCCACCAACCTGCCAACCTGCTCGGGGCCGTCGGCGGCGGGACTCATCCTGATCACCATGTCCTCGGCCATCACCGAACCGGTGTAGCCGTGGTCGGCCTCACAGTTGGGGTCGCCGCAGGTGGCCGGCTCCAAATCGATCTTGCGCATCGTGTTCCAGCTCAGCGTCAACCAGGTCTCGACGACCTCGGCGGACTTGGTGCCGAACCGCTCGGGGTTGGCCACCACGCGACTGAGCGCCACCGCGCCCAGCAACTGCAGCGGAACCGACTCCGTTGAGCTGACCGCGGCGGCGCCCTGCGGGTCATCGGTGTGGTCATCGGTGTGGCTGACCACCAGCCGGGTGGGCGTCAGCACCAGAACCGACATGTGGCGGGCAATCCCCTCGTGGGAGAAGGTGGCCTCGTGCTGCACCAGGTGGGCCTCCACCGCCTCGTCGCCGACCGCCAACGCCACCGAATCGGTCACCAGTTGGGGGAAGAAGCCGCAGTCGTTGATCTCGTCGACCAAGTCGGACGGCAGCAGGACCCGGTTCACCTTTGGTTCTTGCCTCACCCGACCATCCTGCCACCTGCGTCGGCCGATCAACACTCATCGCTAGGCTGGCGCAATGAAGTCTCGGCAGTTCGTCGGTGTGCGCATCGATGACTTCGTCACCCGGCACGTGGTACGGGCGCTGCGCCGAAGGGGATGGCGGGAGGCCATCGTCCCGTTCACCGGATACGGCACCGACGAGCACGTCCGCGTCCTTGGCAGGTTGACCCTGCGGCCGTCCAAACCCAAGACCTACCTGGGCATGTACACCGAGACCTTCCTGCAGCGGCGCGGCTGGCGCAACTTCGTCACCGCGCCGGTGCCGAGGCGTCCGGTGACGGTGAAGGTGGGCGACGACGAGCTGGAGCTGGTCACCGACGCCGGTGGCTACATCGACGTGAACGTGCGCACCAGCGCCAGCATGCATGGTCTGAAGTACGTCACCATCAGCACCGACGAGGCCCCGCCGACCCGGGCCCCGGTCCGGGTGGTCGACTCCGCGCAGGAGTTCGGTCTGATCAGCGATATCGACGACACCATCTTGTCGACCTGGATCCCCCGGCTCTTCCTGGCCGTCTGGAACTCGTTCTTCCTCACCGAGGGCAACCGGCTGGCGGTGCCCGGCATGGCCCGGCTGTACCAGCGGCTGCTGGCCGAACACCCGGGCGCCCCGATCATCTACGTGTCCACCGGGTCGTGGAACACCCTGCCCTTCCTCAACCGCTTCATGAAGCGGCACGGCTTCCCGCGGGGGCCGATGCTGCTGACCGACTTCGGACCCACCCAGACCCGCTGGTTCCGCAGCGGCCGCGAGCACAAGAGCCGGGCCTTGGCGGAGCTGGCCCGCGACTTCCCGAACATCAAGTGGCTGCTGATCGGCGACGACGGCCAGCACGATCCCGCGATCTACCGAGAATTCGCCGAGCTGCGGCCGGGGCACGTGCGGGCAATCGCCATCCGGCAGTTGTCGGCGACCGAGCAGATGCTCGCGCACGGCACTGTTGCGGTGCTGAAGGACAGCGCCGAACTGCGCTGGGAGCCGCCGGTCGTCCCCGAGGTCACCGGGGCCGACGGCGACGAGCTGGCCGCCGAACTGAAGCGGGTGCTCCGCTCCCGACCCGGTGACCGCAGCGGCTGACCTGCCCGCACAGTGCCGCGGCGGTGCGGTGTCGGTGCCAGCCGCTACAGTTCAGCTGATCAGCTTTCCACGCGCGAGAAGCGAACCGCCCGGGCTGCCCGGAGCCCATGATCAGGAGAACTGCGCCTTATGGCAAACAGGACCACCACGCAGGTCGAGGAGTTCGACGAACGCATCATCGACGTCGACGTCTCATCGGAGATGGAGACCAGCTTCCTCGAATACGCCTACTCGGTGATCTACTCCCGGGCGCTACCGGACGCCCGCGACGGCCTCAAGCCGGTGCAGCGGCGCATCCTCTACACCATGCACGACATGGGATTGCGGCCGGACAGGCCGCACGTCAAGTGCGCCCGGGTGGTCGGCCAGGTGATGGGCCAGCTGCACCCGCACGGCGACACCGCCATCTACGACGCGCTGGTGCGGCTCGGTCAGGACTGGTCGATGCGGCTGCCCACCATCGACGGCCACGGCAACTTCGGTTCACTGGACGCCGGCCCGGCCGCCTACCGCTACACCGAGTGCCGGCTGGCCCCGGCCGCGCTGGCCATGGTCGACGGGCTCGATGAGGATACCGTCGACTTCAAACCCAACTACGACGGCAAGGAACTGGAGCCGTCGGTGCTGCCGGCCGCCTTCCCGAACCTGCTGGTCAACGGCGCCACCGGGATCGCGGTCGGGATGGCGACCAACATCGCCCCGCACAATCTGGTCGAGGTCACCGGCGCGCTCAAGCGCCTGCTCGCCAACCCCGACGCCGACCTGGACTCGCTGATGCGGTTCGTGCCCGGCCCCGACTTCCCCACCGGCGGCACCATCATCGGCCTGGACGGTGTCAAGGCCGCCTACGCGTCCGGCCGAGGCACCTTCAAGCTGCGCGCCACCGCCCGCATCGAACAGGTCAGCCCGCGCCGCCGCGGCATCGTGGTGACCGAACTGCCCTACGGGGTCGGCCCGGAGCGGATCATCGAGCAGATCAAGGACCTGGTCGGGCGCAAGAAGATCACCGGGATCGCCGACGTCAAGGACCTCACCGACCTGACCCACGGCACCCGGCTGGTGATCGAGGCGAAGAACGGCATCAACCCCGAGGTGCTGCTCGAGCAGCTGTACAGGCTGACCAAACTTGAGGACACCTTCGCGATCAACGCGGTAGCCCTGGTCGACGGTCAGCCCCGCACCCTCAGCCTCACCGAGATGCTGCAGGTTTACCTCGACCACCGGATCGACGTCACCACCCGCCGCACCCGGTTCCAGTTGAAGCGGGCGACCGACCGGCTGCACCTGGTCGATGGCCTGCTGCTGGCTCTGCTCGACATCGACGACGTGATCGCCATCATCCGCAGTTCCGACGACGTCGCCCAGGCCCGCGCCCGGCTGATGGAGGCCTTCGAGCTGTCCGAGCTCCAGGCCAACTACATCCTCGACCTGCAACTGCGACGGCTGACCCGGCTGAGCCGGATCGAGCTGGAATCCGAACGTGATGAATTGAAGTCCCGGATCGAGCGGCTCAACGAGATCCTGGACAACCCCGAGGTGCTGCACAAGGTGGTCAGCGACGAACTGGATGAGGTCGTCAAGCGCTACGGCACCCCCCGCCGCACGGTGCTGCTCGCCGACTCCGGCGTGGTGTCGACCACTACCGCGCCGCTGGAGATCCCGGACGCCCCCTGCCTGGTGATGCTCAGCTCGGCCGGGCTGGTGGCGCGGCTGGACGGCGTCGGCGAACCGTCACCGGTCATTCAGGGCCCCCGGTCGCGGCACGACGCGATCATCGATGCCATCCACACCACCGCGCATGCCGAGTACGGCGTCCTCACCTCTGCCGGCCGCCTGATCAGGATGAAGGCGATCGAGCTGCCCTCGGTGCCGCCCACCGCGACCTCACCCAACCTGCAGGGCGGCTCCAGAATCGGCGAACTGGTCAGTCTGGGCAAGGACGAACGCGTCCTCGGACTCACCTCGTTCGTGGAGGACTCCCCAGGGCTGGCGGTCGGCACCCGCAACGGGGTGGTCAAGCGGGTCACCCCGCAGAACCTGACCAGCAGGGACTCCTGGGAGTACATCACGTTGGGCGAAGGTGACGAGGTGGTGGCTGCCTTCGAACTGAACAGCGAGGACGACCACCTGGTCTTCATCAGCTCCGACGCGCAACTGCTGCACTTCGGCGCCTCGGCGGTGCGGCCGCAGGGCCGCGGCGGATCGGGGATCGCCGGCATCAAGCTGGCCAGGGACGCCCACGTGGTCTTCTTCGGCGCCACCCCGACCACCGGTGCCGTGGTGGTGACCGTCTCGGGCAGCTCGGCCTCGCTGCCGGGCACCGAGTCGGGCAGTGTGAAGGTCACCGACTTCGGCGAGTACCCCGCCAAGGGACGCGCCACCGGTGGGGTGCGCTGCCACCGTTTCCTCAAGGGTGAGGACACGCTGTTGCTCGGCTGGGCGGGCCCCGGCCCGGCGATCGCCGCGGCCGCCTCGGGTTCACCGATCGACCTGCCG
>NZ_JBASCI010000222.1:0-1803 GCF_049651565.1 Brooklawnia sp.
TCGAGCAGGAGCCGAAGCTCGACCCATCCAAGACCGTGCTCGACGTGGTCAAGGAGGGCGTGCAGGAGGTCGTCGACCTGCTCGCCGAGTTCGAAGCGATCTCCAATCGATTCTCCGACCCGCTCGACGCCGACGAGATGGACAAGCTGCTCACCCGCCAGGGTGAGGTGCAGGAGCGCCTCGATGCCCTCGACGCCTGGGACCTCGACTCGCGCCTCGAGCTCGCCATGGACGCCCTCCGCTGCCCGCCCGGCGATACCTCCATCTCCGTGCTCTCCGGCGGCGAGCTGCGCCGTGTCGCGTTGTGCCGGCTGCTGCTGAAAAAGCCCGACATCCTCCTGCTCGACGAGCCCACCAACCACCTCGACGCCGAGACCGTGGCGTGGCTCGAGCAGCACCTCCAGAAGTACGAGGGCACCGTCATCGCCGTCACCCACGACCGCTACTTCCTCGACAACGTCGCCGGGTGGATCCTGGAGCTCGACCGCGGCCAGGGGATCCCGTGGAAGGGCAACTACTCGAGCTGGCTCGAGCAGAAGCAGGAGCGGCTGCGGGTCGAGCAGAAAGCCGAGAGCGAGCGCCAGAAGACGCTGCAGCGCGAGCTCGAGTGGATCCACATGGCGCCCAAGGCCCGCCATGCCAAGGGCAAGGCCCGTCTCAACGCCTACCAGCAGCTCCTCACCGCCCGTCCCGACTGATCTTCGCCGGGCAGTGAAGGCTGAAGTTGTTGGTGGTGTGGGGGATGGGCGCGTTTCTGGGCCGAATATGTAGGCATGTAATACTGAGTTATTAACTTGCTTTTTATTGTTCTATGATCTATATTGAAGGCATGTACATCGCAACCGTACCGAACCGCTCCTCGCCCCCGGCCATCCTCCTGCGCGAGAGCTTCCGGGAGGGCGCCCACGTCCGGTCCCGTACCCTCGCCAACATCACCCACTGGCCGCCCGAGAGGATCGAGGCACTACGCCGCACATTGCGTGGCGACTTCGACCTGGCCTGTGGCGGTGGTGAGGTCGTCGATGCCGTCTTCGGGGTGCTGTTCGTGCTGGCCCGCATCGCCGAGCGCCTCGGTCTGCCGCGTGCGCTGGGTCGCAGCCGGATCGCCAAGCTCGCCCTCTTCTTGGTGCTGGCCCGGGTCGCGCACCACGGCTCTCGGCTGTCCGCGGTGCGCTGGTCTGCCCACCACGCGGTGGAGGCTGTGCTGGGGCTGGCACCCTTCGACGAGGACGAGCTGTACGAGGCGTTGGCGTGGATTGCCGAGCAGCAGGAGCGGATCGAGGCGAGGTTGTACGCGTCGTACGTGAAGCGGGTGGGTGCGCCGCCGGTGCTGGTGCTGTACGACGTGACCTCCTCCTACTTCGAAGGGCAGTGCAACGAGCTGGGGGCGTACGGGTACAACCGTGACGGCAAGCGGGGCAAGAAGCAGGTGGTGATTGGGCTGCTCACGGCACCGGATGGTGAGCCACTGGCGGTGCGGGTGTTCCGTGGCAACACCTCCGATCCTTTGACGGTAGCCTCCCAGATCGAGGTGGTCAGGCAGCGCTTCGGGATCTCCGAGGTCGTGTTTGTCGGGGATCGGGGGATGGTCAAGAGCCGTGGGAAGCAGGCGCTGTCGGAGGCGGGGCTGCGGTACATCACGGCGCTGACGGACCCGCAGGTGCGTGCACTGCTGACGGCGGGGGTGATGCAGATGGGGCTGTTCGAGGAGGTGGTGGCCGAGGTGGAGCACGAGGGGCGCCGGCTGGTGCTGCGGCGCAACGAGGAGGTGCGGGAGAAGGAGGCACGGCGGGTCGCCGACAA
>NZ_JBASCI010000223.1:0-7405 GCF_049651565.1 Brooklawnia sp.
GGACGGCGGCTCCGGAGCCGGCAAGACGACGCTGGCCGCCAGGCTGCGGGACCGCCTGTCGCCCCGGATGGGCCCGGTGCAACTGGTCAGCCTGGACGACGCCTACCCCGGCTGGCAGGGGCTGTCGGCGGCGTCCGAGTGGGTGTGGCAGACCATCCTGCGGCCCGTCGACCCGGGTCACCCGACCTGGGACTGGGAGCACGACCGGAGCGCCGGCTGGCGGGACCTCGACCCGGAGCTGCCGATCATCGTCGAGGGCTGCGGGGCGCTGAGCCGGCGCAGCGCGGCCCTGGCGTCGGTGCGCATCTGGTACGAGATGGACGCCGAACTGCGCCGCGAGCGGGCGCTTGGCCGCGACGGGGACGGCTACCGTCCGTGGTGGGACACCTGGGCCGCCCAGGAGGCCGAGCACTGGCAGGTCAACCGGCCCTGGGAGCTGGCCGACCTGATCGTGCGCGGCGAGACCTGAGCGCGGCGCCGGATCCAACCGGATCGGCGGCAAGGGTTACACAACGCGCCGAGTGTCGCTACCGTGTCGACATGAGCCCGGCCCCGAAGCGTCCCGTACTGCAGGTCCGAGGTGTCCAGCTGGGCGGTCCGGGCCGGCCCAAGGTGATCATCCCGATCACCGACGCCCACGAACCCGGCATACTGTCAGCCGCCAGGCGGATCGCCGACAGCCGTGCCGACCTGGTGGAGTGGCGGGTCGACCGTTACGAGCACCGCGACGACCACACGCGGGTCGCCCGGATGACCGCCCGGATCCGCGAGGTCGTGGGTGAGCGACCGCTGCTGTTCACCGCCAGGACCAAGCACGAGGGCAGCAACTGGCACCCGAGCAGCGACGGCTACCGTGACCTGATCGCGGACGCCTGCGCCAGCGGCACCATCGATCTGGTTGACGTGCAGTACCTGAACCCGGCAGCCAAACGATGCATCGAGGCGGCGCGGGCCAACCGGGTCCCGGTGGTGGCGTCCAACCACGACTTCGCCGGCACCCCCAGCACCGCCGAGATCACCGACCGGCTGAACGCGATGGCGTCGATGGGGGCCGACATCGCCAAGATCGCAGTGATGCCCAGGTCTGCGGTCGACGTGGCCGCGCTGCTGGCTGCGACCGCTGTGTGCGCCGAGTCGTCCCGGGTGCCGCTGATCACCATGTCGATGGGTCCGCTGGGAGCTGTCAGCCGGCTGTCCGGACAGGTCTTCGGTTCGTGCGCCACCTTCGCCACGCTCGGGGACGCCGGCTCGGCCCCCGGCCAGATGCCGTTGGACGATGTGCTGGCCGCCCTCGACCTGATCGGCCGCGACCTCTAGCCGGTCATCCGGCCCGGCTACTGGTTGAGTCGCCCCGCCGCGTGCGCCCGGGCAGCTGCCGCGATCACCTGGGCGGCGTCCTCGACGTCCAGCCGGCAGGTGTTCACCACCAGGTCGTAGTACTCCAGGTTGCGCGGGTCGTAGCCGTAACCGAACACCGACATCGAGACCCGCAGTTCGTCCTCGAACCGCAGCTGCACCGCTGCCATCTCCGAGGCGAGGTCGGACGCCTCGGCTGCCCGGTTCACCCGCGCCGGCTCGGGGCCGTCCAGCCAGACGTTGAACACGTTGGGCCAGTCACGCAGGATGTAGGCGCTGTTGCGGCCGAGTAGCACCCCCCCCTTCGCGGGCGGTGCGCTTCACGGTGATGGTGTTGGCCGAGATCTTGTCGCGCAGGCTGGCCAGATCGGTCTCCGACAGCACGTTCTGCACCACCGATTCCCCGCCGAACCCCTGCAGCAGCCGGACGAACTGGTCGTCCTCGGCATCCTCGCCGGCCGCGAAGGCGCGGGCGATGTCGGCCGAACTGACCGCCTGGCCATGCAGCGGCAGGTCGAGGATCTCGGCCAGTCGTTGCCCGATCGCTTCCATCCGGGAGCCAGCGCTCTCCCACAGGGTGATCACCAGGCGGCCAGCTGGCTCGGGTCTCGGTTCCGCCATCACACCCTCCTAGGTCGTTGCTTCGATTATGGCTGCTGGGACGCCGCCCCCGCTCAGCTCCGCGGGTTCCAGCCGGCGGCGGCTCGTGGAACCTGCGTCCCAGTAATCACGGAAGGTGGGGCCCGCCAGTTCGGCGAGCCCCACCCTGCAACCTGTTGGTAGGCGGCGGCTACTTCGCTTCGTACTTGAACGAGACCCGCAGCTTCGTCCGGAAGGTGAGCGCGCCGCCTTCATCGATGTGGACGTCCTGCTCCACCACCTCGGCGACGCGCAGGTCGCGGATGGTCTTGCTGGCCACCTTGATGGCGTCGGCTGCTGCGTCCTCCCAGGACTGGCTGCTGGTGCCAATGAGATCAGTGACTCGATAAACGCTCATACGACCTCCTCGGTTGTCGGGCGGGTTTGCCCTTGACATCCTTTCTACCCCGGCAATCTGCCCTGGTCAGCGAAACCGGCCGGTCAGGCACTGTGGGTGCAGTCGCTCGCCAAGACCGACACTTTCTGCACCCAATCGGTGCGCCCTAACCGGCCCGGACACGAAGAAGCGGTGGGCCCCAACTGGGACCCACCGCCTTCAGTGGGATTCTGCGGTCAGTTCTGCTGGGTCCCGCTGTCCATCGCGGCCAGCGGGGCGTCCGGCAGGGTCGTCTTCGGCGTACCGACGAAGGTGAACGCCTCGGTCGACTTCTCGTCGGCGCCGGGCACGGCGTCCACCACGACGATCGAACCCGCGGTCAGCTCACCGAAGAGGATCTGCTCGGCGATCGGGTCCTCGATGTCGCGCTGGATGGCCCTGCGCAACGGACGGGCCCCCAGCACCGGGTCGTAACCGCGCTTGGCGATCAGGTCGCGGGCCGCCGGGGTCAACTCGATGCCCATGTCGCGGTCTGCGAGCCGGGCCTCGATCTCGCCCACCATCAGGTCGACGATCCGCTGGATGTCCTCCTGGCTGAGCTGGTGGAAGACGATCGTCTCGTCGACGCGGTTCAGGAACTCGGGGCGGAAGTGCTGCTTCAGCTCCTCGTTGACCTTCGCCTTCATCGACTCGTAGCTGGTCTCGGCGTCGCCGGCCCGCGAGAAGCCCAGAGTGACACCCTTGCTGATGTCACGGCTACCCAGGTTGGTCGTCATCACGATCACGGTGTTCTTGAAGTCGACCACCCTGCCCTGGGCGTCAGTCAGACGACCCTCGTCCAGGATCTGCAGCAGCGAGTTGAAGATGTCCGGGTGCGCCTTCTCGATCTCGTCGAACAGGATGACGCTGAACGGCTTGCGCCGCACCTTCTCGGTGAGCTGCCCACCCTCTTCGTATCCGACGTAGCCAGGAGGCGAACCGAACATCCGCGAGGCGGTGTGCTTCTCGGAGTACTCGCTCATGTCGAGCACGATCAGCGCGTCCTCGTCGCCGAACAGGAACTCGGCCAGCGCCTTGGTCAGCTCGGTCTTGCCGACACCGGACGGGCCGGCGAAGATGAACGAGCCGGACGGCCGCTTCGGGTCCTTCAGGCCGGCGCGGGTACGGCGGATCGACCGGGACAGCGCCTGCACGGCGTCGTCCTGCCCGACGTAACGCTTGTGGATCTCGTCCTCCATGCGCAGCAGCCGGCTGGACTCCTCCTCGGTCAGCTGGGCGACCGGGACACCGGTCGAGCTGGCCAGCACCTCGGCGATCTGCTCCTGGCCGACCACCGCCGGTGAATCGCTGTCGCCGTTCTTCCAGGCCCGCTCACGCTCGGCGCGCGCCGCCAGCAGCCGCTTCTCGGAATCGCGCAGGCCGGCGGCCCGCTCGAAGTCCTGGGCGTCGATGGCCGCCTCCTTCTCGATGCGGACGCTGGCGATCTTCTCGTCGAACTCGCGCAGGTCGGGCGGTGCGGTCATCCGCTGGATGCGCATCCGGGCGCCGGCCTCGTCGATCAGGTCGATCGCCTTGTCTGGCAGGAACCGGTCCTGCACGTAGCGGTCGGCCATGTTGGCGGCCGCCGTCAACGCCTCGTCGGTGATGGTCACCCGGTGGTGCGCCTCGTACCGGTCGCGCAGGCCCTTGAGGATGTCGATCGTCATGGCGATCGACGGCTCGGAGACCTGGATCGGCTGGAAGCGGCGCTCCAGGGCGGCGTCCTTCTCGATGTGCTTGCGGTACTCGTCCAGCGTGGTGGCGCCGATGGTCTGCAGCTCACCACGGGCCAGCATGGGCTTCAGGATGGACGCGGCGTCGATCGCGCCCTCGGCGGCACCCGCACCCACCAGGGTGTGGATCTCGTCGATGAACAGCATGATGTCGCCGCGGGTCTTGATCTCCTTGAGCACCTTCTTCAGGCGTTCCTCGAAGTCACCGCGGTACCGGCTGCCGGCCACCAGGGCCCCCAGGTCGAGGGTGTAGATCTGCTTGTCGCGCAGGGTCTCGGGGACGTCACCCCGGACGATCCGCTGGGCCAGACCCTCCACGATCGCGGTCTTGCCGACGCCGGGCTCACCGATCAGCACCGGGTTGTTCTTGGTGCGCCGGCTGAGCACCGTCATCACGCGCTCGATCTCGGTCTGGCGTCCGATCACCGGGTCGAGCCGGTTCTCGCGGGCAGCCTGAGTCAGGTTGCGGCCGAACTGGTCGAGCACCGTGGTTCCGCCCCGCGGGGTCTCCCCCATCTCGGGCGCGCCGGAGGTGATCGGCTGGCCCTCGGTGGAGCTCTGGTATCCGCTCAGCAGTTGCAGCACGGTGTTGCGGACCCGGTTCAGGTCGGCGCCAAGCTTGATGAGGGTATCGGCGGCCACCCCCTCGCCTTCGCGAATCAGGCCCAGCAGGATGTGCTCGGTACCGATGTAGGAGTGGTTCATCTGCAGTGCCTCGCGCAGCGACAACTCCAGCACCTTCTTGGCCCGCGGGGTGAACGGGATGTGCCCGGTCGGCTGGGTCTGGCCGTGGCCGATGACCTCCTCGACCTGAGCGCGTACCGCCTCCAGCGAGATGCCCATCTGCTCCAGGGCCTTGGCGGCAACGCCCTCGCCCTCATGGATGAGGCCGAGCAGGATGTGCTCCGTGCCGATGTAGTTGTGGTTCAGCATCTTGGCCTCGTCCTGGGCCAGGACCACCACACGGCGCGCGCGGTCAGTGAAACGCTCGAACATTCGTCTCCTCAGGTTGGCTCGGTTGAGCCTCTTCCGCCCGCCGGGGTTGACTCAGGCGGACTCATGTCAAGTCTAGGTTGTGGGTCCCAAAGTCGGTCGCCGCCATCGCCCAAGTTGGGGACAACCACGATCCAGCCGTGCAGGGATACAACCGTTCAACCAACCCCGGGGCCGATTTCTTCCCGCGCGAGTCGGCGCAAGGCGCCGCGTGGTCAGGAATGCGCCAGCTCGTAGGCCTTCCTGATGTGCGCCGGCACCCGGCCGCGGGAACTGACCTCGTAGCCGTTCTGCGCCGCCCAGGCCCGGATCTCGGTTGCCGAGGCGCCCGAGGCGACCGAGGCAGCCCGGCCACTGCTGCGCGGCCGACGGTCGGTGATCACCCGCGCCGCGCCGACGTACGGCGCCAGCGCCTCGCGCAGCCGCATCGCGTTGTCGGATGACAGGTCTATCTCGTAGTTGGTGCCGTCGAGCCCGAACCGGACTTTTTCGTCAGCCGGCGTTTCGTCGATGTCGTCAATGAGAATGATCTCGACACGCTGGGCCATTTCGCCCCTCCTAGAGTCTCCAGAGCCGCAGCCACAGCATGCAATAAGAATGGCCGCGTATTCAAGAGTAGCGGACGCCCAGTCAGGGTTTCTCTATTTTGACATCGGTAAGTCTGGTCACCCCGGAGGTGTCCATGGTGGCGACCAGATCGTCAACGCGGCCCTGCGGTAATGTGGCGCGCGGCTCGATATCGAGCCAGGGCACCAGCACGAATGCCCTTTCGTGGGCGCGTGGGTGCGGCAACTGCAATTGCGGGGTGTCGCTGGTGCGCTTGCCGACCATGATCAGGTCGATATCAAGGCTGCGCGGCCCGGCAGGATTGTTCGGGTCACGCTTGCGTTCGTAGGCCTGTTCGATCGCCTGGCAGCGTTCCAGCAGGGTCTTGGGCTCCAGGGTCGAGTCCGCGATCACCACCAGGTTGTAGAAATCGGGCTGGTCGAGGTAGTCGACCGGCTTGGTCAGGTACAGCGGGGAGACGTCCACCACGATCAGGTTCGGGGTTTCGGCCAGCCGGTTGACCGCGCCCTGCAGGATCTCGACAGAATCGCCAAGGTTCGAACCCAGACTGAAGACCACCTGATTCAACGGCCTCAAATTGCCCAACGTGTCAACGTCAACGGGAAAGGCGTCAGTCATCGTTGCTCCTTGAAATCGTCACCGATACATCATCGTATTTTTCCGGGATCGGGGCGTGCGGTTTATGGACGGTCACCGTGAGGCGGCGAATCCGTCGATCGGACAGCACCGCGTCGGCAATCCTGTCGGCCAGCGTTTCGATCAGGTTCACCGGCTCACCTTCGATGATCGCCACCACGGCGCCGGCCAATTCACCGTAGTGCACCGTTTCGGCGATGTCATCTGCGCTTGGCGCCGCCACCTCGAGCGCCAGGTCGACGACGAACTCCTGGCCGGTGCGCCGCTCGATCTCGAGCACACCGTGGAAACCCTGGGCCCGCAAGCCCGAAAGCGTGATCGTGACCAGCCGGTCGTCCATACCCGCGAGGTTAGCGGCCAGCGCGGTGCCACCCGCGCGGTTAACCGGAATCATCAGCCGACATTGACGTCATTGCCAGATTGATACGTTCTACAACGGCAATTGCGTCGCGCTGAGCGCGAACTTCATGGCTGCGCACCGCCCACACGCACTGCTGGGCGCAGACCACCGAGATCGCGGCGGTGGCTGCGTCCCGGCCGGCGGGTTCGCGGCCGCCCAGCAACTCTGCGAGGAAGCGCTTGCGGGATGCCCCGACCAGCACCCGGTGACCCATCGCGGTGAACCGTCCCAGGTTGGCCAGGATCAGCCAGTCGTGCTCGCCGGTCTTGGCAAAACCGAGGCCGGGATCGAGGATCAGTCGTTCGGCCGCGATCCCGGCAGCCAGGCAGGCCTCCGCCCGGGCCGCCAACTCGGCGGTCACCTCAGCCACCACGTCCCGGTAGGACGCCAGGGCGTTCATCACCGCGCCGTGGCCACGCCAGTGCTGGCAGACGTAGTCGACGCCGGCGTCCGCGACCACCCGGTGCATCGCGGGGTCGGCGAGCCCGCCGGACACGTCGTTGATGATGGCGGCCCCGGCGTCGATGCACTGGCGGGCGACCTCGGCGCGCATGGTGTCCACGCTGACCCGGCAGTGCACCGAAAGGGCCCGCACGACCGGCAGCACCCGCCGCAGCTCCTCGTCCTCGCTGGGACGCACGGCTCCGGGCCGGGTCGACTCCCCGCCGACGTCGAGCAGGTCGGCGCCCTGGGCCAGCACCTCCC
>NZ_JBASCI010000224.1:0-5397 GCF_049651565.1 Brooklawnia sp.
GCCCATGATCGCCGCGGTCGCCATCCCGGCCAGCCCCATCGTGCTGGGCGCCATGATCGCCAGCGTCCCCACCCGGGCGCCGACGTCGACCAACCGGACGCTGCCGAGGTCGCCGCTGGCGGGAAGCTGGAGCAGCGTGAACGCCAACCCCGACACCATGCCGGTCAGCGCACCCAGGATGCTGAGCTGAATGAGCCGCAGCCGCCCGGTCTGCGCCGGCAGGTCACGTCGCAGGCAACGCAGCAGGACGTAGGCGGCGACGACCCCGGCGGCAACCGAGCACGCCAGCCAGGCCATCCCAGCCTGCGGCATCGGTCCGGCCGGGGGTACGGCACCGAGGACCGGAATCGAGGGCAACATTCCGACCTGGCTCTGGGCCGGCGAGACCACGGTGCCGATCCCGAGCTGGACGCCGGCCCCGGCGGCCCACGACCCGCACCACAGGACGAAGTTCGGCAGCCAGGCCAGCTGGCCGAGCAGCAGCATCACCCCGCCCAGATTGCCCGGCTGCAGGGCGCCGTGGATCATCGTGACCCGGTCGCTACCCAGGATCAGTGCGGTCGCCAGCACCGCGGCCCCGCCGGCGACCAGCACCGCCAGCGCGGCGCCGATCGACAGCCCCACCGCCCGTGCCCAGACCGGCAACCAGGCCGGCCGCCAACCGTAGGCCCGGGCGCTGGCCAGCAGCCCCAGCCCGAAGAGCACCACCACGGCCCCGAGCAGGGACGCCGCACCCACCCGGTCACCCTCGGTCCAGCCGCGGGCGCCGCCCAGCAGGACGAAATAGGTCAGTCCGAACGTGAGCCCCATCCGTGCCACCCGGACGCCGATCTGCCCGTCCTGCGGCGGGTGGGAGTGGACGACCGCCTGCTGGATGGCTCCCAGCCCGGCGGCGACGATCAGCAGCGTCAACCCGAGCGGCATTATCGACAGCCGAGCCCCGGGCAGCGCCACCGAGATGCCGTGAGCCAGCAACCAGCCCTGGGTACCCAGCTCGAGCACCACCGGCAGCCTGATCTGCGGCACCGAGATCCAGCCCAGCACGCAGAAACCGGCCACCAGCAGCCAACCGGCCGCGGCGGTGACCACCGCGGCCAGCGCGGCCAACACCGGCCATGGCAGTCGCCAGGGCGTGGCGTCCGGCATGGCGGTTTCGAGTTGCCTGACCCGGACGCTCTGCTCGGGTCTTTCCCGTCGCCCTACCCTCATCACCCGCGCAGGATCCGGCGCATCAGCGCCGCGGTCTCGCTCGGGGTGCGACCGACCGTCACGCCGACCGCCTCGAAGGCCTCCTTCTTGGCCTGGGCGGTGCCCGACGAGCCGGAGACGATGGCGCCGGCGTGGCCCATCGTTCGTCCCTCTGGTGCGGTGAAGCCGGCCACGTAGGCGACCACCGGCTTGGTCAGGTTCGCGGCGATGAACTCGGCGGCGCGCTCCTCGGCGTCCCCACCGATCTCACCGATCAGCACGATGGCCTCGGTCTCGGGGTCGGCCTCGAAGGCCTGCAGGGCATCGATGTGGGTGGTGCCGACGATCGGGTCGCCGCCGATGCCGATGGCGGTGGAGAATCCGATGTCGCGCAACTCGTACATCATCTGGTACGTCAGCGTGCCCGACTTGCTGACCAGCCCGATGGGGCCGGCGCCGGTGATGTTGGCCGGGATGATGCCGGCGTTCGACTCACCGGGCGAGATGATGCCCGGGCAGTTCGGGCCGATCACCCGGACACCGGCGTCGATGGCCTGGTTGACGAACCGTGCGGTGTCGGCCACCGGGACGCCCTCGGTGATGCAGACCACCATGTCCAGGCCCGCCCGGATGGCCTCGTCCATCGCGCCGGCGGTGAACCGCGGTGGCACGAAGACGACCGAGGTGTTGGCTCCCGTGGCCGACATCGCCTCGGCCACCTCGTTGAAGACCGGCAGTTCGGTGCCGTCGAAGTCCACCGAGGTGCCGCCCTTGCCGGGGGTGACGCCGGCCACCACCTTGCTGCCGGACGCCAGCATCCGGCTGGTGTGCTTGCGTCCCTCGGAGCCGGTCATGCCCTGGACGAGGATGCGGGAATCGGTGCCCAACCAGATCGACATCTTAGGCCTCCTGCCTGCTGGTGGCGGCCGTGTCGACGGCCAGTTCGGCCGCCAACCGGGCGCCGTCGTCCATGGTTTCAGCGAGCCTGATCTGTGGATGGTTCAGGGCTGCCAGGATCGCCCGGCCCTCTTCGACGGCGTTGCCATCCAGCCGGACCACCAGCGGCCGGGTGGCCTGGTCGCCGAGCATCTCCAGCGCCTGCTTGATGCCGTTGGCCACTTCGTCGCAGGCGGTGATGCCGCCGAAGACGTTGACGAAGACCGAGCGCACGCTGGGGTCGGACAGGATGATGCCCAGGCCGTCGGCCATCACCTGCGCCGAGGCGCCGCCACCGATGTCGAGGAAGTTCGCCGGGGACGGCGAGCCAGGCAGGTCGGCACCGGCGTAGGCCACCACGTCGAGGGTGCTCATCACCAGGCCGGCGCCGTTGCCGATGATGCCGACGTCGCCGTCCAGCTTCACGTAGTTGAGGTCGCGTTCGGCGGCGGCGAGTTCCAGCGGGTCGGTGGCCGAGATGTCGGCGAGTTCGGCATGGTCTGGGTGCCGGAAGACGGCGTTGTCGTCCAGGGTGACCTTGGCGTCGGCGGCCAGGAAGTCGCCGTTGCCGGTCTTGACCAACGGATTCACCTCCACCAGGGTGGCGTCCTCGGCGACGAAGACCTCGCCGAGCCTGACCAGGAGGTCGGCCACGCCGGCCCGGTCGGCCTCGGCGAACCCGGCGGCGGCGACGATCTCCATCGCCTTGTCGGCGTCCAGCCCGACCCTCGGGTCGACGGCCACCCGGGCGAGCGCGTCCGGGTGCTCAGCGGCGAGGGTCTCGATGTCCATGCCGCCCTGCACCGAGCACATCGCCAGCCAGTTGCGTTGCGCGCGGTCCACCAGCAGCGAGAAGTAGTACTCCTCGGCGATATCGATGCCCTGGGCGACCATCACGGCCCGCACCGTGTGACCCTTGATGTCCATCCCCAGAATCCTCTCGGCGGCCTCCCGGGCCGCCTCGGGGGACTTGACGACCTTCACGCCGCCGGCCTTGCCGCGGCCTCCGGTCTTGACCTGCGCCTTCACCACCGTCACCGGGCTGCCGATGCGGGTCGCTGCTGCCATCGCCTCCTCGGGGGTTCTGGCTACGAGGCCACCCGGCACTGGGACGCCATGGGCCTCGAACAAATCTCGAGCCTGGTACTCAAAGAGATCCACTCACCCAGCCTATCGGCGGTGACCTTCGAGTTTTTCAATCGGCGCGTACTTCAGGGCCAACCGTTTTACTCCCGCCGAGCCGAAGTCGACATCGGCCTTGGCCTGCTCGCCGGCGCCGTCGGTGCTGAGCACGGTGCCCAGGCCGAAGGTCGAGTGCAGCACCCGGTCACCGACATTGAGCGCCGGAAGCTGCTTGCCGATCGGTCCGCGACCAGAGCCGAAGACGGTGCCCGACCCCATCGCGGCCCGCGTCGAGGCGTCCCGTTCGGCGGAACTGGCCGCCCAACTGGTCACCTCGGAGCCGATCCGTCGCCAGTTGATCAGCTCTTCGGGCACCTCGGCCAGGAACCTGCTGGCGGGGTTGTACGCGGGTTTGCCGAACAGGGTGCGGACCGCCGAGCGGCTCAGGTAGAGCCGTTTGCGGGCCCGGGTGATCCCGACATAGGCGAGTCGGCGTTCCTCCTGCAGCTCCACCGGGTCGGTCATCGCGCGCATGTGCGGGAAGATGCCGTCTTCCATGCCGGTCAGGAAGACCGTGTCGAACTCCAGGCCCTTGGCGGTGTGCAGGGTCATCAGCGTGACCACCCCGGATCCGTCGTCGGGGATCTGATCGGAGTCGGCCACCAGCGCGACCCGCTCCAGGAAGGCGGGCAGGGAGGCGTCCGGTTCGGGCATCCCGGCGACCAGTTCGGACGCCAACTCGGCCTCCTCGCCGGCGCCGCCGAGGTCCTGCACCGTGGCCTGGGCGACGAACTCCTGGGCCACCTTGACCAGCTCGATCAGGTTCTCGACCCTGGTCTGGTCCTGCGGGTCGGTGGACGCCTTCAGTTCGGTCATCATCCCGGAGCGGTTGAGCACCGCCTCAAGCACCTCGCTGGCCGGCAGCTCGGCGGTGACCATCGCGCGGAAGTCGGACATCATCTGGCCGAACTGCCTGATCTGGTTCAGTGACCGGGTGGCCAGGCCGGGCGCCTCGTCGGCCCGGTCGATCGCCTCGCTGAAGCTGATGCCCTCGCCGGCGGCGAGCATCCCCAGGCCGGCCTCAGCCCGGTCGCCGATCCCCCGCTTGGGCACGTTCAGGATCCGCCGCACCGATACGTCGTCAGCCAGGTTGGCGATCGCCCGCAGATAGGCCAGCGCGTCCCGGATCTCGCGCCGTTCGTAGAACCGGACGCCACCCACCACCCGGTAGGGCAGGCCCAGTCGGGTGAAGACCTCCTCGAACGCCCGGGACTGGGCGTTGGTGCGGTAGAAGACCGCCATGTCGGAATACCTGGCCTGGCCCTTGTCGACCAGCGCGTCGATCTCGGACGCCACGAACCGGGCCTCGTCGTGCTCGGTGTCGGCGACGTAGCCGATGATCTTCTCGCCGTCGCCGGAGTCGCTCCACAACCGCTTGGTCGGCCGGTTGGCGTTGTGCTTGATCACCGCGTTGGCTGCCGACAGCACGGTCTGGGTGGAGCGGTAGTTCTGCTCCAGCAGGATGGTGTGCGCGCCGGGGAAGTCGTCGGCGAAGTCCAGGATGTTGCGGATGGTCGCGCCCCGGAAGGCGTAGATCGACTGGTCCGAGTCGCCCACCACCATAAGTTCGCCCGGCCCGATCGGGGGCGCGTCCTCGGCCAGCCCGTCGTCGGGGCCCAGGTCACCGCACAGTTGCTTGATCAGCATGTACTGGGCGTGGTTGGTGTCCTGGTACTCGTCGACCAGGACTTGCCGGAAGCGCCGCCGGTAGGCCTCGCGCACCTCGGGGTGCTGTTGGAACAGCTCGAAGGTCTTCATGATCAGGTCGTCGAAGTCGAGCGCGTTGGACGCCCGCAGCCGCCGGTCGTACTCGGCGTAGGCGGTGGCCCGCACCTCATCCAGCCCGGACGCCTTGGCGGCGGCCTGCGCCGGGGTGACCAGTTCGTTCTTGTAGTTGCTCACCCAGTTGAGCAGGCCGCGAGGCGGGAACTTCTTCGGGTCGAGGTTCTGGTCGCGGGCGACCAGCGTCATCAGCCGCTTGGCATCGGTGTCGTCGTAGATCGAGAAGGTCTTGCGGTAGCCGAGCTTGTCGATGTCGGTGCGCAGGATCCGGACGCAGGCGGAGTGGAACGTCGACACCCACATCAACCG
>NZ_JBASCI010000225.1:0-17281 GCF_049651565.1 Brooklawnia sp.
TCGGACCGGGTCGGGGTGCCGGCCCGGCTCAGCGTCACCGGCCCGGTGACCGGGACGCCGCACGACGCCGACCTGCTGCGAATCAGCCAGGAGTCACTTTCCAACGTCACCAGGCACGCCCGGGCCAGCAGCGTCCAGATCAGCCTGGACTACGCACCACACCAGGTCACCCTGCAGGTGCGGGACGACGGGTTTGGTTTCGAGCCGGAGTTGGTCGACGATGGCCATGGGCTGGCCGGCATGCGAGCCAGGTTGTCGGCCATCGGAGGGCGTCTCGAACTCGACAGCGCCCCGGGCGACGGCTGCACGGTGAGGGCGGTGATCCCACGATGAACCAGAACGCTGAAACCATCCGCGTGGTGGTGGTGGACGACCATCCGGTGGTGCGCGACGGCCTGGTCGGCATGTTCGCCACCGAACCGGGCATCGAGGTGGTGGGCGAGGCGGCAGATGGCCGCCAGGCGTTGGTCGTGGTCAAGCAGTTCGATCCCGACGTGGTGCTGATGGATCTGCGGATGGCGGGCGGTGACGGGATCGACGCGATCGCCGCACTGCGCTCCGATGGCCGGACCAGACCGCGGATCCTGGTGCTCACCACCTACCACTCGGAGCGTGACATCCGGACCGCGCTGGCGGAAGGCGCCGACGGCTACCTGCTGAAGGACGCCCGGCGGGCCGACATCGTCCGGGCCATCCACGACCTGGTGGCGGGCCGTCCAGTGTTGACCGCCGAGGCGCTCGCGGTCCTCACTGGACGCCGCGGCGAGGAGGAACTGACCGAACGCGAGCTGCAGGCCCTGCGCCTGATCGCGGAAGGGCTGACCAACCGCAGCGCCGCCGCCCGGATGAACATCAGCGAGGCCACCTTGAAGAGCCACCTCACCCATGCCTTCGACAAGCTCGGGGTGGGTGACCGGGCGGCCGCCGTTCACGTGGCCTACCAGCGCGGCCTGCTCTGAGCCGCTGCCGGTGGCCGGCTGGCAAGTAATGTTGGCCCATGGCAGCCGACCGTGCGTCCGGTAACCGGAAGCGGGCGCCCCGCGTCCAGTTCGAGCACGTGACCAAGCACTACCCCACCCCCGGCGGGCAACCGGTGGTCGCGCTCGACGACGTCAGCCTGCAGATCGCCCCCGGCCGGATCACCGTGTTGGTGGGCTCGTCCGGCTCGGGCAAGACCACCCTGCTGCGCTGCGTGAACCGGATGGTCACACCCACCAGCGGCCGCGTCCTGATCGATGACGCCGACGTCGCCGGCCTCGACGCCGTTCAGTTGCGGCGAACTATCGGCTATGTGATGCAGGAATCCGGGCTGCTCCCCCACCGCCGGGTGATCGACAACATCGCCACCGTCCCGCGGCTGAACGGCACGTCGAGGCGGGACGCCCACGCCCGCGGACTGGAGTTGATGGACATGGTCGGGCTGAACCGCAGCCTGGCGACCCGTTACCCCGGCGAGCTGTCCGGCGGGCAGCAGCAGCGCGTCGGGGTCGCCCGGGCGCTGGCGGTCAGCCCGACGCTGCTGCTGATGGACGAACCGTTCGGCGCGGTCGACCCGATCGTCCGGGCCGACCTGCAGACCGAACTGCGGGCACTGCAGGCCGACCTGGCGGCCACCATCATCTTCGTCACCCACGACATCTCCGAGGCGCTGATCCTCGGCGACCACGTGGTGATCCTCGCCGAATCCGGCCGGATCGCCCAGCAGGGCAGCGGCATCGAACTGGTCGCCCAGCCCGCCGACCAGTTCGTCGCGTCCTTCCTCGGTCTGGACGCCGAACGCGGCCTGCGGGTGTGCGAGGTGGCCGGCGTCCCAGTGGTGGTGGACGCGAGCGGCCGGCCGATCGGAAGGCTGAACGAACCGGGCGAGAGGGCTGCCAGGTGAACTGGTTGCTGAACAACCAGCCGACGGTCTGGGCTGCGCTGTGGTCGCACCTGGTGCTGTCGGTGCCGGCGATCGCGGCCAGCTTCCTGGTCTCGGTGCCGGTGGGCTGGGCGGCCCAGCGCTACCGGTGGCTGCGGTTCCCGGTGGTCACCGGCTCGTCGTTGATGTATGCGATCCCTTCGTTGCCGCTGCTGATCGTCCTGCCGCTGGTCATCGGCACCACCGTGCGGTCGTCGATCAATGTGGTGGTGGCCCTCACCCTGTACGGGATCGCGCTGATGGTTCGTTCGGTGGCCGACTCGCTGGCCGCGGTTCCCCGCGACGCGATCACCTCGGCAACCGCGATGGGCTTCTCCCCGTTGCGCCGCTTCCTCGCCGTCGAACTGCCGCTGGCCGGGCCGGGCCTGCTGGCCGGTCTGCGGGTAGTGGCGGTCAGCACCGTCGCCCTGGTCACCGTCAGCGCCGTGCTGGGTGTGCACAGCCTGGGGATGCTGTTCACCGACGGCTTCCAGCGCGGCATCATCGCCGAGGTGGTCACCGGCATCGTCGGAACGGTGGTGCTGGCCGTGGTCATCGACCGGTCGCTGGTGGCGGCCGGGTGGCTGCTGATGCCCTGGCTGCGGGCCCGGCCCCGGCCGGTGAACGAGGGCGCGGCATGAACTACCTGACTGCGGCGCTGGCCTGGCTCGCCGACCCGGCCAACCAGTCCGGCCCGGACGGTATCTGGGCCCGGCTGGGCGAGCACCTGCTGTACACGCTGATCGCCACCGGCGGTGCCGCGGCGGTGGCCATCCCGCTCGGTTACGCGATCGGCCACACCGGCCGCGGCCGCAACCTGGTGGTCGGTGCGACCGGGGCCGCCCGCGCCCTGCCCACCCTCGGTGTGCTCACCCTGATCGCCCTACTGGCCGGGGTCGGGGTGGGGGCGCCGCTGTTCGCGCTGGCGGTGCTGGCCAGCCCGTCGATCCTGGCCGGCGCGTACGCCAGCGTCGAGGCGGTGGAGCCGGGCGCCGTGGACGCCGCCCGGTCGATCGGCATGAGCGAGTGGCAGGTGCTGTCGCGGGTGGAGGTTCCGCTCGGGCTGCCGCACCTGGTCGGTGGGCTGCGCTCGGCGTTCCTGCAGGTGGTGGCCACCGCCACCCTGGTCGCCTACGTGGGCGGTGGCGGGCTGGGCCGCTTCCTCTTCCTGGGATTGAAGACCCAGGACTACCCGCAGATGCTGGCGGCGTCCCTGCTGGTGGTCGGCCTGGCGATTTTCGGTGAACTTGGGTTCGAAGTGCTGACCAGGCTGGCTGCGGCCCGAATCCATCGTCCGGTCGCGGTGCCGCTCACCTGACCGGCCGCTAGGGTGAATGCAGTCGGCTTCTTCGGCCGTCCCCGGAACGGAGGTAACCCCCATGGTCCGAAAGCTCTCCGCGATTCTCGCCGCCGGTGCGCTGGCGCTGGGACTGGCCGCCTGCGGCGGCAGTGACCCGATGGTCGGGGCCGAAAGCGGCTCCCCGGCTGCTGGCGGATCGCTGGTCGTCGGTTCGCAGCAGTACTACTCGAACGAGATCATCGCAGAGCTGTACGCGCAGGCACTGGAGGCCGAGGGCTACCAGGTGACCCGCGAGTTCCAGATCGGTCAACGCGAGGTGTACCTGCCCGAGATGGAGGACGGCCGGATCGATCTGCTGCCCGAGTACAACGGCAACCTGCTGCAGTACTACGACCCCGAATCCACCGCCCGCACCCCCGAGCAGGTAACCGCTGCGTTGGCCGAGGTGCTGCCGGACGGCATCCGGCCCCTTGAGATGGCCGAGGCCACCGACCAGGACTCCTACACGGTGACGCAGGCCACCGCCGATGAGTACGACCTGACCGAGATCGGCGACCTCACCAACCTGCCCCAGCCGGTGCGGATCGCCGCGAACTCCGAGTTCGCCACCCGCCCCTACGGCATCCCGGGGCTGCTGGAGGTCTACGGCGTCCAGGGTGAACTGGTGCCGATCGAGGACTCCGGCTCGGCCCTGACGGTGAAGGCGCTGGTCGACGGCGATGTGCAGGTGGCCGACATCTACACCGCCAGCCCGGCAATCAAGACCAACAACCTGGTCAGCCTGGCCGACCCGGAGGCGCTGATCCTGCCGCAGAATGTGGTGCCAATCGTCTCCGACGCGGTCGACGAGCGGGCCGCCGGGATCATCAACGAGGTCAGCGCGCAACTGGGGGTGGACGACCTGATCTCGCTGAATGCCCGCAGCGTGGACGAGCAACTCGGCTCGGCCACCATCGCGACCGAGTGGTTGCAGGAGAAGGGGCTGATCTAGTTGGACGCCATCGAGGTCCTCCGCGACGGTTTCGGACGGGTCGCCGAGACCCTGCCCAGGCACCTGGCCGGGCTGGACGCCGAGCTGCTGCTGTGGCAGCCGAAGCCGGAGGCGAACTCGATCGGCTGGCTGGCCTGGCACATCGGCCGCTGTGAGGACGCCCAGGTGGCAGCCATCGCAGGCGAGCCGGACGTCTACTCACAGCAGGGTTGGGTCGACCGGGTCGACCTGCCCTATCGCGACCACGAGATCGGTTACGGGCACACCCCCGCCCAGGTGCGCGAGTTCCGGATCACCGACCCGGCGTTGCTGACCGACTACTACGCCGCTGTGCACGAGGCGACGCTGCGCCTGCTTGCCGACCTGACGGCCGACGACCTGGACCGGCTGGTCGACGACCCGTTCCAGGTCAGCGTCGGGGTGCGGCTGGTGTCGGTGGTCAACGATGTCACCCAGCACCTGGGTCAGATCGGCTACCTGCGGGGGCTCATCGACGCCTGAGCCCACTAGCCTTGCGGCTATCTGAAGACAGCAGAGCAAGGGAGCAACCGTGGCTGAGGTTTGGGACGGCCGGATCGCGATCATCGGTGTGGGACAGATCGGTACTTCATTGCTGAAGGGGTTGCTGCGGGCCGGTTGCGACCCGGACGGCATCAGGGTCGCCACCCGGAATCCGCAACACGCCGCCGAGGTGGCCGCCGCATATGGGGTGACCGCGGCGTCGGCGACTTCGGCGGTCGGGGACGCGTCGCTGGTCTTCGTGGCCGTCCGACAGGCCCAGGTCGTTGATTCGCTGACCGAGCTGGCACCCCACCTGGCCCCGGGCGCGGTGGTGGTCTCACTGGCCGGCTCCCCCGACCTGGCCACCATGGCCGGTGCGATGCCGGCCGGGACGCCCCTGCTGCGGGTGATGCCGAACCCGGCGATGGCGGTGGGTGCAGGACTGAGCGGCATCTGCCCGGCGCCGGACTGCCCGGCCGAGGTGACCGACCGGGTCCGGAGGCTGATCGGGCGGCTGGGCAAGGTGTTGGACCTGTCCGAGGAACAGCTGGTCAGGATTGGCTCGCTGTCCGGCCACGGGCAGGCGGTGCTATACTACGTCGCCGACGCGATCGTCGCGTGGGGTGTGCTGCAGGGCTTCACCAGAGCCCAGGCGAGCGAAGTCGTGACCGGTACGCTCGCCGGCGCCGCCGCGATGCTGGCGGCCAACGACGTCCCGCCGGCGGAGTTGCAGCACCAGCTGTGCACGCCGGGCGGTTCCACGATCAGGTCGATGTCCGAGCTGGACGACCGCGGCGTCCGGGGTTCGATCATCGCCGGCATGGACGGCGGCCGCTACAAGTAGGGACATTGCGGGCAAGGCTGGGCACGGGCCGTGGTGCCAGCGACAATTGAAGACACACCCAACTGGGAGCCGAAATGACTGATCCCAACTTCACCGTCATCCAGGCGATCATCGATCGCTCCGGATCCATGCAATCCATCCGCAGCGACGCCGAGGGCGGCTTCGACGCCTTCATCGCCGACCAGCGCGCCCAACCCGGCGAGTGCCAGGTGAGCCTGGCCCAGTTCGACCACGAGTACCAGGTGGTGTACGAGGACAGGCCGGTCGCCGAGGTGCCGAAGCTGGTCATCGAACCGCGCGGCAGCACCGCGCTGCTGGACGCGATCGGTCGCACCATCACCACCCTCGGCGTCCGGCTGGCGCAACTGCCCGAGGACCGGCGTCCCGGCACCGTCGTGGTGTGCATCGTCACCGACGGCCAGGAGAACGCGTCCCGCGAGTTCGACTACCACGTGATCAGGACGATGATCACCCACCAGGAGCAGGTCTACAGCTGGACGTTCGTGTACCTTGGCGCCGACCAGGACGCCATGGAACAGGGCAGCCGGATGGGCATCAGCCCGACCCGCTCGCTCACCTACAGCCGCGCAAACACCGCCGACGCGTACCAGGTCATGTCCACGGCGGTCAGCCGGATGAGGTCGGCAGCGGCGGACGGGGCTGCCAACCCGTCGCAGGCCGCCGACTTCACTGATGAGGAGCGCAAACAGGCCGGGGGCCACCTGTAGGCCCGAGGGTTCCTGCAGGCCGTCCAGCTCAGCGAAGGGCGCCGCGCCCCGTCATGGGTGCCCGGCGCCCTTGCGTTGCCAGAGCTGATCAGCCGATCAGCAGCGCCCCCACCAGGTCGGCGGTGATCATGTTGTAGTCGTCCACCGAGGCGTTCCAGTCCTCGGGCAATACCAGCATGGACGACAGCACAGCCACCCCGTCGGCGTTGCGGGACGCGATCGTCGAGCCCAGCACGGCCTCGAACGATCCGGCACTGGTGGTGCGGACACCCTGCATCACCATCACCGAGGCGGTCGCGTCGGGGCCGACATCGCGCGGGTAGGGCCCATCGACCATCGGGTCCTGGAAGGTGGCGGCCATCTGCTCGATGTACCCGCTCATCACCGCATCGGCGCCGACGCCCGGATCGGTGCGGAACGACTGCAGGGTGATGTAGGCGACCGAGTTGGTGACCACGGCCAGGCCGGGTTCGGACTCCACGATCTCCCAGCTGATCGGCACCACGACCGTGACCTCGCCAAGGTCGATCAGCATGCCGCCATCCGGCGCCGGCTCCTCCGGTTCCTGCGGCTCCCCCGGTTCCTGGGTCGGCTCGGCCGGCGCGGTGGGTTCGGCGGGCTGGGTGGGCTCGGTCGGTTCAGCGGGCTGGGTGGGGTCGCTGGTCGGCGCGTCCGTGGTGGGTGGCGCGTTCGGGGATGACGTTGCCGTCGGCGGTGGCGGGGTCGGGTCGGCGGCCCGGTTGCCGAACAGCGCCCAGGCGATGATGCCGATCAGCAACGCCCCGGCGATGCCGACGATGAGCAGCAGGTTCACCTTGCCGGCCGGCTTCCTGGGTGGCATGCCGCCGCCACCGCCGGCGAATCTGGTGTTCGGGTTGTAGGGCCCGCCCGGGCCGGACGGGTAGCCGCCCTGTGGGTAGCCGCCGGCCTGCGGGTAGCCGCCCTGCTGCGGGTAGCCCTGTTGCGGGTGACCACCCGGGCGGGGCGCCCCCTGCGGGTGGTAACCGCCTTGGGGCCCCGGTGGGTAGCCAGCCTGGGCAGGGAAGCCACCCGGTTGCGGTCCGGCCTGCGGGTAACCACCCTGCTGGGGAGGCCAGGCCTGCGGCTGGTCGCGCTGCGGCAGCGGCGGAGGCTGCTGGTCGGACCCGGGGCGGTCAGCTGGACGGGCCTGGTCGTCTGGTCCTTGCGGCTGGCTCATCGCTCTTCCTCCGTCCGGTCGGTCTGGTCCTGGGCCTGGCGGGTGTCGGCTGCGCCAGCCTCGGCGTCCGGGACTTCGCCAGCGCCACCGGCCGGCACTGGCACCCGCTGGACCGCGGCGATGCCCAGGCCGCAGGTGGAGCAGAACAGCGCGTCCGGCAGCAGCGGCATCTCGCAGTTGACGCAGAAGTGCAGCTCACCATCGGCCCCCACCCCGGCTCCGCGGGCAGCGGCCTCCATCGCGGCCTCCATCAGGGCGACGTGCAGCACGTTGCGGGCGGCCAGCGTGACCCCTGCCAGCAGCGCCACCCCGCCGATCAACGCCAGGATCACGCTGACACCGCCGTTCGGAACCAGCCCGCTCAGGAAGATGATCAGGTTGAACGCCGCGACCACGCCGATGGCCAGCGCGACCCCACGCAGGTAGCGGCCGGTGAAGCCGTCGTAGCCCTTGCCCAGGCCGGAGAACTCGGCCACGGCGATGCCGGACGCGGTGCCATAGATGATCGGCTTCACGAAACCGTGCAGCAGGAGCAGGACGATCATCTGCAGCGCGTCGATGTGCTGGGTGCCGGCGAAGCCGATCTGCAGCATCGACCAGTACAGCACGAGGGTCTCGGCGGCCGCGTAGGCGACGCCCGAGATCACCCCGAAGCTGAACCCGTCCATCAGGTCGTCGAACTCCTTGCGGCTGGCCAGCACCACCGGCCCGAGCTGGCGGATGACCTCGCCCACCACCGGTACCAGCAGCACCATCACCAGGAATCCCCGGGTGTGGAACGGTTGTGCGGCGTCCGGCAGCGCAACCATCGCGTTGGTGCCGCGCAGCTGCTGCCACAGCAGCGTCCAGCCGACGCCGAGGGCGAAGGTGAAGACGAACGCCAGCAGGGTGACCAGGATCGGGTGGTCCTCCCACAGGTTCACGTCGTAGATGTAGACGATGTAGACAATCGGGATCGCGAATGCCGCGACCATCAGCGCGAGCGGCACCGCGCCGAGGGCGGCCGTGACGACCATGATCAGCAAGGTGATGAGCAGGGCCACCCGATAGGTACCGGGATGCCCCGCAGTGCCGCGCGGCATGATCGTGCTGACCGGGCTGAAGCTCAGCACGGGCTCATTGGGTTGGGCGGCATAGGACTTCTTGCGCTGGACGTCCTGCGAGACAAGGTCGTGGCCGCAGTGGTGACAGTAGTGCGCCGCCTGCGGCAACCAACCGTCACAGCGAGGGCATTCCACCAGGAACCTCCTTCGATGGCCGGGTGATCAATATCCCGGACGGCGCCACCATACTGGGGCACGTACCGGTAGGCGCGTAGTCACAGCGAAGACACGGGGTACCGGGGAAAGGCAGACCCCGCCCGGATAGGGCCATCCGGGCGGTTTTGTGTTCTGCCGACGGTTCCGGTTATGATTCACGAGTTGTCCCGAAAGGGACGGCACACCTGGCCCCGTAGCGCAGTTGGTTAGCGCGCCGCCCTGTCACGGCGGAGGTCGCGGGTTCGAGTCCCGTCGGGGTCGCCAAGGCCAGGTAGCTCAGTTGGTAGTAGCGTTCGCCTGAAAAGTGAAAGGTCGGCGGTTCGACCCCGCCCCTGGCCACCCGTGATAACCCGCTCGGTCGAGCCGATGAAACCGATTCCGGTGACCTAGTGGTGGCTGAACCGGCGTCGACAAGCTTGGCGACCACCGAGCGCTCATCCCGAGACAGGGACGCTGGGAGTACTCACTTCCCGCACGGCGTACATACCCAGCCCGATGATGTCGCCGGTAGTCCACCGATTCGGAAGCTCCGAATGCCGCGAAACCTCCAACGCCCGTACCATTGGGCTAACAGGCCCCCAAATCAACCTCGGCTTCGACTCAGGCAGACGCTTGCACCATCCCAGGCCTCCAGGTAGGTGTTGCGCCAATCCTCAGAGCCTGGTGACGCGTAGCCTGAACAAGTAATTGTCGGCACCACAGTATTAGCTGGGCACATGGAAGAGCTTTGGGCGCACTCGTGCAACGTCGTCGGGGATCGTCACCGTCTTGCGGACCATCTGCGCGGCACGGCTGAGCTGGCCGCCAACTTCGGACGCGAACTCGGCTGGGAACGCCTGTGCTACGTGTCAGGGCTTGTGCATGATATTGGTAAGGTCGTCCGCCCGTGGCAGGAGTATCTGCTGGCCAGCGAAGCCGGAGTCAGGACAGGCAGGGTCAACCACAAGACCAGCGGGGCCAACCTGTTCGCACGGATGGCGCGGGAGCCTGGTCGTCTCATCATTGAGGGTCACCATTCAGGCATCCCGAACTTCGGCCAACCCAGCGACGATGACTCCTCAAGTCTCGACAGAGACCGAGAGGTCGAGGAGGCCGCGCGTCTCCTCTTGCCCGAACTCGACGAGGCCCTTGCAGGGGGCAGCCTGATACCGGACAGGTGGTCGCAGTGGTCGAGTACCGACCCGACCGCGCTTGAGATGGCCGTGCGGATGACGCACTCGACGCTGGTGGACGCTGACTTCCTTGATACCGCTGCCCACTTCAATGCCACACGGGTCCAACTGACTCCAATGGCCGATTTCTCGGCTCTACATGATCGCTTCAGTCGGGCTCTTGACCTGGAGTTGAATGCTCGTCGCCCTTCGCCTGTGGATGTTCACAGGCGTTCCCTCTTGGAGGACTGTCTCGCGGCCGCCGACTCGCCGCAAGGAGTATTCCGTCTGCCAGCTCCGACCGGGTCGGGCAAGACCATTTCGGGCGCAGCCTTCGCGTTGGCGCACGCAGCACGTCACAGGATGAAACGCATCGTCGTGGCTGTGCCCTTCCTCTCGATCACCGAGCAGAACGCCGCCGTTTATCGCCGCCTGATCGGTGAAGAGAACGTCGTTGAGCATCACAGTGGAATCGATCCGGGGCTGAAGCAGCGAAACCATGCCGGAGCGCTGGGCGCCAAGTATGGCGTCGAGAACTGGGACGCCCCTTTCGTGGTGACGACAACCGTGCAACTGTTCGAGTCGTTGTTCTCCAACCGTCCTTCTCGAACCCGCAAACTGCATCGACTGGCGAACGCGGTGATTATTCTCGACGAGGTCCAAGCCATCCCCCCGCGCGTCCTGCCGGTGATTCTGGATGGCTTGCGCATCCTGCAACAGCACTTCGGCGCAACCGTCGTCCTGTCGTCCGCCACTCAGCCGACATGGGACCTAGTCGGCCCGTGGCGGCAGGCAGAAAGCCTGGAGGTGCACGACATAGTCTCCGAACCGAAGCGGCTTTACTCAGGCTTGCGCCGCAGTTCAGTTGAGTGGAGAACAGTGGACCGCCTGGATGATGTGGCGGACACCATGACCACCGAGGACACCGTGATGGCGGTGGTAAACACCACAGCAAACGCCCGCGATTTAGCCCTCGCGCTCCGCGATCGCGCCGCAGAAGGGCTCTTCCACCTGTCCACCCGTATGTACGCAGGCCACCGCCGGGCCGTTCTCAGCGAGGTGCGTGAGCGATTGACATCAGCGTTGCCCGTGCGCCTGGTGTCGACCCAGTTGGTCGAGGCCGGAGTGGATCTGGACTTTCCGGTTGTGCTTCGCGCTCTCGCTCCAGCAGAGAACCTGTCGCAGGCGCGGGGGCGCTGTAACCGCGAAGGCCGATCGGTGTGCGGTCGATTCGTTGTCTTGGCGTCCCCAGCCCTGTCGACCTTGGATGCTTACCGAGTCGGAGTTGCCAAAACTCGGCAGCACTTCGAGGTGCCCGGGCTCGACCTGGATGACCCCGATGCGATGCGTCGTTACTACGCAGACCTGTACGCCACGCTTGGCGTAGACGGCTTCCAGGAAGCGCAAAGGATTCAGGAGGCAAGACGACTCCTCCGATACCGGGATGTCGATAAGTTCCGAATGATTGAGGACGACGCGACGGCGGTGGTTGTCGCCGCCGCCTCGGGAGCTGAACATGTCCTGAGCGATCTCGCCCGGCAACTCAAAGCCGGCGGGGCCCCACCACCCGATCGTTTCAGGAGACTTCAGGAGTTCTCGGTCAATATTCCGACAGACATGATGGCGCGTGTCGGAGGCTACGTTGTCGAGGAACTTCCCGGAGTCTCGGTGTGGCGTGGCGCGTATGACCAGCTGACTGGTGTCAGGCTGGACATGACACCCCATGATTCGGTGTGGTAGCTGCAGAGAGGCGGCTTGATGGACTTGAGAGAACGCGACGGCTTTCCCCCACTGGTGGTTGAGCTGTGGGGGCCGGCCGCCCTGTTTACGCGGCCGGAAGCCAAAGTCGAGCGCGTGTCGTATCCGGTCATGACTCCGAGCGCCGCCGTCGGTGTCCTCGAAGCGATCTTCTGGAAGCCAGAGTTCACATGGCAGGTGGTCGCCATCGAAGTGCTGGCGCCCATTCGTGAAGGCCGCGTCCGCCGCAACGAAACCACCCAGGTCGTTCCACGCGACAGCGCCCTGCGTGGCGAGCGGGTCAACACCGCGGACCATCGAACCCAACGAGCTTCTACCATCCTCCTTGATGTGCGGTACCGGGTTCATGCCCATGTCGTTCTACGGGATCATGCGACCGACCCAGTCCCGAAGTACCGCGATCAGTTCCGTCGGCGCGTTGATCGTGGCGCGTGCTTCAGCCAGCCGTACTTCGGAACCCGGGAGTTTCCCGCAGCCTTCGGCCCGGCGAGCGAGGCCGCCCCGGTGCCACTCTCGGGAGATCTTGGGGTCATGCTGCACTCCATCAAGCACGGCAAGGACGGCCACAACCCGCAGTCATCGTGGTTCACGGCGCGGTTGGACCATGGCGTCCTACATGTTCCTGAACAGGGCATCACCGCCGGGGGGACCACGTGAAAACGTTGTTCAAGGCTTTGGTGAAGTACGCAGACGACCAAGGACTCCTCGAGAAGCCATACCACGCCCCTGTCCGTTTCATGTGGCAGCTCGACCTCAACCCGGACGGATCGCTGGCCTCAAGGGAGTTGACTCCACTCTCGACTCCGCGCGAGGTGCGGGGCAAGCTCAAGGAGGAGCGCGGACGGGTCGTCACAGTGCCACGCATGACTCGAACAAGCGGTGTCTCGCCGATGCTCGGATCAGACGACATCGCTTACGTGCTCGGTTGGGTGCCTGAAGCGCCAGATCCGGGCGACACAGCGGCCGGGAGAGCTCACGAGAAGGCGGTACGGGGCGCTCGCGAGCGACACGAGGCATGGACAGCGCTGACTCGCCGATGGGCCGCCAGCCCGGCAGCAGCTCACGACCCGATCCCCCACGCTTTGGTGAAGTTCCTTGAATCGGGCGTGGATGAGGTGCTGCAACCAGCTGAATGGTCTTCGAAGGACGGAGTCATCATCCACGTCGGGATGGTTCCGGCACCCCTTGCCAGCTCAGCTGCCCCCTTCTGGATACAACACGTAGAGGGCACGAAGGGGTCCGGTCGAGTAGGACTATGCCTTATCTGCGGGATGGACGGTCCAGTCGTCGACTCCTTCCCACAGCCCGTGAAGGGGCCACTCATCCCGAATGGCCAAACCTCCGGCGTGGCTCCTGTGAGCGTGAACGAAGATGTGTACGGCTACGGTCTTCGCCGTGGTCTCGAACAGGTACCCATCTGCGTGAACTGCGCGCAAGCGATTCCGAACAGCCTGAACCATCTCTTGTCGGACACGACACGTGCCCACCGCTCGCCTGACGCCGCGACCACTTGGTGGGTGGACGGCGCCTCGAACTTCAATGCGCTCGATGCACTGTCTCCAACGCAAGACAGCGCCGTTGCTGACCTGATCCAACGTGTGCACAGTGGGCGAGGTACCCGCCACGCCCTCGACCTGGACCAGTTCTACGCAGTCACTCTCGAGGCGAACGGCCCCCGGATGATCGTCCATGAATGGACACAGATGCCCCTCATCACCCTCCAGGAAAACATCTTGGCGTGGTTCGCTCACGTTCGCCTGCAACCCCTATGGCCTCAGGGTCGCGCTTACCAGCCGTTGTGGCTGCTCGCCAACGCCACGGGCAGACACGATCCCGAGACGAACCGCTACATGACTCCGTCCGACAAAGGGGGGCGTCACCCGCACGCCATCCTTGAAACCCTGCAGACTGCTGCGCTCCAGCGCAGACCCCTCCCCCGTCACATCGCCTCGCACGTCGTCTCACGGGTGGCGGCGGACGGCCACGTAGACGACCCCCGAGTAGCGCTACTACGGCTGTACCTCACCCGCTCACAGTCCTTGAAGGGAACTCCGATGCCTGGTCTCGACCCAGACAACACCCAGCCCGCCTACCTGTTGGGACGACTGATGTCGGTCTATGAGGACACCCAATACGCAGCGGCCACTGTAGATGGCGGCGATCCCCCTAACGCGACGTTCGTCGATAAGTACCTTGCTGGCGCCATAACGTCACCGCGTCTGGTGCTGACAGCGGGTGGTCGTCAAGCACCCGCCTGGCTGTCGAAACTGCGGCGCAGCGGTCGTGACTGGTTCCACCGACGGGACATGGACGAAATCATCGCTGAACTCAGCCCGGCAGATCCCGGACCCACCCGAGCGACCCTCGATGAACAAGCGTTGTTCCTGCTCGGCTATCACCACCAACGTGCGCACAGCAACGCCGCACGCGCGACGGCGGCGGCCAACTCCGTCGCGAAGGCACAAGGGCACGAATCTGCTCCCGACCCGAATATCTCGCACCGAAACCCAAGCAACGCTCAATGAGGAGAAACCCAAGCATGGCAGCGCACACCGACCCGACCGTACGTCACGACATCGTGTTCCACTTCGACATCAAGGACGGCAACCCGAACGGCGACCCAGACGCGGGCAACCGCCCACGAGTCGACCCCGAGACGGGACACGGTCTGGTGACGGACGTCGCGTTGAAACGGAAGATCCGGGACACGATTGGGCTGGCCAGTGGCGACGCCGCGGGCTACGGCATCTTTGTTACGGCCGGTACCGCCCTCAACGACACCCTCGAGCGCTCATACAAAGAAACGGGCACCAAGCTCGGCAAGGAGACCAAAGACGCCAGAGCGGCGCGCGAGTGGCTGTGCAGGAACTACTTCGACATCCGCCTGTTCGGTGCCGTCATGTCGACCGGTAGCACGCCCGCTCTCGGACAGATCCGCGGCCCGCTGCAGGTCTCCTTCGCGCGGAGCATCGACCCAGTCACCCCAGCCGAGCACGCCATCACCCGCGTTGCGCACACCACCGCGAAGGATGCCGAGAAAACGGGCGGCACCATGGGAAGCAAGTGGACCATCCCCTACGGTCTCTACCAGGCAACCATGTCCTACTCCGCAGCGCGCGGCCTTCAAACCGGAGTGACCGAACGTGACCTCGAGCTGTTGTATCAGTGTCTCGTCAACATGTTCGACCACACTTCAAGCGCAGCGAGAGCAGCCATGGCGGCGCGTTCATTGGTGATCTTCACCCACGAGGACGCCTTCGGACGTGCCCCAATGCATGCCTTGGTCGAACGTGTCTCGGTCGCCAGAGCCGACGGAGTGGACGTTGCCCGCGAGTTCGCGGACTACTCGTTGACCGTGGACTTCGAAGGGCTACCGGAAGGTGTCTCGGTCGGAAGACTGCTCTAGGCGCCGGGATGGCCGACTACATGGCGCTGTCGATCGTCGAGCACCACGCTTACTGCCCGCGACAGGCCGCGCTGATCCACGTTGAAGGACTGTGGGCGGCCAGCGCCGATACCGCACGAGGCGAGGCTGACCACGCGGCAGTCGACCGCGCGGTCCGCTCAGAATCTCGCGCCGGCGTGGTGACCTGGTCATCATTGCCCGTCTGGAGTGATCGGCTTCAACTGACTGGCGTCTGCGACGCCGTCGAATTAGTGGAGGGAGTTCCTGTCCCCATCGAGTACAAGCCGCGACACTCTTTCCGGCTGAAGGCGCCGGCCGCACAGCAACTGGCAGCCCAAGCGCTCTGCCTGGAGGAGATGTGGGGTTGTGAAGTCGTCACAGGAGTCCTGTACACGCGTGCGGACCGGCGCAGGCACGAGATACCTATCGACGCCGCCCTCCGAGCAGTCACCGAGGAGACGATCCGAGCTTGTCATGCCCTGATCCAAGACCGGCTGCTGCCGCCCGTTGTGGCAGACCGCCGCAGGTGCGACAGGTGCTCGCTGGCTGAAGTGTGCGGCGTTGAACTACCCGATCCAACCAACTCAGCTCTATTCGTCCCTCAGCCCGAAGGCGCATGGTGAGCGATGGATCTGGGTGACACGGTGTTCATCTCAACACCCGGGACGTTGCTGCGACTGGAGGGTGATGCCCTACGTGTCGTGTTACCGGACAAGCCGGGACGTCATCTTGTGCCTTTGCATCGAGTCGAGTCACTCATTCTATGGCACGGGGTTGACATCAGTTCGGACTCACTGCGCTGGTGCATTGACCACGGGGTGCACGTTACCTGGATTACTCAGAACGGACGCCTGCACGCCAGCATCACCGGCCACGAGCCTGCCCGACCCGAACTTCACCTTGCACAGTTCCGAGCCTACGAGGATCCTGACCATCGACTGGAGTTAGCCCGCGTGATCACGGCCGGCAAGCTCCAGAACTATCGGCAGTTACTCCTGCGGAGCGCCCGCGACGCGCGAGGAGCACGACAGACTACCCTTCGGCACATCGCCGAGCTGCACTCCCTCGCCATCTCGAAGCTCGCGATGGCGTCGAATCTGACGGAAGTGATGGGCATTGAAGGCCGCGCGGCACGTGAGTACTTCGGCTCACTCAACCATGTCATCGCGGGCGCAGTGAACACCCGAACACGCCGACCACCAACCGATCCGGTCAACTGCTACTTGTCCGCCACCTACGGCCTTCTGAGGTCATCAATACACAGCGCGATCGTCCACGTTGGTCTTGATCCGCACGTGGGTTTCATCCACGGGGTGCGAGGCCCGAAACCGACGCTCGCGCTGGACTTGATGGAGGAGATGCGTGCGCTGCTGGTCGATCGCCTCGTTGCCACGCTGTTCAACCGAAACCAAGTTCGCGACTCGTACTGGCGTGAAGTAGCCGGCGGGGCGGTCCTGCTCACGGATGCAGGCTGGAAGCACCTGCTCACGGAGTGGGTCGCAGCCCGTCAGCGACTCTGGCCCCACAAAGTGCTCGGCAGGAGGATCCCTGCTGCCGAGATCCCCTTCGTGCAAGCACGAGCCCTTGCCCGACACCTTCGCGAACCGCAGCATGTCTACGCTCCTTGGCTGGTGACCGGATGATCGACGCCATCGTTGTCTATGACGTCCAGACCGGCACTCCCGCCGGTGCACGCAGGTTGCGCGCCGTGGCAAAGCTCTGCGAGGGCATCGGCACGCGTGTTCAATACTCGGTCTTCGAGCTGCATTGCGAACCCGCCCAACTCGTGAAGTTGATGAAGGCAATCGAAGACACAATCGTGGAGGACGACTCGGTCCGCGTGTACCGCGTGCCTGCCGGTGTTCTGGCAAAGGTAATCCAGATCGGACGCCAAAGGCCCACGCCACTGCCGGGTGCCGTGATCTGGTGACTGTTGGGAACCCATAGCGCACAGCCCCTGGCGCGGAGGTCCGGCGGACGCATCGCCAGCGTAGAGGGGAGTTCTCCACAACTCGACTGAGAGAGTCCCTAATCTAGGTTGAAATCCCTGCTCAAGCAGGGTGGCGTCCCCTCTTCGGAGGGGACGAGGATCGCAACTCGCCGGCATCGGCGAATAGGAGTGGCTGATCGGTTCGTGGCGTCCCCTCTTCGGAGGGGACGAGGATCGCAACGAAGCGGGTGTGGAGTGGGTGGTTTGGGTTGGTGGGTGGCGTCCCCTCTTCGGAGGGGACGAGGATCGCAACTG
>NZ_JBASCI010000226.1:0-2451 GCF_049651565.1 Brooklawnia sp.
CAGCGCCGCGGCTTCAGCCTCGCTGCGGGCGACCAGTTGGGACGCCCGGCCCTGCGCCTGCTGGGTCAGCAGGTCGGCTTGCGCCAGCGCGTCGGCCAGCGTGGCGTTGGCCTGCTGCTCAGCGGCCGCGGTGATCTCGTTGGCCTGGCTGAGGGCCTCGTCGATCCGCGACTCGGCGTCGTCCCGGGCGCGCTCCAGTTCCCGCTGGGCCTGCTCGGTCAGCTCGCTCGCCTGCTGGTGCTGCCGGGCGATCTCGGCGTGTAGCCGTTCGATGTCGATGTTGGCCTCGTCGGCGTCCTGCCTGCGCTTCGCGGCGTACTGCTCGGCCTCCCGGCGCACCTGATCGGCGAAGTCCTGGGCGACTTCGAGGATCCGGGACGCGCGCCGACCCAGATCGTCCTCATCCAGGATCTCGTCGCTGACCGTCATGGCGTCCATGCTTCCATCCCTCGCGCGACGATCAATCCTCGGGTGCAACAGCCCGGCAGCTCACGCTGCGGCACGCTCAGCCGTTGTCTGGGTTCAGGCGGCTTTGCCAATAACCGGGCCGACGTGAAGTGTGGGCGACTGCCACAATGATGATCCGGTCGTCCTGCACGAAGTAGACCACGCTGTAAGGGAAGTTCTTGACGCCCTTGGATCGGACCAATGGCTCGTCTTGCCAGCCCCGCCACACTGCCCACGCTTCTGGCGAGTTGACAATAGCCTCAATCGCGGCGCGCGCAGCTCCCTCGAAGCGTTCCCCGAGGCCAGGTTCGCGTTCGTCGTACCACTCAACGTCCGCGACCATTTCGGCTCGGGCATCAGGGTGGAACTCGAACTCAGGGCTCATGCCTTGCGGGCGGCTCTTCGCTCGGCCAGCTCGGCGAAAACCTGTTGGCCTGGAATTGTGTTGACCCGGCCGCCGATGATGTCGTGAACACGCGACCTGATCTCCACGGTCCACGCCTCGTCGATGGACTCCTGATCGGCCACCTCGATGGACTCGAGGAGACGAAGCGCGACGTCCTTGCGTACTGAGGGAGGCAGGGCGAGCCCGGCCTCGTAGAACTCCGACGCACTCAACGACATGGCAACCAGTCTACGCAAGGGCTCGGATCAGTAGTAGTACGGGAAATCCGACCAGTCGGGGTCCCGCTTGGCCAGGAAGGCGTCGCGGCCCTCGGCGGCCTCCTCGGTCATGTAGGCCAGCCGGGTGGTCTCGCCGGCGAACAACTGCTGGCCGACAAGGCCGTCATCCGGCAGGTTGAACGCGTACTTCAACATCCGGATCGCGGTCGGCGACTTGCCGCAGATCTTCCGACCCCAGGCCAGCCCCTCATCCTCGAGTCGGGCGTGCGGGACAACCTTGTTCACCATGCCCATCCGCAGCGCGTCCTCGGCCGAGTAGGTATCGCCGAGGAAGAAGATCTCGCGGGCGAACTTCTGCCCGACCTGCCGGGCCAGGTAGGCCGAGCCGTAGCCGCCGTCGAAGGACGCCACGTCGGCGTCGGTCTGCTTGAACCGGGCGTGTTCGGCCGAGGCGATCGACAGGTCACAAATGACGTGCAGGCTGTGGCCACCGCCGGCCGCCCAACCACTGACCAGGCAGATCACCACCTTCGGCATGAACCGGATCAGCCGCTGAACCTCGAGGATGTGCAATCGCCCGGCCCGCGCCCGGTCGACGCTGGACGCGTCCTCACCGGCGGCGTACTGGTAGCCGCTGGCGCCGCGGATCCGCTGGTCGCCGCCGCTGCTGAACGCCCACCCGCCGTCGCGGGGACTGGGGCCGTTGCCGGTCAGCAGCACGCAGCCGACGTCGGCGGCCTGCCGGGCGTGCTCGAGGGCCAGCAGCAGCTCATCGACGGTGTGCGGCCGGAAGGCGTTGCGCACCTCGGGGCGGTTGAAGGCGATCCGCACCACACCCGGGTTGCCGGCCAGCTCGCTCGCCCGGTGGTAGGTGATGTCGGTGAAGTCGAAGCCGGGCACCTCGTCCCACAACTGGGGGTTGAAGGGGTTGCCGGACACGTCACTGCTCATGAGCTCCAAGGTAGCCAACCGCGCAGCCCGGTACCCTGATGCTCACACCGACCGAACGGAGGCCCGGATGCGCCGCTGCGCCGTGATCGGCAGCCCGATCGCCCACTCGCTGTCGCCGCTGCTGCACCGCACCGCCTACGCCGAACTCGGGTTGACCGACGCCTACCGCTATGACGCTTTCGAGGTGACGCCGGCCACCCTGCCCGGTTTCGTGGCCGGGTTGGGCCCCGAGTGGGTCGGGTTGAGCGTCACCGCACCGAACAAGCAGGCGCTGCTCGACCAGGGCGAACCCGACCCGATCGCGGTCGAGCTGCGGGCGGGCAACACGCTGATCCTCGGCCCCGACGGCGCTGCCCACCGGGTGTACAACACCGACGTGACCGGGCTGCTTGCCGCCCTCGCCCGGGCCGGCGTTGACCGGGCCGACAC
>NZ_JBASCI010000227.1:0-11970 GCF_049651565.1 Brooklawnia sp.
GTGCAGGACACCGTGGTCATCAAGCGAGCCCTGATGGTCTGGCCGACCGCGCTGGTCACCGAGCCGGTGGCCGTCCGGGAGCGGCTGGCCGAGGAGGCCCGCAGCGAGGTACCGCAGGCCATCCGTGAGGCGTTGCCGGACGACCTGCTGGGGGCGCGTCCCGGTCAGCTGGATAATGGCCAGTTGGACGAGGTCGTCGAGGCCGAGGTCTGAACAGGGGGTTCCTCGGCCGGGTGCCCGGTCGTGCGGCGCAGCGCCGCCAGGGCGGCCAGCCCGGCGGCGAAGAACAACGCCCCGCCCAGGGTCCGGTCTCCGTAGGCCATCATCGCGGTCTGGTCGAGCGCCGATCCCTCCACCCTGACCTGGGCGCTGATGGCCAGCGACACCACCGCCAGCAGCGACATGGTCGCGTAGACCAGGATCCGGGACGCGTGGGGGAACTGCCTGGAGTCGCCGCGGGCCAGTTCGCCGTCGGTGAGGACCCGCCACAGCAGGCTGATCAGCAGCACACCGGTGGCTGACGCGGTGGCGAAGACGGTGCCCGGCTCGGACAGCACCTCCCGGAACCGGTACAACGACACCAGCAGGACCAGCACCAGTCCGTGCTGCAACCCGGCGGGACGGTTCCCACGAGTGACCAGCGCCACCAGCAGGCCGACCAGCAGCAGAACGCCGACCGGCTCGGGCTCCCAGGTCAGCCACCGCCAGCCGGTGCCCACCGCTGCCGCCGACAGCGTCATGATCGTGGCGTATGCGCCCAGTACCATCGGGGCGACCCGGTCGCCCGAGCGGGCCCGTCGCCAGGCCAGCACCCCGGCGAAGCCCGCCTGCAGCAACCGGCCGATGGCGACCGATGCGTTGTTCGTGGAAACCGTGGCCAGCCAGTCCGGGGTGCTGCCGGTGAGGAATGCGACCATCGCGCCGCTCACCGACGACACACCGGCGAGCAGCATCGGCGCCAGCATCAACATCGCCAGCAGGTAGGCGTCCTCGTGCCAGGCGTTGATGAGTTCGTCCGGTTCGGCCGGATCATCCTGGCTGGGCACCTCCGGCAGCGCGCGGCGGAGCGCGAGCAGCACGGCGACCACCAGCACCAGCGCGACGCCTGAGCCGAGCCACACCATGCCGGACCAGCCTGGCGTCCTGCGGATGGTCTGCACCACGGCATCAGCCAGATTGAGCACCACAAGCGCACCGATCACCGCCACGACAAGTCGCTGTGGCAGCGCCTGCGCCGATCCGAAGCCGAGCCGCTGGGCCAGCGAGACCCCGATCTGGCTGGCCGCGTAGCCGCCCATCAGCAGTGCCGGCAAGGCCAGGGTCGTCATCATCAGCAGCACCAGTTGCATGCTGAGGGTGCGTTGGTCGTAGCCGAAGTTCGCCTCCTGCTGCAGCGGCCCCAGCAACGCCACGCAGACCAGCCCCCACAGCACCGGGAATTCCCAGAGCGCGAACCGTCCGCGTGCCCGGACCAGGAAGAAGACGATGATGACCAGGCCACCAAGGGCTGCCATCCAGCCACGCTCGGGGACTGCCGCGATAGGCGTCAACGGCGCCAACAGCAGCAGCACGGCGATGATCCGCAGCACCGGCTGGATGTGCAACACCGCGGTCAGGCCGATGCCCAGGGTGAGGGTGACCAACCAGGTGATCACCGTCATGCTGCCGGCGCTGATCACCTCGCGGCCCTCGATGACGATCAGCGCGTCGTGTCGCATGATCCAGGGCGCCGCCAGCACCAGCACCATCGAGATCAGGTAGGCCACGCCGGCCAGCGCCAGGATGGGGGCCACCCCGCCGGGCCAGCGGCGGGGCTGCGGCATGCCGTCCTGGATTGGGGCGACCACCACGTCTCGCAACGCATCCTGCAGCACCCGTGCGAACCTCATGGCGCCGCCCACCAATTCGTGTCACCGCTGGTGCCGATGACAAGCACGCCGTGCCGAAGCCCCACCACCCAGTGGTCGGGTGAGTTGCGGTCGATCGGCCACTGCGCCCCGACGCCACCCTCGGCGTCAAGCAGCCAGGTCGTCTGGCGGCCGGTGACCAGCAGGCCATCGGCGGTGCGGGCCATGCCGAGAACCGAGACCGGTTGTTCCCAGACCAGCCGCTGTTGCGGCACGGAGAAGCCATACACCCGGGTGCTGCCCGCGCAGACGACCACTTCGTCGATCGTTGCCAGCGATCGGCAGATGTCCGGGGTGCCGGCCTGCCACAGCCGCTTGCCGGACAGGTCGAAACCGATCAGGTTGGTGTCGTTGTCCGCCAGTACGACCTGCTGGCCGACGACGGTGAGGCCGGCGACGCTGCCGAGCAGCTCATGGGTGGTCACGGTTCCGCGGGGGGAGACCAGGCTGAGGTTGCGTCCGGCGGCCACCGCCAGACCCGGACCGCCCGGGGTCGAGACCACCCGCGGAGCGAGGTTCGCTCCGGCAGCGACGTCGGCTGTCCAGACCTCGGAGCCGTCGAGCAGTGATCGGATGCTGAGGCTGCCATCGAGCCCGATGACGGCGAAGTGCCGGTCGTCGAACCTGGTCAGGTCTGCGATCAGGTCGGCGGTTTCGGATTGCCACTGCCAGCGGCCCTCGGCGTCGTAGCCGACCAGGGCTCGATCGGTGGTCGCGGCCACCGCCAGTTCGCCGGCTCCCAGCAGGGCCATCACGTCTGCTCCGGGACGCCGGCGCCACTGTACCGTCCAGTTGCCGTCATCGGCAGGCGAGGCGAAGTTGAGGTTGCCGTTCGGCCGGTTGGCGAACAGGACGCCGTCACCCAGCGCCACCGGCGCGATGGTGACGCCAATCGACATGGGAACACCACCGGTGGTGACCACCATCGGGGTCGGGTCTCCACCCGAGACCTGGCCGATGGCCGGGACGTCGAGGGACAGGCCTGCCACCTGCGGGGCGTGGGGCCCGGTCGTGAAGTGATCGTCCTGGGCGACGACGCCGCGGCCGGGGCAGCGGGTCAGCCGGGTTGTCGACTCCTGGCCCGGGAACGTGTCGGTGAGCAGGATGTCCAGGCAGCCGGGCTGCGTTGAGGCTGCCGCGCTACCGGTTCGGATGACCTCGACCGGCGCGTCGGAGGAGAGCCCGGTGATGCCGGTGGACGTCCAGGTCGAGCCCGGTTCGGCCGCTGCTGGCAGCTCCACCAGGCCGGGCTGGACGACGAGGCTGTCGCCCGGCGCGTCCACCGCGTGCACGGTGAGGCCCTCGTCGCCCACCGAGAGCAACGTCTGCACGATGCCGTCGGGGGCCTGGTTGGTCTCGACCACCCAGTAGCGTTCCAGCGCGGCGTCGAAGCCGAGCTCCGACAGCACAGTCTGGAAACTGGCCGGTGCGTCCAGGAACGCCACCGCGCCCGGCAGGTGCGAGGTCTCGATCACCAGCCTGCCACCAGCCGGGTCGGCCAGGAACTCCCGGTGTCCGGACGGCCCAAGGTACTCGGCTGCCGCCACGTCGGGCATCGCAGTGGGTGGCCGGGCGCCCGCGGTCATCGCGACCGACCACACGAGCATGGTCAGCAGGCCGACCATCCCGACCACGGTGGCCGCCCGGTGGCGCTGCACCTGTGCCGGGGTGGACGCCGGGGGACCGCCGGGCGGGCTGGCCGGCGGCGCCCAATGCTGGGGTGGTGGTGGCCACTGGTGGGGTGGCGGTGGCCACCGGTGGGGTGGTGGCGCGCCCTGCCATGGCGGCGAACCCCGCGCGGGATCGGTGTCAGGACCGGGATGACCAGGCACACCCGGGAGCCTAGGCGAGATGCCGTACGCGCGGGTGGATGCGGGCGTGTAGCGCACCGACTCAGCCTCAGCCCATGGGAAGGTCGGCGCCCGGTCGGCAGGCCCCAAAGGCTTCGAGGGGCCCACGGGAGTGAGCCCCTCGTCGCAATGGTAATGATCAGAAGGTGCGGATGGCGATCTCGGCAGGTGCCAGCAGCAGTTCCTTGATCTCGTCGTCGACCTTCACCAGGGTCATCGAGGCACCCGCCATCTCCAGCGAGGTGCAGTACTCGCCGACGTAGCTGCGCCACACCTTGATGCCGCGTTCGGACAGTTTGCGGTGGGCGATCCCGTACAGCAGGTATAGCTCGGAGATCGGGGTGCCGCCCAGGCCGTTGATCATCAGTGCGACTTCGTCGCCCGATTCGTAGGGCAGGTCGGGCACGATCGCCTCGATCAGTTCGTCCACGATCTCGTCAGCACTGACCAGCTTGTCGCGACGGCGTCCGGGCTCACCATGGATGCCGACGCCGACCTCCATCTCGTCCTCCTCGAGGTGGAACAGCGGCTCGCCCTTGGCGGGCGGGGTGCACGGGGTGAGCGCGATACCCATCGATCGGGTCACCGAGTTCACCTTCTCACCGATCGCCACTACCTCGTCGAGGCTGGCGCCCTGCTCGGACTTCGCCCCGCAGGCCTTCATGACGAAGAAGTTGCCGGCAACGCCGCGGCGTCCGACGGTGAACGTGGAGTCCTTCACGGCAACGTCATCGTTGATGAACAGGGTCGCGACGTTGTAACCCTCGGCCTCCAGCATCTCCCGAGCCATCTCGAAGGCCATCTTGTCGCCGGTGTAGTTGTTGACCAGCAGCAGAATGCCCTTGTCGGAGGCCAGCAGCTTGCCCGACTCGTAAACGTAGTCCATCGGCGGGGCGGCGAAGACGTCGCCGGGACAGGCGCCGTCCAGCATGCCCTTGCCGACCACCATCACGTGGGCGGGCTCGTGGCCCGAACCGGAGCCCTGGATGATCGTCACCTTGTCGTTGTTAGGCGCGTCGGCGCGCATGATCAGGTTGTACTCGGGCACGTACTTGAGCGTGTCCGGATTCGCCAGCGCGATGCCGGTCAACATCTCCGGCACGAATTGCTTGGGATCGTTCATGAACTTCTTCATCTGATTCCTCTCGTGCTCACCAGCTCGATATTCCGACTGGGGACCATCTTCTCAGCGGCCGGGCCAGTTTCCTGCCACCGCTGTCGCCAGTACTCCGATCGCGGTGGCCCCGGCGTCCACCGACCCGATGCTGCGTTCACCGGTGTAGGCGGCACGGCCGCGCATCGCCTGCATCGACTTGGTCGCCTCGGCAGCCTCGCGCGCGGTCGCGGCAGCGGCGTCGAGCGCCTCACCCACGGGGGCTCCTTCGTTGAGCTTGGCCTCCAGCGTGTCGGTCATCGGCGCCAGGGCATCAAGCAGGGTCTTCTCGCCCAGTGAGGCCCCACCGCGCGCCATGATGCCCTCGGCTGCAGCCCGCAGCATCGCGACCGCAGCGGCGCCGTCCAGGGTCTCGGCCTTTCGGGCCACCATCGACGCGCGCATGAATCCGGTACCCCAAATGGGGCCGGAGGTGCCGCCGACCCGGCTGGTGATGATCATCGCGACCTTCTGCAGGAAGCTCGCGGCGCTGGTGCGATCGAGTTCGTCCCATTGCTCCAGCAGACGCTCGCAGCCCCTGGCAAGTGAGTAGCCGAAGTCGCCGTCGCCGACCACCGAGTCGAGTTGGCAGAAGTAGTCCTCGTTGGAGCACGCGGTTTCGGCGATCGTGCGCACTACGTACTCAACCTTTTCGAGGCTGTCGGGCATCCGTTCACTCCTTCGTGGTTCCCATTGGATGCAAGCGTAGCGACCAGTCCTGTCGCTGGTGGCGGATCGCTCAGCTCCCGTTTGATTGCAGTTCAGACAGTGCTTTCTCGAAGGCCTTGTATGTCTGGTCGTTGAACAGCCAGAAGCGTGCCTCGACGACTTCCGGGTGGTCGGCCAGCGCGGCTGCCACGGCGCCAAGCGCGATTCTGGCGGCGTCGTCCAGTGGATAGCCGTAGATACCGGCTGAGATGGCCGGGAAGGCTACCCGGGCACAACCGTTCTCGGCCGCAACCTCGATACTGCGCCGGTAGGCCGATGCCAGCAGCTCGGGTTCACCATGGTTGCCGTCCTGGTAGATGGGGCCGACGGTGTGGATCACGTGGGAGGCCGGCAGTCGATAGCCCTTGGTGATCTTCGCGTCGCCGGTGTCGCAGCCGCCCAGCCGCTGGCACTCGGCCAGCAGTTCGGGACCAGCCGCCCGGTGGATCGCGCCGTCGACACCACCACCTCCGAGCAGGCTGTTGTTCGCGGCGTTGACGATCGCGTCCACCGCGTCGGTGGTGATGTCGCCCTTGTGCAGGGTGATCCTGGCGCTCATCTGGCCTCCCGGAATTGTGCCAGGTCGGTCAGGAAGGTGTCGGCCCAGCGATTTATGTCGTGTTCGAAGATCTGTTTGCGCAGCGCCCGCATCCGGCGTTGCTTCTCGCGCCGGGACGCATTAGCGGCCCGCAGCAGGGTCGATTTCATGCCGTTCAGGTCATAGGGGTTCACCAGGTAGGCCTGCCGCAATTCCTCGGCGGCACCGGCGAATTCGGAAAGCACCAGAGCACCTGTCTGATCGGTTCGGCAGGCGACGTATTCCTTGCAGACCAGGTTCATGCCGTCGCGCAGCGGTGTGACCACCATCACGTCGGCCACCGAGTACATCGCGGCCATCGCGAGCCGGGGGTACGAGCTGTGCAGGTAGAGGATGGGCGGGCGGCCGATGCGGCTGACGTCGCCATTGATGCGGCCGACCATCAGTTCGATCTCGTCGCGCAGCTTCACATACTCGGCGACGTTCTCCCGCGACGGCGAGGCCACCTGCACGAAGACATCATGGTCGGGGTCGAGGTCACCGGCCTCGAACAACTCGCCAAAGGCACGGATCCGGTGGATCAGGCCCTTGGTGTAGTCAAGGCGGTCGACGCCGAGGAAGATTCGCCGCGGGTTGCCCAGTTCCTCGCAGAACTTCTTCGCATAGTCGCGAGCCTCGTCGCTGGTCGCCAGGTCGGCGAACCCCTGGGCGTCGATCGAGATCGGGTAGGTGCGCACCTTCGGCAGCCGGCCGTCGGGCAGGAAGACGGTGTCGGAGCGGGTGCGCAGGTGCAGGTGGCGACGCACCAGCCGCAGGAAGTTGGCCGGGCCGGCCGGGGTCTGGAAGCCGATCAGGTCGGCCCCCAGCAAGCCGCGGATGATCTCGGAGCGCCATGGCAGTTGAGAGAACAGTTCGTCGGGCGGGAACGGGATGTGCAGGAAGAATCCGATGGTGAGGTCGGGCCGCAGTTCGCGCAGGTACTGCGGAACCAGCTGGAGTTGGTAGTCCTGCACCCAGACCACCGCGTCCTCGGCCGCGACCGCGGCGGCTTGTTCGGCGAATCGTCGGTTGACCCGGTCGTAGGCCTGCCACCAATCGCGGTGGAACTGGGGGAAGGCCACACCATCGTGGTAGAGCGGCCACAGCGTCGCGTTCGAGAACCCCTCGTAGTACAGCTCGATGTCAGCAGCGCTCAGCTTGACCGGCGCCAGATGGAAGTGTTCGTGGGTGAACGGCGCCAGCTCCTCGTCCGGGCTGCCGGACCATCCAACCCAGGTTCCGTCGTGTTGGCGCATCACCGGTTCGAGTGCCGTGACCAGTCCGCCGGGGGAGGTGCGCCAGACCTGGTTGCCCTGGTCATCGACCTTCCGGTCGACGGGCAGCCGGTTGGCCACCAGGACGAATGGGGATCGGCCGCTGTCGGCTATCGGGCTGTTGCTGTCCGCCATTCCTCGACCCTACCGGCTGAGCCCGGACCGGGCGGCTGACCGACCGATCTCTGCAAGGGTAGGACCATGACCCTTTTCGAGAACCTGACCGACACCGGCCGCGATGCGTTCGAGGTCATCGCCCGACGCCCCGATGTCGTCCTGGTCGCCATCGACTTCGACGGCACACTCGCGCCGATCGTCGCCGACCCGGAACGGGCGTTCCCCGACCCCCAGGCGTTGGCGGCGCTGGGACGACTGGGTTCGCTGGTGGGTCAGGTCGCGATCATCACCGGCCGCCCGGCCCGCACCGCGGTAAGTCTGGGGGGATTGGCACAGGTGCCCGGGCTGGAACGGCTGGTCGTCCTCGGTCAGTACGGGGTGGAGCGGTGGGACGCTGCGACCGGAACGTTCGAGATCCCGCCGGTGCCGGCCGCGATCGAGGACGTAGCCGACGAGTTGCCGCTGGTGCTGGCACAGGCCGGGCAGCCGGACGCCCGGATCGAACACAAGCAGCGGGCCATTGCGGTGCACACCCGCCAGTTACCCGATCCGGAAGGTGCCTATTCGGTGCTGGCCGATCCGGTGACCGAACTCGCCGCCCGGCACGGGCTGCAGGTCGAGCCGGGACGATTCGTCCTGGAGATCAGGGCGGCGTCCGCCGACAAGGGCGATGCGCTGAACGAGCTGGTGGCCGAGGTCGGCGCCGAAGTGGTCGTCTACGCCGGCGACGACCTGGGGGACATCCCGGCCTTCCGGGCCGTGCGGGGGATGGGCGAGCGAGGCTTGGTCGGAATCGGGGTGTACGCGGCGTCGGAGGAGCAACCGGCGCTGCGAGAGCTGGCTGACGTCAGTTGCGAGGCGACCCCGGGGGTTGCGGCCTGGCTCGATGCGGCTGCCGATGCCATTGAGGTTGGCTCTCATCAGCGCGGCCTGTAGCGGCGGGGACCTGCCGGCACAGGCCCCCTCCCCGGATATATCCTGTGGCGAAGAGGCGTGCGAGGTGATAGGTTGCGCGCAGCTTTGCAGCAGCACGAGGTAGTGCGCCGATCGTAGGCAAACAGTTTCTCGATCCGGTGGTCACAAGGCAAAGAGAGGGGCTTATGTGAGATGACCTCACATGTAAGTGGCGAACCTGCACCAGCTTCGCCGGACGACGCGAACGGGGGCGACGCTTCGGGGGCCCAGCTATCGATCTTGCACAAGGTCTTGCGTGTGCTGGATCTCACGCTCAAAGGGTTCGTGGTAGTAGCGCTGGTCCTCATGGTGGCATTCGTGTTCACGAATGCTTTGCTGAGATACGTGTTCCATTCCGGACTCACATGGTCAGAGGAGGCATCGCGCTATCTGTTCGTCTGGGTGGTCTTCCTCGGAGCCATCGTGGCGACGCAGGAACGTGGACACCTGGCGGTCGACATCGTTACGGTCCGGTTCTCCTGGGTAGGCCGCCGCATAGTTCTTGTCTTCAGCAATCTTGTGTTCATCACAGTGCTGGTTTTCCTGATCGATGGGTTGCTGCGGTTGATGGCGCTCAACGCCGGCGTCCCCGCCCCCGTGACGGGGATACCACGCAACACCATGTACGCGGCAGGTCTGGTTTCGTGCATCACCATCATCTGCATCCTCATCGTGCAGAGCATAACTCTAGGCGTCATGGGCGGTCTGGAGCGGCGGATCGACAAGACCGAGGTGGAGGCCGTCGAATGATCTGGTTGTTCCTGGGTGTACTGTTCCTTTTCCTCGCCTTCAACGTCCCGGTGGCGGCGGCGATGCTGGTCGCCGGTAGCGCCGTCCTGGCGTCGCTCGGACTCTTCAACACACAAGTCCTCGCCGAGAACATGATCAACGGAGCCAACAATTTCGCCTTGATGGCTATTCCGTTCTTCATCCTGACTGGTGAGATCATGAATGCTGGTGGCGTTTCCCGCCGCATCGTAGATTTCGCCAGCTCGATGGTCGGCCACATCCGTGGCGGACTAGGCTACGTCACCGTCATAACCGGCATCATCTTTGCCGGTATCTCGGGCTCTGCCGTCGCGGACACCGCAGCGCTGGGCGCCATTCTGATTCCAATGATGGCGGCCAAGGGTTATCAGAAGAACAAAGCCACGGCGCTGGTAGCAGCCACCGGCATTATCGGCACGGTGATCCCGCCCAGCATCCCAATGATCCTGTTCGGTGTGATCAGCGGTGTCTCGGTGACCGGCATGTTCATGTCGGGCATTGTCCCCGGCATCATCATGGGGCTGTCCATCATGGTTCTGTGGCGGATCCTGACCAACCGGGAGAGGATGGCGACCCTGCCGAAGGCCAGCGGCGTGGAACGGCTGCGCACGCTCAGGGGAGCGGCGCTGGCGCTCTTCTTGCCGCTCATCATCATTGTCGGATTGCGTGGAGGGGTTTTCACCCCGACTGAAGCCGGCGTGGTCGCCGCTGTCTACGCCTTCTTGATCAGCCTGCTCTATCGCGAGCTCACGCCGAGGGCAATGGTGGCGGTGCTGATCCAGACCGCCAAGACAACCGGTGTGGTGCTCTTCCTAGCGGCCGCTGCAATGGTCTCCGCATACGCCATCACGGTCGCCCAGATTCCGGCGCAGCTCGCGCAGACGTTGCTCGGAGTGACCACCAACCCGACTCTGATGTTGTTGATGATCATGGTCTTCCTGTTCTTGGTGGGTTGTGTGATGGACATGACCCCGGCAATCCTGATCTTCGGGCCGGTGCTGCTGCCGGTCATTACGAGCGTAGGAATTGATCCCATCTACTTCGGCGTCATCATGGTCATCAATCTGTCGGTGGGGCTTATCACACCACCGGTAGGCACGGTTCTCTACGTTGGCTGTGGCATCGCGAAAATCAGCATAGTCGAGCTGAGCAAGGCCATCTGGCCATACTTCGCGCTTTACTTCGGTCTGCTGATGCTACTTGCAGTATTCCCCCAAATCATCATGGTCCCTGGCGCACTCTTGCGTTGATTCTAGATGAAGTACTTAGTAATGATAGTTAGACAGGAGAAAAATCATGAAAAGAAGGACTTTCCTTTACGGCGCGATGGGTACCGCCATCGCCGCTACGGCGGTCGGCTGTGGAGGACAACAATCAAGTGGTGGCGCAACCGGTGGCAACCGGGGCGGTGGACTGAGCACGATTCGCGTCGGCCACTACTTCAATGAGAACCATCCCAACCACAAGGCCTTGGTGGAAGTTTTCAAGCCCGAGGTTGAACAAGCAAGTAATGGTGAGATAGAAGTTCAGGTCTTCCCCAATAGTCAACTGGGCGATGAGGAAGCGATGAGCAACGGCGTGCGCAACGGCAGCATCGAGATGGCGGTGCCGGGCATGTTACTCGCCAACGCGGATCGTCGACTCGGTCTAGCGGAGTTTCCCTTCCTGTTCAACGATCATGACCATGCTCGCCGCGCACTCGATGGTGATACCGGACAATTCATGGTGGAAGCCTGCACGGATCTTGGTCTGAAGCACATGGGGTGGTCGCTCAACGGCTTCAGGGTGATCTCATCCAATCGGGCTATCACCAAGATGGACGATTTCCAGGGGTTCAGGCTGCGGATGCCCAATGTTCCCGTCTACATCATGTGCGGCGAAGCGCTGGGTGCCACGATCACTCCGATGGCCATCACCGAGATCTTCACCGCCTTGGAGCAGGGTGTCATCGATGGTCAGGAGAATCCGTATCTGACCGTTCTCGCCAATGGGTGGTACGAAGTTCAGAGTCACATGATCGAGACCTATCACTTGATGAGTCCCAACATGTACCTGTTCAACCTTGAACTGTTCAACAGCCTGGATGCTGACACCCAGCAGATCATCACCGCAGCCGCCGACAAGTCGTCCCGCCACGCCTGGAACACCTCCGTGGAGGAGGAGAAGACCGTGAAGCAGGAACTCGAAGGCCACGGTATGGAGATCATCATCCCGGACGAGTCCTTCAGGACTGACCTGCACGCCGCGATGGACGGCGTGTATGCACAGCTCGAGCAGGAGTTCGACTGGGCAGGGGAGCAGATCGAGATCGCGAAGTCCTACGCCTGATTCCCATGATCCTTCGATCGGTGGACGAGCAGGGCCCGGCGACTGAGGTTGTCGAGCCCCTCGTTCACTACCAGTTCGACCCCTCATGCTCGCGCATGGCGTGACTTCGGCACTGGTCGGGACTCTCGTTCGACTGTCAGCGTCCGGGGAAAACCAACGCACTCACACCTAGGTCATGCTCAGACCTCGCGCCGCGCAATTGCGTAGACCCCGGGTTCCGCAGTTGGTGGGCAGACGAAACACCTGATTTCAAGGGTTGACTAGGCCAAATGCCTGGGTTCGGCGCGTGGGGTCGTGTGCCCACGTGTCGGCGGGGCTGAGTTGGGGCCGTTTG
>NZ_JBASCI010000228.1:0-1622 GCF_049651565.1 Brooklawnia sp.
CTGCCGCGGGAGGCGACCGCGGTCACGTAGGGGCCGTGGGACGCGGCGCCGCGTCCTGCCCAGACCAGGCCGCCCGCAGCGACCACGACGACGGCGGTGCCGGCGGCGACCAGGCTACTCGGCTTCATCACTCACTCCTCAGCGCGTCGATCGGGGCGAGCCTCGCCGCCCGGGACGCCGGGTACACCCCAGCCACCAGGCCGACGGTCAGCGAGACCCCCAGCGCGATCACGGTGGCACCCGGCGAGACCGCCACGTCGATCTCCAGGATCGGGGACAGGATGGCCGAACCGATCGAGCCGGTGAACACGCCGAGCGTGCCGCCGATCAACCCGACGATGCCGGCCTCGACCAGGAACTGGCGTCGGATGACCGCCGGGGTGGCGCCCAGTGCCTTGCGCAGGCCGATCTCGCGGACCCGTTCGCTGACCGAGACCAGCATGATGTTCATCACCCCGATGCCGCCAACCAGCAGCGAGATCCCGGCGATGCTGCTGAGCAACGTGGTGAGCACGGCGGTGGTGGTCTCGGCGGCGGTCATCAGGGCCTCGAAGGTGATGATCGTGAAGTCCTGGTCGGCAGCCGTGGTCTGGTGGTTAGCCACCAGCGCCCGGGTGATCTGCTGGTGCGCCGAGGAGATCGAGTCCTGGTTGCGGGCTGCCACGTAGATAGCCGACACCGCCCGGGTGTCGCTGGTGCTGGACAGCCGCTGCGCGAAGGTGGTCATCGGGATGACGACCTGGTCGTCGTCGTTGGTGATCGAGCTCGAACCGACGGCGGTCAGCACACCGACCACGGTGAACATCTGCGAGCCGATGGTGATGGTGTTGCCGACCGGTGGTTCGTCGGCGAACAGCTGGGCGGCGGTGGACGGGCCGAGGATCGCCACCTGCTGGGCGCCGGCCTCCTCGTCGGCGGTGAAGAACCGGCCGTCGATCAGCTCACGCGAGCGGACCAGCGGCCACTCGATGGTGCTGCCGGTGATGGTGGTTGTCCAGTCCGCGGTGCCGGCCCGCACCAGCGAGCGGGTGGACATGATCGGGGCGACGCCGGTGACATCCGGCGCGACCGCGGAGTCGGCGATCACGGCGGCGTCGTCCACGCTCAGCGTCGTCGCCGCGCTCGGTGAGTCGCTGCCCGAGCCGGGCACCACGATCAGCAGGTTGCTGCCCAACTTGTCGATCTCACGGTTGATCTCCCGCCGGGCGCCTTCGCCGAGCCCGACGGTCAGCATGACCGCCGCGATGCCGATCAGGATGCCCAGCAGCGTCAGCAGGGTGCGCATCCGGCGTCCGGCCAGCGCCTCAATCGCAGTGCGCAGAGTCTCAAGCCAGCCCACGTCGGGCCACCTCCCTGCCATCGTCCGGAGGGGCGGCGGTGTCCTCGCTGAGCAAGCCGTCGTCGATCCGGACGACCCGGCGTGCCTGCGCTGCGACGTCCGCCTCGTGGGTGATCAGGACGATCGTCCGGCCCGCCTGGTGCAATCGCTGGAACAGCGCGAGCACGTCGCGGGTGGAGACCGAGTCGAGGTTGCCGGTCGGCTCGTCGGCGAGGATCAGGGTGGGCTCGTTGACCAGCGCCCGGGCCACCGACACCCGCTGCTGCTGGCCGCCGGACAGCTC
>NZ_JBASCI010000229.1:0-4128 GCF_049651565.1 Brooklawnia sp.
CGGGTCGACCTCGTGTCCAGCCACGCGCTGTGACTTACCAGAGCCGCTCCGACGGCCAAAGTGATGGCGACCCGCCCGTCCCGCTCATCCCAAACTGAAACACGCCTTCTTCAGCAGTCTCCTAGGAGGTCCGCCTCACCGCGGTGGCTCAGCACGCGGAGAGCGTCGTCAGGAGGACCATCGACATCGCATCCCACGGGTTCGACGCCCAATCGCTCATCGGCAAAGCCGTCGGCAGCTCGGGCGCCATCCTCCGACACGGCGCTTGTCCCATGGGCGGGCCCTGCGACGAATACCCCCCGGGAGCCTTGGAGCCCTGGTGAGCCGAATGGGTCAGGACCGCCAGGAGGGGGGCATTCGTTCTCCCTGGCCCGGCACGGTTCACCGGCCCTCGCAGCGCCGGTCGTACAGAGACCGTCCCGTCCGTAGGATCCGGAAGCACAGCAAGAACGCCTCGCTGAGGCGCTCCAGGTCGCCGCCAGCCTTGGACACGTCCGTCCCGTCCGTGCCCCGCTCGGCGAGCGTGCTGCGCGTGAGCACTGCCCACCCCAGCGCGTGGGCATCGCCGCTCAGTTGCTGCCACAGCGCCTTCACGAGCGCCGCCCGGACCGGGTCGCCCAGCACCAACGCCGCAGACCACACCACGACGTCAGTCAACGTCAGCGTGCTGGCGGCGGTCAGGGTGGGCGTCGCTCGCCAGAGGGTGCGCGCGCCGTCCCTCCTTGCGCCCATGTGATCGAGACCCTCCCGGACTTCCGCCAGAGCCGCCGCATCCTCGATCAGGGGCAGGTACTCGCCCGCGTGCTGCATTGCGCGGCGGTACCACTCGTCGATGACCCGCAGGGCCCGCTGCTGCCGCTCCAGCCTGTCATCAGGGCCCACTATCCACACCGCCTGGCTGGCGCCGACCAGGGCGCCCCTCAGGACTGTGAAGTGCGAGCTGGGGTAGATGTCCTTCGATTCGATCGCCGTCCTCGCCAGGTTTAGGTGCTGGGTGGCTGCGACCAACGACTGCCGGACAATCTCCGAGGGCGGTTGGTAGGGCCAGATCGTGTCGTCTTCGGCCGCCTCGCTTCCACGTTCAGGTTGCTCGACCTCGCGTGAACGGACGCGCCAAGCCTCTAGGGTCGGGAACGTCTCGTGCATTCGCTCGAGGGCGCGGCGCTGGTCCTCGGTCAGGGCCGACATGCCCCTCATGCTGGCAGAACGCGTTCAGCGCGACAGGTTTGCCCGGGGACGACGGATCGCTGACGCCAGTTCGCGAGAGCCGTTCTGGATGGCGAGGTGGGCCACAATGCGACGGACACGTTGCGCTTTCAGCTCCGCCAGCCCCCATGACCATACCGACCGACGCCACGGTTACCCCGGGCACGCGAACTCCCCGTCCACCAAACGGCTGGACCGGTTCCGGAGCGCCCACCGCGCGGCTTCCGGATGTTCTACTGATGGCTGACCAGTGATGCATGAATGGTCGAGATCATCGCCGCCAGGATCGAGCAGCACGCCCTGAGGGAGAGTCGTTGCCTTCGACCGGGCGCGCTGACCTTCCGCGAGGCGGTTCCGCGCGTCTGTGCCACGGGCCTAATGCCCCCCGACGATCTGGATCGCCCCGTACGGCTAGATCGCTCTGGCGAGGGGGTACTCGTCCCAGGTTCGTCCGTCCAGTTCGCGGCCTTGCCGTTTGGGGGAACGCCCGCCCCATTGCTTGAAGAAGAACGGCACGCCTGTCTGGAGGCAGTTGTCGCGCAACCCGCGGATCCAGTTGACGTCCACTGGCCGGTAGGACGGTCCGGACTCGCCGCCGGCGATGACCCAGTCGATGGCGGTCAGGTTGAGTTGGTCGAGCGGGCCCAGCAGGGGTTCGCAGCTGAGGAAGCGGACTGCTGCGGGCACGTCGCGAAGGTGGTCGACGCGATTGGCGTAGTGCATGGTTTCGACGGAGACGCCGATCCAAAGGTTGTCTGGCCACTCAAGATGTTCGGCGAGGCGGCGAAGCCGCATTGAGCGTTTCGTCAGTACCTGGTAGGTGTGCTGTGGGGTCCCGCGGATGACGTCGAAGACATCTCTGATGGAGTCAAGCGTCACGTGGGCGTGGAACAGGTCAGACATGGAGTTCACGAACACCATCCGTGACCCCGACCATGTGGTCGGCTGATCGAGGAGTTTGGGATGCATCGTGAGCTGGAACCCTGGACCCGATGTGACCGGGTTGCCATCGTTCTGGTAGCCAGGTGCCCCCATCGACTTGAGTCTTCGCGCCATCGTGAGCGCGTAGCAGTGATCGCAGCCGGGTGAGACGCGGTCGCAACCGGTGACGGGGTTCCAGGTCATCTCCGTCCATTCGATCCTCGATCGAGTGCCCATGTTCCTATCCTACTCGAACATACGTCTGATTATTCTGCCGACGCGCCTCTACTGCGCGAAGAAGGTCACCGTGCAGCCACGTGGGTACTCGCCCGGGCGACGCCGATCGACGGCGGTGATGAGTTGGTCATTCTCCATCGGCTTCAGCGTCGCTCGCTTGACGTGACTGGAGTGGTACGGGGTCATGGCCACGACCCAGTCGACGACTTCCTCGATCGGGACCGACCTGCCGGCGAAGTGGTCAAGCAGCGCCCCACGCAGGGGATCGGTGTCAGGAGTGTCGCCGAAGAGGACTTCCTGGCCGGCGAGGCGGTCGCTGAACGAGTAGCCGCCGAGGGGGTCGATCTTCCACATGACCTGCTTCATCTTGTCCAGGCCCCTGAGCGATCTGGTGGCGAACACCAGGTAGTGACCGAGGATCCCCTGCCCGTTGCGCATGGCGAAGGACTGGACGTATTTGAAGTTCGCGACCTTGCCGAGCTGTCGTTCGAACAGTCCGATCAGGAACTCACCCCGGTCGGGTGTCCCCGCAGGGGGCGCGTTCTTGAAGTCGTCGCACCCGAACAGTGCCTCGAAGTGTTCGTCGACGTTGCCGGCGGTGGCGAATCGCTGGGCACTGTTGAAGTCGAAGTAGCAGAACAGTTCGCACCGATCAGCGGCGAGCAGGTCGGCTAGGTCCTGCAGTTCGAGCCCCTTGTAGCCGAACGGGTCAATGAAGGCGAAGGTCGGTGCCAGTTTCCGGCCGTAGCTGGCAAGTTCCTTGGCCAACACAGCGAAGTCCTCGTTGCTGGCATGCACCTTCACGTTCGAAGGCCACGGCGTACGGCTGGCCTGGAGCGTCTTGAGGTTCGCCTCGAGGCAGCGGTACCGGTCAGGGTCCTTCTCGTTGAACACGAAGACGAACTCGCAGTGGCCGAGGTTGGCGAAGTATGAGTGGTCAAGCAGAGCGCTGAGAGCGATGATCGGCGAGCCCGGTTCGCCACCGTCGTAATGACCTGGCCCGGCGAACCCGTCGAGGAACACGACCCGCCCGCGCGCTGATGCGAGAATCGGAAACCGGCTCTTCCCAGATGAGGGTGTAGCGCACGTCGCGCGGCGGGCCGGCGCGTCGGTGGCCGGATAGAGGTCGAGGTCTCCCGAGGATGAGAGCTCCTACACACTCAGCCCGAAAGACCTCGACGTGCACGACGCTACCGTCGGCGGGCGCGCTGATGCGTTCGCCAGCCCCGACCTGACTGCCTTCTGCCGCCTCGACGAACTCGGCCTCGTTGTCACCGGGCAGCGACTCGAGCCGGATCGTGCCGTATTGGCCTGCCAGGTGGTCGAGCCCGACCAGTGGTGCCGGCGCTGCGGCTGCGAAGGGAGACCACGTGACACCGTGGTCCGACGGCTTGCCCACGAACCACTGGGCTGGCGGCCCACGACGCTGGAGGTCGTCGTGCGCCGTTACCGCTGCAGCGGCTGCGGGTATGTGTGGCGCCAGGACACCACCGCCGCGGCCGAGCCCCGGGCCAAGTTGTCTCGGCGCGCTCTGCGGTGGGCGCTGGAAGGGATCGTGGTCCAGCACCTGACCGTGGCTCGGGTCGCCGAGGGGCTCGGGGTGGCCTGGGACACCGCCAACGACGCCGTTCTGGCCGAGGGCAAGCGGGTGCTGATCGACGAGGAGCACCGCTTCGAGGGGGTGAAGGTCGTCGGGGTCGATGAGCACGTGGTGCGCCACGAGGCGCTGTTGTATCGGATGGAGGTGGGAGACCTGCATTGGTT
>NZ_JBASCI010000230.1:0-11457 GCF_049651565.1 Brooklawnia sp.
CGGGTCGACCTCGTGTCCAGCCACGCGCTGTGACTTACCAGAGCCGCTCCGACGGCCAAAGTGATGGCGACCCGCCCGTCCCGCTCATCCCAAACTGAAACACGCCTTCTTCAGCAGTCTCCTAGGACGACTGCCGACCGGTTCGCCGTTGAGCCGGCCGGCAGTCCACGATGCTGGCCCGGCTAGAAGGCGAGCCTGCTGGCGACCAGGTCGGCCAACCGCTGGGCCACGCCCTGGGCCTGGTCGCGGGTGGTCGCCTCGACCATCACCCGCACCAGCGGTTCGGTGCCTGAGGGGCGCAGCACCACGCGTCCACCATCGCCGAGCTCACGGTTGGCCGAGGTGACCGCCTGGTTGATCTCGGGGTCGATGGCTGCCCGCATCTTGTCGACGTTGGGGACGTTGATCATCACCTGCGGCATGGTGGTCATCACCGAGGCCAGGTCGGCCGCGGTGCGCCCGGAGGACGCCATGCAGGCCGCCAGCTGCAGCCCGGTCAGCACCCCGTCCCCGGTGTTGGCGTACTCGCTCATGATGATGTGCCCGGACTGCTCGCCGCCGAGGGTGAACCCGTCGGCCGCCATCGCCTCCAGCACGTACCTGTCGCCCACCCGGGTCTGCTCGACCTGGATACCGTGCTGGCGCATCGAGTTGAACAGGCCGAGGTTGCTCATGATGGTGGCGACCAAGGTGTTGTTGTGTAGCTTGCCCTGCGCCTTCAGGTGCAGCGCCAGGATCGCCATGATCTTGTCGCCGTCGACCAGGTTGCCCTCGGCATCCACCGCCAGGCAGCGGTCGGCGTCGCCGTCGAGCGCGATGCCCAGGTCGGCGCCGTGCTCGACGACCGCCGCCTGCAGCCCGCCCATGTGGGTCGACCCGCAGTTGTCGTTGATGTTGAGGCCGTTGGGGGTGTTGTTGATGCCGGTCACGGTGGCGCCGGACGCCTCGAACGCCGGTACCGCGGTCAGCGAGGCGGCGCCGTTGGCGGCGTCGATGACGACCTTCAGGCCAGCCAGCCGGATCTCGCCCAGGCTGGCGACCAGCGAGTCGATGTAGCGGTGGACCAGTGCCTCACCGGTTTGCGCGTCGATACGGCCGACGCCGGCGCCGGTCGGGGGTTGCCACTGCTGGCCGAGGCGTTCCTCGATCTGGTCCTCCAGGAAGTCGTCGAGCTTGACCCCACCGCGCTGGAAGAACTTGATGCCGTTGTCAGGCATCGGGTTGTGGGACGCCGACAGCATCACGCCGAGGTCGCTGTCCTGGTCGTTGACCAGGAAGGCCAGCCCCGGTGTCGGCACCACACCGACATCGACCACGTCCACCCCGGCGCTGGCCAGGCCGGCGGCCACCGCAGCGGAGAGGAATTCGCCGGAGATGCGGGTGTCGCGACCCACGATCGCGCGCAGCCGGTTGCCATGGAACGCCCCGGCCTCACCCAGGACGCGGGCCGCCGCGATCGACAGATCCATCGCAAGCTGGGCAGTCAGTTCCTTGTTCGCGACGCCGCGCACGCCGTCGGTGCCAAAAAGTCTCGCCATGAACGATCAGCGTAGCGGCATCGGCGGAGACGACAGCAGCCGACCACCCCGAACGGTTGGTCGGCTGCCGAATCGGGCGCTGGTCAGCGCTTGGAGTACTGCGGGGCCTTGCGAGCCTTCTTGAGGCCGGCCTTCTTGCGCTCCTTGATGCGGGCGTCGCGGGTCAGCAGGCCCGCCTTCTTCAACGCCGCACGGCTGGCCTCGGCGTCGATGGCGTTGAGCGCGCGGGCGATGCCCAGGCTGACCGCACCGGCCTGGCCGCTGGTGCCGCCGCCGGCGATCCGGACGATCACGTCGTAGGAGCCCACCAGCCCGGCGGTGACGAACGGCTCGTTCACCTCTTGCTGGTGCAGCTTGTTCGGGAAGTAGTCCTCCAGGGTGCGGCCGTTGATCGACCACTGGCCGTTACCGGGCACCAGGCGGACGCGGGCGATGGCTTCCTTGCGGCGACCGGTGCCCTGCCCGGGGGCGACGACAGCCGGACGGCTGGTGGACGCGGCCTGGGCCGACGTGGCGGAGTCAGCGCGATAGGCGATCTCGCGGTTCTGCTCGTCGACGAACGGAGTGGTCTCGGTGGCTTCGAGCTCGGTCTGGGTTTCGGACACGTTGGAATCCTTGGTGTTCTGCGCGCTCACTGCGCGACCTGGGTGATCTCGTAGGGCTGCGGACGCTGCGCGGCGTGCGGGTGCTCGGGGCCGGCGTACACCTTCAACTTGTGCATCTGGGCGCGGCTGAGCTTGTTCTTGGGCATCATGCCCCACACGGCGCGCTCGACCAGATTGCGCGGATCCTTCTCGCGCAGCTCGCCGGCGGTCCGGGAGCGCAGCCCGCCGGGGCGTCCGGACACGGTGTAACGCATCGACTCGGCGGCCTTGTTGCCGGTCAGGGCGACCTTGTTGGCGTTGACGACGATGACGAAGTCACCGCCGTCGACGTGCGGGGCGAAGGTCGGCTTGTGCTTGCCGCGCAGCAGGTTGGCCACGGTCGAGGCGAGGCGTCCGAGCACGACGTCAGAGGCGTCGATGACGAGCCAATTCCTGGTGACCTCACCAGGCTTCGGGCTGTAAGTAGTCACGTTTCTTCGTCTTCCGGGTTGTTCTTCGGGAACACGCGACGAGACGTCGTGTGAACACACTTGAGCAGCCGCCCCCATTCTTCCTGGGACCCGGAGCAACGTGCGCTCCGCGCGGGGACGGCAGGGATTCAGCCTAACCCACGCGTCGGCGGTGGTCAAAGCGGCGGGCGCGGGGCAGCTGCCCCTTGGTGGCCCCTCCTTGCCCGGCACTCCCTCCGGTATGCCCGGCAAACCTTCCGGCAGGCCCGGCACACCCTCCGGCAGACCCGGCACCTTCCGGCTCGCCCGGCGCCTTCTGGCAGGCGCAGCACACCCTCCGGCTCGCCCTCGGCATGCCTGGGTTTTCCGGTTGTGGCACGCTGAAACCCACTTTCAACGATTCAAGGACCCAGATCGGGCATCTAGCGTGCCGAAACCGGAAACCGCAGGTCTGCCTGCTGTGGCATCACGCAAAGAGATCCGCTGAGGCAAAGAGATCTGCTGAAGACACCGGGCACCGGCACCAGGGCGGCTCGGGTTCATCTGCCGACCGCCCGGCCCAGGCTCCCGGGGGGAAACGCTGGACAAGCTTGCGACCCTTGGATTGTGCGGGCAATGTTGGTGCATGAGTTCAAAGACGAGCACCCAAGCACCCAAGGTAACCAGCCCCGCAGACCTACGTAACGTGGTCCTGGTCGGATCCGCCGGTTCGGGCAAGACCACGTTGTTCGAGAACCTGATCAAGGCCCGTATCCCGGGTTATCGCGGCGAGAAGGATGACCCCGAACGACTGGCCGCCCTCACGATGGCCACGTTCACCAACAACGACACCGTGATCAACATGTTCGACGCGCCGGGCAACCCCGACTACGTCGGTGAGCTCCGCGCCGGCCTGCGGGCCGCGGACGCCGCCCTGTTCGTGGTCAGCGCCGCCGACGGAATCGACATGACCACCCAGATCCTCTGGGGCGAGTGTGCCAGCGTCGGCATGCCACGCGCGATCGTGGTCACCAAGCTCGACACCGAGCGCGCCAGCTTCGAGCAGACCGTCCAGCAGTGCCAGGAGGTCTTCGGAGCCGGCGTCCACCCGGCCTACCTGCCGTTCATCGGCGACAACGACCAGATCGTCGGCAACCTGTCGCTGCTCAGCCGCAAGGTGCACGACTACTCCTCCGGCGAGCGCACCTGGCGCACCGCGGTCGAGGGCGAACTGGCCGCAATCGAGGACTTCCGCACCGAGTACGTCGAGTCGATCATCACCGAATCCGAGGACGACGAACTGCTCGAGCGCTACTTCGAAGGCGACGAACTGGCCGTCGACGAGGTGGTCGGCAACCTGATGAAGGCGCTGTACCACGGCAGCTTCCACCCGGTCATCCCCGTCACCACCAGCGGTGTCGGCATCGAGGAACTGATCGGCGTCATCGACCGCGGCTTCCCGACCCCGCTGCGCTGGAAGGCGCCCACCATCGTCACCCTCGACGGCGATCCCGTCGAACCCGACGAGATCTCGGTGGACGCCCCGCTGCTCGCCGAGGTCATCCGCACCACCTCCGATCCCTACGCCGGCCGGTTGTCGATGGTCCGGGTCTTCAACGGCACGCTGCGTCCCGACACCACCGTGCACGTCGCCGGCCGCCGCGCCGAGTTCGCCGGTGAGGAGGGCGACAATCGCGACCACGACGACCAGGAACGCGTCGGCCTGCTCAGCGCCCCGCACGGTGTCGAACTGCAGCCCAAGGACGTCGCCATCGCCGGTGAGATCGTGATGGTGGCCAAGCTGGGCACCGCCGAGACCGGCGACACGCTGAGCGACCCCTCCGCCGCCAGGGTGGTCGAACCGTGGCTGCTGCCCGAGCCTCTGCTGCCGGTCGCGATCCGCGCGGCCAGCCGCAACGACGAGGACAAACTGGCCGGCGCCCTGCAGCGGCTGGTGGTCGAGGACTCCACCGTCCGCCTGGAACGCGCCCCCGGCACCGAGCAGTTGCTGCTGTGGACGATGGGGCAGGCCCACCAGGACCTGCTGATGAACCGGCTGAAGGACCGCTACGGGGTGAACATCACCGCCGACCCGATCAAGGCCGCGCTGCGGGAGACCTTCATCAAGCCCGCAACCGCGCACGGCCGCCACGTCAAGCAGTCCGGTGGCCATGGGCAGTACGCGGTCTGCGACATCAAGGTCGAGCCGAACGAGCGCGGCGCCGGATTCGAGTTCGTCGACGAGGTGGTCGGTGGTGCGGTGCCCCGGCAGTTCATCCCGTCGGTCGAGAAGGGCGTGCGCGCCCAGATGGAGAAGGGCACCCTGACCGGCCACCCGATGGTCGACATCAAGGTGACGCTGTTCGACGGCAAGGCGCACTCGGTTGACTCCTCCGACATGGCATTCCAGTCGGCCGGGGCGCTGGCTCTCAAGGAGGCGGCCAACCCGTCCACGGTCGCACTGCTGGAGCCGCTCGACGAGGTGAACGTCACGGTGAACGACGAGTACCTGGGTGCGGTGATGACCGACCTGAGCAACCGTCGCGGCCAGGTGCTGGGAACCGATTCCGGCGGCAACGGCAAGTCGACGGTGAAGGCGCTGGTGCCGCAGAGCGAGCTCAGCCGCTACGCGATCGACCTGCGTGGGCTGGCCCGTGGCTCGGGCAGCTTCACCCGAAGGTTCCACGGCTACGAGGTCATGCCGACCAACCTCGCCCAGGAGTACATGAACGCCTGAGCTACGGTTCACCTGGCGGAGGGCTCGTCACCGTGACGGGCCTCCGCCTGGCGTCCAGGGCGTCAGCGGGTCGGCACCAGCGAGGTCATGTAAAGGGCGCGTGGGTCATCCCGGTCGATCAGTTCCTTGCCGAACGGGAACGCGGTGACCGGGATCATCATGAGGCTGACCACGGCGTTCGCGATGCCGACGATGGTGACCGCCTGGGTGAGCGCGGTGATGACGTGCACCACGACCAGCAGCCAGCCCACCGTGATGAACCAGATGAAGTTCATGATCGCCGAGCCGGCACCGGCGTTCGGTTGCCGCACCACCAGGGTGCCGAACGGCCAGAGCACGTAGCGGGCCATCCGGAACGACGCCACCCCGACCGGGATGGTGATGATCAGCAGGCAGGCGATGATGCCGGCCACGAAGTAGGCTGCCGCCAGCCAGATGCCGCCCAGTAGCAGCCACAGGACGTTGAGGAGCGTGCGCATTTCTCTATCCTGCCACCGGGCATATGCTGACGGGCATGTCGAGATCCGTCCACCTGGGGGATTCCCCCGGGCACAGCAGCGTGGTCTCGTACGTGCGACGCAGCCCGCGGATGAACCAGTCGCAGCACAACGCGATGGCCAGGCTCGCTCAGCGCTACCTGATCGATGTGCCGCACGGCGAGTTGAGCACATCGGTGGCCGCCAGCGCGCAGGTGGACTGGTCGGCCGAGTTCGGCCGCCCGGTCGATCAGCTGGTGGTCGAGATCGGCCCCGGCACCGGGGACGCCCTGGTCGCCAACGCGCTGGCCAGACCGGACGCCTGCCTGGTCGCCTTCGAGGTGTACGAGCGTGCGGTGGCCAGCACGCTGGGCAAACTGGACGCCGCGGGCATCGACAACGTCCGGCTGCTGATGGTGGACGGCGTGGCTGGCCTGCAGCGGCTCGTCCCGCCGAACAGTGTGGCCGAGTTGAGCACCTTCTTCCCTGACCCATGGCACAAGAAGCGCCACCACAAGCGGCGACTGGTCTCGTCGTCCTTCGCCGAACTGGCCGCCAGCCGGTTGACCGTCGGCGGGCGCTGGCTGCTCGCCACCGACTGGCCCGACTACGCCGAGCAGATGCGGGCGGTGCTGGACGCCACGCGGGAGCTGGCGAGCGAGTACCCGGATGGCTGGGCGCCGCGCCCTGACTGGCGTCCGCTCACGAAGTTCGAGCACCGCGGGCTGGCTGCCGGGCGCCCAGTGCTCGACCTCAGCTACCGGAGGGTGGCGTGAAGGACCCGGTGCGGTGGCGGCTCGACATCGCCTACGACGGGGCGGCGTTCCACGGCTGGGCTGCCCAGGCCGGACTGCGCACCGTGCAGGGCGAACTTGAGCACTGGATAACCATGGTGCTGAGGCTTGCAGCCCCCGCCCAACTCACCGTGGCCGGCCGCACCGACGCCGGCGTCCACGCCCGTGGGCAGGTGGCCCACGTCGACCTGCCGGCCGACCGGGACGGCACCCACCTGGCTCGCCGGCTCGCCCGCGTGCTACCCGCCGACGTGGCGGTCAACGCCGTCAGCCGGGCACCCAACGGCTTCGACGCCCGGTTCTCCGCCACCTGGCGGCGTTACGTCTACCGGCTGTGGGACGCCGACTCGGTGCCCGACCCGCTGCTGCGCAACCACGTCACCCGGGTTCCCGAGCGGCTCGACCCGCAGGTCATGGATCGGGCTGCCGGGCTGTTGGTCGGGCTGCGCGACTTCGCCCCCTTCTGCCGCCGAAAGGAGGGCGCCACCACCATCCGGCACCTCACCCATTTCTCAGTGGCAAGGCTGGACGACGCCTGCGGCAGCATCGCCTGCACCGTCCAGGCGGACGCCTTCTGCCACTCGATGGTGCGGTCGCTGGTCGGGGCACTGTGGGCGGTGGGGGCCGGTCGGCGAGATCTCAGCTGGCTGGAACGGGTCGCCGCCCACCCGGTCAGACACGCCGACGTCCACGTCATGCGTCCAGAAGGGCTGTGCCTGGAAGAGGTCGGCTACCCGCCGGACGAAGAACTGGCCGCTCGCGCCAGCCAGGCCCGCGCGGTGCGGGCACTGCCGTGCGATGCGGAGCCGGGATGAGCCACTACTTTGAGACCCCCGCCGCCCGGTCGCAGCGCCACCGGGTGCAGGCGTCCATCTGGGGCCGCGAACTGGAGTTCGTCTCCGCACCGGGGGTTTTCAGCGCCGCGCGCCTCGACCCTGGCACCCGGGTGCTCCTCCGGTCGGCTCCCCCACCGCCCGCAGCCAGCAGGCGGCTGCTCGACCTCGGCTGCGGCTTCGGGCCGATAGCGATCGCGCTGGCGCTGGCCTGCCCGCGCGCCCGGGTCGACGCCATCGACGTGAACGACCTTGCCCTCCAGCTGACCCGGGACAATGCCGAACTGCACCAGGTGGCAGATCGGGTGCGTACTGCCCGTCCCGACGAGCTGTCGCCCGACGACGGGTACGACGAGATCTGGTCCAATCCGCCGATCCGGATCGGCAAGGCGGCCCTGCATGAGTTGCTGCTGACCTGGCTGCCCAGGCTGCGTCCCGGCGGCACCGGGTGGCTGGTGGTCGGCAAGAACCTGGGCGCCGACTCGCTGCAGCGCTGGTTGACCCAGCAGGGCTGGGCAGTCGATCGAGTGGCCTCCTCGAAGGGCTTCAGGGTCTTCCGCGTTCAGCGAAATCCCACACCCTCCAGGGTGGGAACAACAGATCTTCCCCCTGCCTGACGCCGAGCCACCGTACATTTGGTTGAAGAAATCACCTTCGACGGAGGGAGAACCTATGGGTCTCGGCGACGACATCAAGAACAAGGCGCAGGAAGCTGCCGGCAAGGTGAAGGAAGGCTTCGGCGACGCAACCGACAACCAGAGCCTGCAGGCCGAGGGCAAGACCGACCAGGCCAAGGCCAAGGCCAAGCAGGCCGGCGAGGACATCAAGGACGCCGCCAAGGACGTCCGCGACGACCTGCGCTAACACCCTTGGAATATTCGGAGGCCGGGGATCGCTACAGCCAGTAGCGGACCCGGCCTTCTCAGGTCCACTTTGATCGGACGATCCAACGGAGAGGAAGTTTGTGACTATGGCCATCTACACGTTGCCTGACCTGGACTATGACTACGGTGCCCTCGAGCCGCACATCAGCGGGGAGATCATGCGGTTGCACCACGACAAGCACCACAAGGCGTATGTGGACGGCGCCAACACCGCCCTCGAGAAGTTGGCGGAGTCCCGCGAGAAGGGCGACTTCGCAACCATCAGCAAGCTCGAGAAGGACCTCGCCTTCAACCTCGGCGGGCACGTCAACCACAGCGTGTTCTGGAAGAACCTGACCCCCAACGCGCCGGAGCGTCCTGACGGCGAACTGTCCGCCGCGATCGACGAGTACTTCGACAGCTTCGACGCCTTCAAGAAGCAGTTCGGTGAGGCCGCCAAGTCGATCCAGGGCTCGGGCTGGGGCGCCCTGGTCTACGACCCGATCGCTGGCCGGCTCAACACCCTCGCCTTCTACGACCAGCAGAACAACATGCCGGTTGGTTCGGTTCCGCTGCTGCTGCTCGACATGTGGGAGCACGCCTTCTACCTGCAGTACAAGAACGTGAAGGCCGACTACGTCGAGGCCTTCTGGAACGTGGTGAACTGGAACGACGTGGCCGAGCGGTTCGCCAAGGCGTCCGCCAGGTAACGTCCGGCACGTACCCCTGCAGTGCCCTCGCCCAGCCCGGGCGGGGGCACTTCTCATTTCTGACAACTTTCTAAGTTCGTTGACTAGGGACGTTGCCCCGATTCTTAGTTTCTCTTGGCGTTTTCTCAGGCTCAATCTAGACTGATCATCACGAGTTGAACCCCGCTCGTACTGCCGCACCAGGCAGCCGTCGACCTGGAGAAAACAGACCTGATGAAAAAGCCCGTAATCGCACTCATCGCCGGCAGCGTCGCGGTGGGATCGATTGGTTTCGGCAGCCTCGCCAGCGCCATGGACAAGGCCATCACCCTGACCGTTGACGGCCAGTCGCAGCAGGTGCATGTCTGGGGCAGCACGGTCGAGGACGCCCTCGCAGCGAACGACCTCGAGCTCAGCCACCGCGACGAGATCAGCCCCGCCGCTGGCAGCCCCATCTCTGACGGCAGCGTGGTCGACGTCAAGTTCGCTCGTCCCCTGACGGTGATCATCGATGGCGAACTGCAGACCTTCTGGACCACGGCGACCACGGTGGCCGAGGCGCTCGCCGAGATCGGCCTGCACGACACGGACGCCCGGCTGTCGGTCGCCCGCTCCACCCCACTCGGCCGCGAAGGCCTGACCCTATCGGCGGTCACCCCCAAGGACGTCACCCTCGCCGTCGGCGACGACAGCATCACCGTCCGCACCTCCGCCGCCGACGTCCAGAGCCTGCTGAACGAGAACGACGTGGCAGTCGACTCCGACGACCGGGTCGACCCGGGCGTGCACGAGGCGGTCACCGAGGGCATGACGGTGACGGTCAACAAGGTCGAGGTCGTCGAGGAGTCCGAGGAAGAGCGGATCGGGTTCCCGACCATCACCAACGAGGACGACAGCCTCGCCCGCGGCTCCGAGAGGGTCAGCGTCGAGGGCACCGAGGGCACCAGGAACGTCGTCTACGAAGTGGTCTACGTCGACGGCGAGGAGGAGTCCCGCACCGTCCTGCGCGAGGACGTGATCACCGACCCGGTCGCCCGTGAAGTCACCGTCGGCACCGCCTCGGCTGCGGCGTCCGCCGGCGGCAGCCGCACCGACTGGATGGCCGCCGCCGGCATCGCCCCGGCGGACTACTCGGCCGTCGAGATCCTGATCGAGCGCGAGTCGAGCTGGAACCCCAACGCCATCAACCCGAGCAGCGGGGCCTGCGGACTGGTGCAGTCGCTGCCCTGTTCGAAGCTCGGCCCCAACTGGAACGACCCGGTGGTCGCGCTCAAGTGGGCCGACTCCTACGTCAAGGGACGCTACGGCAGCTGGCAGGCCGCCCTGGCCCACAGCTACGCCAACGGCTGGTACTGAGCAACCCCGCCCACCGAGCACGACTGGAACTGAGAAGGAATCTGACTTGATAACGAAGCCAATCGCCATCGCGGCCGCCGGTGTGGTTGCCGCCACGTCACTCGGGTTCGGCGGTTTCGCCAGCCACATGAACAAGGACATCGTCCTCAGCGTGGACGGCCAGAGCGATGCGGTCACCGTCTGGGGCAGCACCGTGCAGGACGCCCTGGCGGCCCGCGACATCACCGTCGGCCCGCACGACGAGATCAGCCCCGCCGCCGACGACCGGATCGCCGACGGCAGCGTGGTAACGGTCAACTACGGCCGCCAGGTGACCGCCATCATCGACGGGGTCGAGAAGACCTTCTGGACCACCGCCACCACCCTGGAGGAGGCGCTGCGCGAGATCGGCATGCACGACAGCGCCGCCCAGCTGTCGATCAGCCGGTCCACGCCGCTGGGCCGCGACGGCCTGACCTTCACCCTCACCACTGCCAAGGACGTGGTGGTCAAGGTGGACGGCGAACAGATCGAGACCAGCTCGGCCGCCCCCGACGTTGCCGCCCTGTTGGACGAGGCCGGCGTCGAGCTCGGCGTCCACGACCGGGTGAGCCCGGACAAGGGTGAGGCGCTGACCGCCGGCATGGTGGTCACCGTGCAGCGGGTCGAGGTCTCGGAGCAGGAGGTGACCGAGCGGATCGACTACGAGACCCGGACCACCGAGGACGCCAACCTCGCCGAGGGCACCACCAACGTGACCGTGGCCGGCGCCGAGGGCGAGAAGAGCATCGTCTACGAGGTCGTCGTCGTCGATGGCGAGGAGGAGTCCCGGACGGTCCTGCGTGAGGAGGTGCTCAGTCAGCCGGTCACCCGGCAAGTCACCGTGGGCACCAAGGCCGCGCCGGCTCCCGCCCCGGCCTCGTCGGCGGCGGCGCCGGCGGTCTCGAACGGCGGCACCTGGGACGCCATCGCGCAGTGCGAGTCGGGCGGCAACTGGGCCATCAACACCGGCAACGGATACTACGGCGGCCTGCAGTTCGCCGCCAGCACCTGGACCGCCTACGGCGGCGGCGCCTACGCCCCGACCGCGAACCTGGCCACCCGCGAGCAGCAGATCGCCATCGCCGAGAAGGTGCTGGCCGCGCAGGGCTGGGGCGCC
>NZ_JBASCI010000231.1:0-11863 GCF_049651565.1 Brooklawnia sp.
GTGGTGGTTCTCGTTGGCGTAGCAACCATTGACCATGTTGTAGCTGGTCATCAGGGCCCGCGGCTGGGCCTCGCGGACGACGATCTCGAAGGCCGTCAGGTAGATCTCGCGCAGCGTCCGCTCGTCCACCACCGAGTCGGACGCCATCCTGCGCAGTTCCTGGTTATTGGCGGCGAAGTGCTTCGGCGTGGCGGCCACCCCGGCCGACTGGATGCCCCGGACGTAGGCTGCCGCCAGCTTGCCGGCCAGATACGGGTCCTCTGAGTAGCACTCGAAGTTGCGTCCGCCCAGCGGGCTGCGCTTCATGTTCAGGCCTGGACCGAGCAGCACGTCGACCTCCTGCCAGGCCGCCTCTGCACCCAGCGCCGCGCCCACCCGGCCGGCCAGTTCGGTGTCCCAACTGTTCGCCAGGGTCGCCGCAGTCGGGAAGCAGGTGGCCGGGTAGGAAGGGTTGAGGCCGAGGTGGTCGGCATCACCGACCTGCTTGCGCACCCCGTGCGGACCGTCGGCCAGGAAGATCGACTCGACGCCGAGGCGGGGCACCGCGCGGGTCTGCCAGACGTTACGGCCGCTCAGCAGGGCCGCCTTCTCCAGGTTCGTCATCGAGTCCGTCATCGCGGGTTGCCTCCCTGCTACCGGCGTTCCACCACCGTCACCGCGGCCTGTGACTCCACTCTGCACGCCATCTGGTGGCGGCGTCCACGGCCTGGCAAACCAGTTATCACGGATCGGTAACAATTCTGGCAACCGTTGTTCAGCGGGTCGAACCCTGTTATGGGGCCGGTAGGCGGTGCGCTACTGTGCTGGCACGACGCCGCGGAGCCGTCCGCGATCCTTTCAGGACTGCGTACACGCGGCAGCACAGCGCACCGGCAGGAGCCCGGTGCAACTGGTTGTGGCAGCCGCCCCAGCAGCGGCACTGACCCTATATCCGGGAGGAAGAATGAAGAAAGCAATCGTGACGGTGATCGCCGCTGCGGCTGCGCTGTCCCTGAGCGCCTGCAACTTGGGCACTGCGGACGGTGGTGGCGGAAACGCGAGCGCCGGCGGTGGCGATTCGGTCGTGATCAAGGTCGCCGACAACTGGGCAGCCACCCACCCGATGGCCGCCGCTCTCGACGAGGTCTTCAAGGCGGAGGTCGAGGAGAAGTCCGGCGGATCCATCACCATCGAGACCTACCACTCGGGCACCCTCGGTAACGAGGCCGACCTGTGGGCCGGTGTGCGCAACGGCACCATCGAGATCGTCGTCGTCGGCACCCCGATGAACCAGGAGTACAGCACCATGCTGATCTCCGACTGGCCGTGGCTGTACCGCGACGTCGAGCATGCCAAGGCGGTGTGGACCGGCGACGTCGCCGAGGAGGTCAACGCCGGGTTCCACGAGAAGTCCCCCGAGGTCGAAATCCTCGGTTGGGGCCCCAACTCCGCCCGCACCTTCACCAGCAACAAGCCGCTGGAGTCGCCGGCTGACTTCGCCGGTCAGAAGTTCCGGATGCCGAGCAACCCGATCCACGTCGGGCTGGCCGAGAACCTCGGCGCCAGCGCCCAGGTGATCCCGCTGGGCGAGCTGTTCACCGCGCTGGAGACCGGCGTCGTCGACGGCCAGGACAACGGCATGGTTACCGTGGTCTCCGAGGGTCTGTACGAGGTTCAGCAATACGTCTACGAGACCAACCACATCATCGCGACCCTCGAGATCATCGTGAACGAAGCCTTCCTGTCCGGGCTGACCGAGGAGCAGCAGACCATCATCCGGGACGCCGCCAAGGCCGCTTCCGAGCAGGCGTGGGACGACTACATCGCCAGCATCGACGAGGACCGCCAGTTCCTGATCGACGAGGGCCTGACCGTCACCGCGCCGAGCGAGGCCGACCGCGAGCAGATGATCGAGATGACCCAGCCGGTCGTCGACCAGCTGCTGGCCGACAACGACTGGGCCCAGGAGCTCACCGACAAGATCCGCGCAGTCAACTGACCCAGCGGGGGGGTCCTGCGGTCGGCTGACCGCAGGGCCCTTTCGCTGAAAAGGAACAACCATGACATCGGCAATGGACAAGCTCTTCCGGGGCATCCAGATCCTGATCGCGATCTTCCTGGCCGTGATGATCGTCCTCACCTTCACCAACGTGGTGCTGAGGTTCGTGTTCAGCACCGGCTTCGCCTGGTCGGAGGAAGTGGCCCGGATCTGCTTCATCTACCTGGTCTACCTGGGCACCATCGACGCCTTCCGTGACAACCGCCACCTGGGCGTGGAGTTGCTGGTCGAACGGGTCGGGCAGCGGGCCCAGAAGGTCCTCTACTTCGCCATCCAGGGCATCGTGATCTGGATGATGGCTCTGCTCGCGACGGGCAGCTTCTCGCTGGCCCGCCAAGGCCTCAACGACCGGTGGGTCGCCACCGGCTATCCCCTCTTCCTGATCAGCGGCATCGGGGTGGTCACCGGCGTGGCGATCATCCTGCTGGCGCTGTCCAACATCTACCGAATGCTCGTCAACAAGGAGCCGGTCCTGGGCCTGATGGCACCGAAGGACGCCCCTGACGAAGAGTTTGCGATCGAGTGAGGCCACGGAAATGCTGCTCCTGACACTGTTCCTGGTCTACCTGGTGGGGGCGATCGCCATCGGGGTACCGATCGCCTTCGCGCTGCTGTTCTGCTCGGTGGCCACCGGCCTGCACATGGGCGGGACCTCAACCAACCCGGCGATCATCTCCGCCCAACTCATGCGCGGCACCGACTCGGTGTCGATGATGGCCCTGCCGTTCTTCGTCCTGGCCGGTGAGCTGATGAACCGTGGCGGCCTGACCACCCGCATCATCAAGTTCGCCAACATCTTCGTCGGACGCGTCCGTGGCGGCCTGGGCTACGTGACGATCTTCGCCTGCCTGATGTTCGCCAGCCTGGTCGGCTCGGCCGTGGCGTCCACCGCTGCGCTGGGCGCGATCCTGATCCCGATGATGGCCAGGTCGGGCTACGACCGGGCCCGGTCGGCCGGCCTGGTCGCCAGCTCCAACCTGGTCTCGCCGATCATGCCGCCGTCGGTACCGTTCATCGTCTACGGCGTCGCGGCCGGGGTGTCGATCAAGTCGCTGTTCCTGGGCGGGATCGCGCCGGCGTTCTACCTGACCGCGGTGATGTGCATCATCTGGTTCATCATCAGCCGCAAGGACAACATCAAGTCCGACGAACCCAGACCAACCCTGCGCGAAGGCCTGAAGATCTTCACCGACGGCCTGTGGGCGCTGCTGTTACCGATCATCATCCTGGTCGGCCTGCGTGGCGGGGTGTTCACCGCCACCGAGGCCGGTGTGGTGGCGGTCGTCTACGCGCTGCTGGTGGGTACGATCGTCTACCGAGAACTCAACATAAAGGCCATCTTCACCGGCCTGGTCTCGGGCGCCAAGATGTCGGCGGTGGTCATGTTCCTGGCCGCGACCGCCCAGGTGGCCGGCTACTTCATGACCATCTCCGGGCTGCCCAAGATCGTGATCAATATCCTCGAACCGCTGGTGGAACGCCCGACGATGCTGATGGTCGTGCTGATGGTCGTGGTGCTCATCGTCGGCCTGGCGATGGACGTGGTGCCCACGATCCTGATCCTGACCCCGATCGTGGTGCCGGTACTGAACGCCGCCGGGATCGACCTGATCTACTTCGGCATCGTGTTCATCCTGGCCAACGTGCTGGGTCTGACCTCACCACCGGTGGGTCCGGTGCTGAACGTGGCCTGCGCCACCGGCAAGGTGAAGATGGACGAGATCATTCCGCCGGTCATCCCCTACTTCATCGCCCAATCGGCGCTGGTCTTCCTGCTGGCGGTCTTCCCGCCGCTGATCATGGTGCCGCTGGGCTGGCTGGGCGGCTGACCCACTCGGTGGGGCGGGCGCGCGAGTGCCCGCCCCAGCGAAACTCTTTCCATGAATCGAATGGATCAGGAGGACTGATCATGAAGATGGGCATGCGCTGGTTCGGCCAGGCCGATGACACCATCCCGCTGGAGTACATCCGACAGGTTCCCGGCGTCACCCACGTGGTGGGTGCCCTGTTCGACGTCCCGGTGGGCGAGGAGTGGCCGCTGGAGGCGATCACCGAGCTGCGTGACCAGATCAACGCGGTCGGGCTGAACCTCGAGGTAATCGAGAGCGTCAACATCCACGACGACATCAAGATCGGCGGTCCCCGGCGGGACTGGGCCATCGAGAACTACATCGCAACCATCAAGAATCTCGCCCAGGTCGGGGTGAAGGTGATCTGCTACAACTTCATGCCGGTCTTCGACTGGATCCGCACCGACCTGCACCACGAGCTCGAGGATGGCTCGTTCGTGATGGCCTACACCGACGCCGAGGTCCAGGGCACCGCGCAGGAAACCATGGAACGGATGCAGGCGGCGTCCGGCGGCTACCGGCTGCCCGGCTGGGAGCTGGAACGGCTCGCTTTCCTTTCGGAGTTGCTGGAGGCCTATGCTCCGCTGGGCGAGGACGGCCTGGCCGAGAACTTCAAGTACTTCATCCAGGCGATCATGCCGACCTGCGAGCAGTACGACGTGAAGATGGCGGTCCACCCCGACGACCCGCCGAAGTCGCTGTTCGGGCTGCCTCGCATCGTCAAGAACGTCGAGGACATGCGGCGGATCGAGAGCTTCCACGACTCGCCGTACAACGGGTTCACGCTGTGCACCGGATCGCTGGGCGAGAACCGGCAGAACGACCTGACCGCGATCATCCGCGAGTTCGTCGGACGGGACAAGGTGCCCTTCGCGCAGATCCGCAACATCAAGTTCACCTCCGAGGTCGACTTCTACGAGTCGGCGCACCCGTCCGGCTATGGGTCGCTCGACATGTACGAGGTGGTGCGGGCGTTCTACGAGGCCGGCTTCGACGGCTACGCGCGGCCAGACCACGGCCGTGACATCTGGGGTGAGCGGCGTCGGCCCGGCTACGGTCTGCACGACCGGGCACTCGGCATCGCCTACCTGCTCGGGCTGTGGGAGGCGATCAGCAAGGCCAACCCGCGGTAGGAGCATCAACGGGCACCCAGTTCGTGGCCGCGGCCCGACTCGGGGGGCAGTCCCGCGGGTGGCACCACCTGCGGCCCGACGCGGTTCAGTCCCGGCTGATCACGATCTTGCCGATCGTCCGACCCTCGGCGACCTCCTGATGGGCCTGCCGCAGGTTGTCGGCGTTGATGCCCACCAGCTTCTTGACCATCGTGTGCCGGATCCGCCCGGCGTCCACCAGCGCGGCGACGTTGTCCAGCAGGTCGTGCTGGGCGATCATGTCCGGGGTGTGGTAGCTCGAGCGGGTGAACATGTACTCCCAGTGCACCGAGATCGACTTGGGCTTGAACGCCAGCAGGTCGAACGGCTGCGGCGCGTCGATCAGCGCCAGCCTGCCCTGCGGGCGCAGCACCTCGGCGATGTCGGCCTCGCGTCCCTGGGTGTAGGCAGAGAAGACCCGGTCGACCCCGCCGGAGAAGATATCCCTGACCTGTTCGGCCAGCGGCCGGCCATGATCGATGACGTGCTGGGCGCCCATCCTGGTCGCCCACTCCCGCGATTCGGCTCGGGACGCCGTGGCGATCACGGTCAGTTCGGTCAGCGCGCGGGCCAACTGGATCATGATCGAACCGACCCCACCCGCGCCACCGATCACCAGCAGGGTGCCGCGCTCCCCCGGCCCGACCAGCAGCCGGTCGAGCAGCGCCTCCCAGGCGGTGATCGCGGTCAGCGGCAGGCTGGCGGCCTCGGCGAATCCGAGGTTGCTCGGCTTGTTGCCGACGATCCGCTCGTCCACCACGTGGTAGGCGCTGTTGGTGCCCGGCCGGGTCACGTCACCGGCGTACCAGACCTCGTCACCCGGGCTGAACAGGTTGACCTCCGAACCCACCTGCCGAACGATGCCGGCCCCGTCGAAGCCGAGCACCCGCGGTTCATCGGACGCCGCCACCCGGCTGCGCTGCTTGAAGTCGACAGGGTTGACCGAGACCGCCCGCACCTCCACCACGAGGTCGTGTGGCCCTGCCAGCGGCAGCGGCAGGTCGACGTCACGCAGGTCTTCGGGATCGGGGCCGAAAGCGGCTACAGCCTTCATCGTTCCAGTCATGGCTCCAACCCTATTCGCGCCTGGCCCGCCCCGAGCGCCGCTCCGGGCTCAACGCGGCTTGTCCGGACCCCGGCCGCGTCCCTGCGGAGTCCCGTGAGGTGTTGGTCTACATGAAGTGCCGGAGCACGCGGATGCCCGCCGACATCAGGGTGGCCCAGCGCCGGTTGGCGACCTGCTCGAAGCCGCCGATCCGGACGACGCGCTGTCGGGCGATGGTCTGGGCCTCGGTGTACTTCAGGACGCCCTCGGCGCCGTGCCGGCGGCCGAGGCCGGACTGCTTCATGCCACCCATCGGGGCCCGGAACGATCCCCAGGTGGCTGCGTAGCCCTCGTTGATGTTGACGGTGCCGGCCTGCAGTTGGCGGGCGACCCGCTCCCCGTTGCGGCGCGACCAGACCGCCGCGTTGAGTCCGTAGTCGGTGTCGTTGGCCAGTTCCACCGCCTTGTCGTCGCTGGCGACCCGGTACAGGCTGACGACCGGACCGAAGGTCTCCTCCCGGTAGGCCTTCATCCCGGGTGTGACATCGGTGAGCACGGTGGGCTCGAAGAAGTACGGGCCGAGGTCGGGACGCGGACGCCCGCCGGCCAGCACGGTGACGCCCTTCGCCCTGGCGTCGGCGACGTGCTCGGTGACCGCCTCCAACTGAGACTGGCTGATCAGCGAACCCATGTCGGCGTCCCAGCCAAGGCCGGCGGCCAGTTGCATCTCGGCGACGCGGTCGAGGAAGGCGGCCTTGAACTCGTCCCAGACCGCCTGGTGGACGTAGATGCGCTCGGTGGCGATGCAGAGCTGGCCGGAGTTGGAGAAGCAGGCATGCAGCGCACCGGCGGCGGCCCGTTCGATGTCGGCGTCGGCGAGGACGAGCAGCGGGTTCTTGCCACCGAGCTCGCCGGAGAAACCGATCAGCCGTTGAGCGCACTGGGTGGCGATGGTGCGTCCGGTCGCGGTCGAGCCGGTGAACATGATGTAGTCGGCCCGGTTGATGACGGCGCTGCCGATCTCGCGTCCCGAACCGACCACCACCTGCAGCAGGTCGCGTGGCAGGCCGGCCTGAAGCAGCAGGTCGAGCACCCGCAGCGCGCAGAACGGGGTTTGCGAATCCGGTTTGCAGACGACCCCGTTCCCGGCCAGCAGGGCGGGCAGGGAATCGGTGACCGGCAGGGTCAGCGGGTAGTTCCATGGCGTGATGACACCGACCACCCCCTTGGGGACGCGGACCTCGCGGGTCTGGGTGAGCAGCGGAAGCGCTCCGCGATGCCGCCGCTCGGCCAGCACTGCCGGGCCGCGCTGGGCGAGGTGGCTGGTCCACAGCACGATGTCGGCGATCTCCTCGAAGGCGCTGTGCCGGGACTTGCCGGTTTCGAGCTGAATGAGGTCGAGCAGTTCGGAGTCGTGCTTGAGCACCAGGTCGGTGAACTGCGTGAGCACCCGCGTTCGGGTGCGCATCGGGGTTCGTACCCAGTGCTGTTGGGCGGCCCGGGCGCGGGTGAAGGCGGCCTCGACATCGGCGACCGACGACTTGGGCAACTCGCCCAGCACGGTGCCGTCGAACGGCTTGATGATCGTGCTGACCCCAGCCGACCCAGATGTGGCCACCAGTCGGTCGAGTCCCGCGATGACCAGGTCGGACTGGGCGCTGGCCTGTGTGGTGGCAGTCATGCTCCGACGATAGTCGTCGGCAGACATCGGGTACCCCTCACAGCTCCTCTTCTGGTCGCGCTCAGCGGAGCGAAGCCCGCGAGCCCAAACACCCAGGTACGGGGTAACCTCTCCTGAGCCGGATCAGTATGCCTCCGCAGCGCCAGTGACATTGACAACCATCTCGACAACTTAAGAGTTGCCGACCGAGCCGGGAGCAATCACTTCGAGACCTGCCGCCCTCGCCGCGTCGCCAAGCCGCAGGTCGTAGGTGACAACGGCATGGACATCCAGGCGCATGGCCGCCTCCAGGTGCAGGGCATCGAGAGTACGCAGATAGGGCATCGGTAAGAGTCCTGCTGACCGGAACGTGGCTCTGTCAAGCGCCGCAAGCGACACGCCGTCGAGGATCGCACTGACCTTCGCCTGATCCCGCCCTTCCCGTACCGCCATACGTCGCAGTTCGGTCTCGAGCAAATCGCTCGAGACGAGCCTAACTTGCGCCTGATCGAGCCAGTCCACCAGCGCCTGAGTCTCTGCCTGCGCTACCAGGAGCGCGCCAAGCGCCGACGTGTCGACATAGACGAGCGGACCGTCGCTCACACGCGATCCTCACGCAACTCATCGAGGATCTGAGTCATCGGGCGGTCGCTGTCAGTCTCCTGCGGCTTCAGCGCCGCCCAACCACCGAGACGCTTCGCAGGCCGCACGATCGGCAACGTGGCAGCCGGGGCATCAAGAGGCACGATGCGACCAACAGGGACCCCGCGATTGGTCAGGACGAAGGAACGTCCCTCGCCGACAGCCCGGAGCACACGCCCAGACTCGTTGCGCAACTGGCGCTGCGAGAGGCTCTCTTCCTGCGGCGCACCAGCAGTCATGCGAATATCGTAGCACCCGCGCTACAGGCTGAACCGGAACTCCACCACGTCGCCGTCCTGCATGACGTAGTCCTTGCCCTCCAGACGCATCTTGCCGGCTGCCTTGACCGCGGCCTCCGATCCCAGTTCGACCAGGTCGTCGAAGTTGACGATCTGAGCCTTGATGAAGCCCTTCTGGAAGTCGGTGTGGATCACGCCGGCGGCCTCGGGTGCGGTGGCGCCCTTCCTGATCGTCCAGGCGCGGGCCTCCTTCGGGCCGGCGGTCAGGAAGCTCTGCAATCCCAGCGTGGCGTAGCCGACCCGGGCCAGCTGGTCCAGGCCCGGCTCGTCGACGCCGGCCTCGGTCAGGAACTCGCGGCCCTCGTCTGCATCCATTTCCACCAGCTCGGATTCGAATTTGGCGTCCAGGAAGATCGCCTCGGCCGGTGCCACGCCCGCGGCGAGCCCAGCCTTGAGCGCTTCGTCGGCCAGCTGGTCCTGATCGAGATTGAAGACGTAAATGTAAGGCTTGGCAGTCAGCAGGAACAGGTCGCGCAGCGGCTCCAGGTCGAGCCCGGCCTGGTGGACCCCGGTCCCGGAATCGAGGACGTCACGGGCAGCGAGCCAGGCCTCGTACCTGGGCCGGGACTCCTTCTTGATCCGGGCCTCCTTCTCCAGCCGCGGCAGCGCCTTCTCGAGGGTTTGCAGGTCGGCCAGGATCAGCTCGGTGCGAATGGTGTCGATGTCGGACGTCGGGTTCACCCGCCCGTCCACGTGGGTGACGTCATCGTCGGCGAAAACTCGGGTGACCTGGCAGATTGCGTCGGCCTCGCGGATGTGGGCCAGGAACGCGTTGCCCATTCCCTCACCCTGGGAGGCGCCCTTGACGATGCCGGCGATGTCGACGAAGCTCACCGTCGCCGGCACCATTCGTTCGGAGGAGTAGATCTCGGCCAGCACCGGCAGCCGGGCGTCCGGGACGCCCACCACCCCGACGTTGGGCTCGATGGTCGCGAACGGGTAGTTCGCGGCCAGCACCGTGTTGCGGGTCAACGCGTTGAACAGGGTGGACTTGCCCGCGTTCGGGAGCCCGACGATTCCGATGGTGAGTGCCACGAGGTGACAGCCTATCGCGGACCGGCCGCCCGGCCGTTGCCAAGCCAGCCCGCCGAACGCTGGCCCCGCCGGCTGCCTCGGGTGGAAGATGGGAGTGACCGAAGTATCGCGAACGAGAGCCGGAACCGTGACCAACAATCCCTTCCCGACGCCGGATCCCGGATCCGACGACCGATCGTCGGCCGATCCTCGGCCCTACCATCCGGGGCCCGGTCCGTTGGATGACGCCCACGGACAGCGCTCGTTCGACTACGCGCAGCCCCCGGAACCGTCGAACCTGGTCCCGGTCGACCACTTCTCCCAGCCCGCCCACTACGGCGGGCCGCCGGTGCACCCCCAGGCGACCACCACGTTGGTACTTGGCGTGCTGGGCCTGGTGGCCTTCCCGCCGCTGGCGTTCGGCGCGCTCTGGCTGGGTCGCAAGGGGCGGGCGGAGGTCCGTGCCGATCCGAGCGCCTATCGTGACTCCGCCGCGCTGAATGCGGGCTGGATCCTCGGCGTCGTCGGCTCGGTGTTGTGCACTCTGTACATCCTGCTGATGGTTCTGATCGTCCTGGTCGCGGTGCTGGCGGCCGCCTGACCTGACGCGGCGAGCCTACTCGCCAGCCAGGAAAGCCCTTGCCACAGCGGCGAACGCAGCTGGGTCGGCCACCGCGCACAGCTCCCGGATGGAGTGCATGCCCAGCACGGCGACCCCGGCGTCCACCGTGCGGATGCCCAGCCGGGTGGCCGCCAGCGGGCCGAGGCTGGCCCCGCCCGGCACCGAGTTGTTGTTCACGAAGACTTGGTGCTCGACCCCGGCGGCCCGACAGGCTCTGGCCCAGCAGGCCATCGTGGTTGCGTCGGTGCCGTAGCGCATGGCGGCGCTCCACTTCAGCACCGGACCCCCGCCAAGCACCGGCCGGGTGGTGGGGTCGTGGCGGTCAGGACGATTGGGGTGCACCGCATGGGTGACGTCGGCCGACAGGCACCAGCCCCGGTCCAGCCAGGCGTGGTGGGCATCCTGGCTGAACCCGCCGGCCTGACTCAACCGGCGCAGCAGGTGCTCGGCGAACGGGCCGGACGCGCCGCTGGCGGTGTGCGAGCCGACCTCCTCGTGGTCGTGGACCACCAGCAGCTGGACGTCATCGGTCGCCTCGGCGGCGAGGAATGCGCTGAGCCCGCTGTGCACCGACAGCAGGTTGTCCAGGCGGGCGGACGCCAGCAGTTCGCCACTGGTGCCGACCCGGGTGGCCGGCTGGTCAGCGACCAGGAACAGGTCGTGGCCGCCCACCTGGTTCGGGTCGAGCCCAACCAGGTCGGCGAGGTGGGTCGCCAGGTCGGGTTCGGACGACGCCAGGCCCAGCAGCGCCACAAGGTCGCGCTGCGCCTCGACCCGCAGTTCGCTGTTCTGGGAGCGATCCAGGTGGATCGCCAGGCTGGGCACCCTGGCCACCGCGTTGGCGTGCACCAGGTGGCTGGTTCCGGCGAGATCGACGATCCGACCGGCCACCGAGAGGTCACGGTCGAACCAGGTCGGCAGCAGCGGCCCGCCGTACACCTCGACGTTCGCCATCTGGTAGCCGAACCGCTCGTGCAGGCCATGCGGTTTGAGCTTCAGCGCCGGCGAGTCGCTGTGGGCGGCGAAGATCCGCAGCCCGGGCTGGCGGCTCCACACGGCCGGGGTCCGCCACGCGATCAGGGCGCCGTCGCGGGTGGTGAAACCCTGGTTCGGCAGCTGACCCCAGACCTCGCCGCCCACCAGGGCGGTGAACCCGGCCGCCTCCAGCCGGCGGGCCAGTTCGGCCACCGCGTGGTACGAGGTGGGGCTGGCGTCCAGGAAGTGCATCAGGTCTGCGGTGCGGGCGGCTTCGGGCATGCAGACAGGCTAATCCAGTCGGCTCGGCGGGTGGTCGACCAGAAATGTCAGTGCGCTGTAGCAGAGTGTGCGCCATGGATGCGATGGGACTGTTGTTGCTGGTGGTGGCACTGCTGATCGGTGCGGCGCTGGGCGCCCTGGTGAGCAGGGCGATGCTGGCCAGCAAGGACGCCGCGACCGCCGCCGCACGCAGCACCGAACTGGCCGAGCTGCGCGCGATCGCCGCCGATGCCCGCAGCGATGCTGCCCGCGCACAGTCCGAGGCCGCCATGACCAGGGCAGACC
>NZ_JBASCI010000232.1:0-20869 GCF_049651565.1 Brooklawnia sp.
ATCGCCCTCCGCGAGGTGCAGGTCGGTGCGGCAAACACCGCATGCCTCCACTCGCAGCCGCACCTGACCGGGCCCCGGCTCGGGGTCGGGCAACTCGACCGGGCGGAGCGGCCCGGTCGCCATCGGACCCGGCCGGTCCACCACCCAGGCGCGCACGGTCAGCGAGCCAGGCGGATCTTCTGGTGCTCGACGGCCGAGATGTCATCGGAGGTGGCGCGCAGCAACCGGTCCGCCAGCTCTCGCAGCGCGCGGGCAGCGGCCAGTTCCTCCCCGATCTCGGGCACGTCCTTATCCTCCGGGTTGAGCTTGGCCCGGCCGTAGCCCTCGAGCTCCCTGCCCGCCGTCGTCGTCAGGACCGCACGGGCGGCCGTGACGTGTTCAGCAGAACCGGCGTCGCCGCTGGTGAACAACTCAATCGACACGTTCCAGGTGTGGGTCATGGCACTTCCCCTTTCTCGTGCCTCCACTGTGCTCCCTGGCCCAGCGCTCCGGCAATGGCCTCTGGCTCAGTGGGCGCCTTCTGCGAGATCTCCCTTGCCAAGCCGAGCCCGGACGTGCCCGTAATGTGCAAGGCTGTCCCGCTCTTGGCTTGCGACCCAGCTGTGGAGGATGTCCAGGGCGTCGGCGGAGGGAGTGCCTGGTTCCGGTAGGTAGGTGGTGTTTTTGAGACCGGGGGTGGCCTGGATGGTCAGGACGTCGTAGCCGATGGTCAGCTCGCCGACGATGGGGTGGTTGATCCGCTTGGTGCCGCTGCTGTGCAGGCGGACGGTGTGGCCGCTCCACCAGGTGCGGAACTCGGTGCTGTGAGTGGAGAGCTCTCCCACCAGGCTCATCAGCGCGCGGTCGGCGGGGTCCTGGCCGGCCATCAGCCTCAGCGACGAGACCGTCTCCCGGGCGCTGGTCTCCCAGTCGGGATAGAACTCCTGCGAGCGAGGGTCGAGGAAGAGGTAGCGGGTGTGGTTCAGCGGTGGCCGCCCCATTGGGAACAAGTGCGGGAACAGAGCGCGTCCGAGCGCGTTCGACGCCGCAGGGTCCCCGAGCCGGGTGAGGCAGATCGCGGGCACGTCGCGCATGGTCTCCATCATCAGGGCCAGCCGAGCGGAGATCCTCGGGTCGGCCTGGCTCCTCGAGCGTGGGCGAGGTGCTGAGGCCGCATGCGCGAGGTCGAACAGGTGCGTGGTCTCGGCCTCGTTCAGTTGCAGGGCGCGGACGAGGGCGTAGAGGACGGACTCGGAGACGCCAGAGAGGTCTCCGCGTTCCATGCGGGTGTAGTACACGGTGGAGATCCCGGCGAGTTGGGCAACCTCCTCCCGCCGCAGGCCGGGCACCCGGCGCTCCCCACCGAACACGGTCAATCCGGCGGCTTCCGGGGTGAGCCGGGCGCGCAGGGCGGTGAGGTACTCCTGCACCTCGCGCTTGTTGTCCATGGCCTCAAGGCTACGGGCCTCCCCTGTCGTCTGGGAGATACTGGCGTTATCCCCCACTTCCGCGTCTGATTGTGAACCGCCCTGTGGAATCGGGTTCCTGGGGGATAAGACTGGTGACTCCCACCTGGTGGTGCCTCGGACTTAGCGTGGCAGCATGACAACAACGACTCTCACCCTGAACAACGGCGTCGAGCTGCCCGCGCTGGGCTTCGGCGTCTTCCAGACCCCCGCCGACCAGACCGCCACGGCGGTCGCGGAGGCCTTCCGTGTCGGCTACCGGCTCGTCGACACCGCGGCCGCGTATGCGAACGAGCGCGGCGTCGGTGACGCGTTCCGCGCCTCCGGCCTGACCCGCGATGACGTGTTCATCCAGACAAAGCTGTGGATCAGCGACTACGGCTACGACCAGGCGCTGCATTCGTTCGAGAAGTCGGCGCGCAAGCTGGGCGTCGACCAGATCGACCTGCTCCTGCTGCACCAGCCCCTCACCTCCAGGTTCGAGCTCACCCTGGACGCGTACCGGGCGCTGGAGAAGCTGTACGCAGACGGGAGGGTCCGCGCCATCGGCGTGTCGAACTTCATGCCAGAGGTCCTGACCGAACTGCTGGAGAAAACCGAGGTCGTACCGGCGGTGAACCAGATCGAGGTGCACCCATACTTCCAGCAGCGGGAGCTGCAGGCCCTGCACGCCGAGCACGACATCCTCACCCAGGCATGGTCCCCGATCGGCGGTGTGACGATCTACGGTGCGGGGCAGAAGAGCACCCTGGAGAACGAGACGATCGGTCAGATCGCGGACGCTCACGGCAAGTCCCCGGCGCAGGTGATGTTGCGCTGGCACCTCCAGCAGGGTCGTTCGGCGATCCCGAAGTCGGTCAAGCCCGCCCGCATCGCGGAGAACTTCGACGTGTTCGACTTCGAGCTCACCGGCGACGAGCTCGCCGCGATCGACGCGCTGGACACCGGGGTGCGCAGTGGTCCCGAGCCGACCTCGATCACCCTGGAGAACTACGGCCGCGAGATCCCCGAGGCCTGAGCACAGACGCGAAGAAGAACTACATTGCCGGCCTCACCACCGACTGAACCCAACAGATGGACCCAGATGACGAACACTCACAACACCGCCCGCGTCGCGGTCATCACCGGCGCCTCCTCCGGCATCGGCGCAGCCACCGCCCGCGCCCTGCACGCCGACGGATACCAAGTAGCGCTCCTGGCGCGTCGGCTCGACCGGATCGAGGCCCTCGCCGCCGAGCTCGGCGACCGGGCCATCGCGATTCCGGCCGACGTCACCGACCGCGCGCAGCTCCTCGCCGCGAGCACGCTCGTGCACGACCAGCTGGGCGGCGCGGGCGTGCTGGTCAACAACGCCGGCATCATGCTGCTCGGCCCGTTCCTGACCGAGCAGCACGCCGACTACCGGGCGATGATCGAGCCCAACCTGCTCGGCGCGATCACCGCGACCGAGGTCTTCCTCGACCAGCTCAAAGACGGCGGCGGCGACATCGTGAACATCTCCTCCGTCGCCGGACGGGTGGCCCGCGCCGGCAACGGCGTGTACGCCGCCACGAAGTGGGGCATCAACGGCTGGTCGGAGTCGCTGCGCCAGGAACTGCTGCCGAACGTACGGGTGACGCTGATCGAGCCCGGTGTTGTCGACACCGAACTACCCACGCACATCACTCACGCCGAGACCCGCCAGGCCGTCCAGAAGGGCTACGACCAGGCGACCGTCAAGCCCGAGGAGGTCGCCGAGGTCATCGCCTTCGCGCTGTCCCGGCCGCGCCACCTGGCGATCAATGAGATCCTCCTCCGTCCTGCCGACCAAGCCCTCTGAGGCGACCGAGCGTCGATCGGCGAACCGGACTCCAGGTCTCGGCCGCGGGTGCGCGGAACGGACGCCGGTACTTGCCGATCTTGAACACGACCAGCAACAGCAGCAGCAGGCCGAGGACCGTGTTACCGATGCGCCGCTCGCCGCTGTACATGGCGCTGAGGCCCGCATTGATGGTGTCGAGACCGAGCTCGACATGGACGCGGAGGTGCTCGCGCTGAGGGAGTCAGTTCCGACGACTCGGGTCATCATCGTCTCCCCCCTTTCGGCCCGTTCCTCGCGAGCTGTTGTGACGGTCGCCATAAGCGCAGAGGAAGGTTCGCACCACCTCGTCGGCGACGTCCGCCGGAGGACGGGTGGGCGGCTCGGCAGGATCGAGGAGCCCGGCGTCGAGGCTGTCGCCGATGAGCATCCAGAGGAAATGTGTGGCGAGGGTCTTCGGGTCGCCGGCGATGAGAAGTCGCCGCTCTTGAAGGGCCCGGAAGTGGTCCGCGAGTTCAGTGATCGTCGCCAAGACGGTGGACCCGCGCCACTTCGCTGCCAGGGCGGGGTGTCGTGGCTGCTCGGCGATGAGCACCCGGCGTATCCCAACCACGTCGGGATGCCTAACGGTTCTGACGATGTCGGCGGCGATGGCGCGCAAGGACACCGCCAGTTCGTCTGCGGGGATGGCCGCGTCGAGGGGCGGGCCAGCAGCGGAGCGCTGCGTGATGATCGCCTCGATGACTTGACGGAACAGCTCGTCCTTCGAGCCGAAGTGGCTGTAGATCGTCATCTTCGACACCGAAGCGAGCGCGGCGATGTCATCGAGATTGGCATTGGTGAAGCCCTTCCGGAGGAACGTCTCGCGCGCACTGTCAAGGATGGCGGCACGCTTTCGGGCGCTCACAGAAGCGGTTGCCGTGGACATGTACTCGATAGTACAGTTCGAGCAGGAACTGTACTATCGAGTACAACATGGAGGAGACGAGATGACGCGCCACATCGATAACGACGGATACGCGCTGGCGTACGAGTCGGCCGGGTCGGGCTCGCGGATCCTTTGGGTCGACCCGGCACTGGGATCGTCTTCGATGCGACCGATGGAAGAGGCGGTTCAAGTGTTGGCCGAGCGGTTCGAGGTCGTTACCTACGACCGCCGCGGACGCGGCCGAAACCCCTTGACGACCGACCTGTCGGTGGGCCGCGAGGTCGACGACCTGGCAGCTGTGGTGGCCGAGGTCGGAGACATTCGGGCCGTGGTGGGTTTCTCCTCGGGCGCAGCGCTCGTCCTCCATGCAGCAGCACTGCTGGACGTCCCCCTCCTGGTGCTGGTGGAACCGGCTGTCGATGAGGCGGTCGATGAGAGTGGCCTGCGAGAACGGGTACGGACCGCCGTTGAATCAGGTGACAACGAGGGTGCGGTGCGGGCTTTCTACGAAGCCACGGGTGTGCCGGAGGAGATCCTGCAGGGTCTTGTTGAGTCGGAGGTATGGCCGACTGTTGTCCGCGCGGCTCCCACGCTTCTTGTCGACATCGACCTCGCCCATGTGAACGACGACGTACTTGCGGGCGTCCGGACGCCGGTTCATCTGATCGTCAGTGACGGATCACCCGGCGAGATCACCGAGATGAGCGATCGGCTGGCGGACCGGCTCTCCGCCACGGTCTGGCGGGAGCCGGGCGGATGGCACGGGATTGACCCCCGCGCGCTCGTCGACCGTCTCGATGCACTCGTCCACGCGTAGTACCTGCTCACGCTCACCGACCGAATATGGCACACACCGTTGGCGGAGACGCTTGAGATGGATGCGCGACCCGCTGCACGGACCCAACAACCCCGACGCGTCAGGTCATCGTGGGATCGGCGAGGTCCAGGCGGAGTCGGTGGCGCTGATGATCGGCGCCGCGCAGGGCATGGACGCCAGCTCGTAGACCATCCCTTACGTCTCGGGCTGGGCGGGGTCGGTGAAGGACAAGAGCCCGGCCGAGGTCGTGCAGGCCACCGGGGAACGGGTGCGCAAGACGGCAGGGGCGATCCTCGCGGCGGAAAGCGACAAGGCATTTCACGAGATTCGTGGAGACCGCTCGTGCCCTGCATTGCATTCCCGGGGCAACCCGGGGGCAACCGCCGGCAAGCACGTCGTCGACGGCAAGTCGGGGCAGGGCCAAAACGCTGTTCGATCAATGGCAGCCAGGAACACGTGGGCCGCCGGAGCTGATCAGACCTGGCGCGTGAGCACATGGACGAGACAGCCGGGCTCGGGATCGAAGCGATGTACGAGTAACCCGATTCACAGCCATCCCCGATCCTGCGCCTGTCGGGCCGCCGCGCCTCGGTTGGAGGCTCCGAGCTTGTGCATCGCATTGGAGAGGTAGTTGCGCACCGTGCCCTCGGACAGGTGGAGCTGCCCGGCGATCTCGCCGTTGCCGAGCCCGTCGCCCGCCAGGCGCAGAACCTGCCGCTCCCTGTCGGTGAGCGGGTCCGGCTCGCCCCACGCGTTGGCGGCGAGATGAGGATCGACGGCTCGGCCTCCGGCATGCACGTCGCGGACGGCCTGGGCGAGGGTGCTGGCGGGTGCATCCTTGAGCAGGTAGCCGACGGCGCCGGCGTCGAGCGCCCGCCGAAGGTACCCGGTGCGGGCGAACGTGGTCAGGATGACTACCCGGGTCGCAAGGCCGCGGCGTCGGACCTCCTCGGCGACCTCGAGCCCCGTCATCGTCGGCATTTCGATGTCTGTCAGCAGGACGTCGGGCCGCAGCGCCTCGACCAGGCGCACGGCCTCCTCACCGTCGCGCGCGGTGCCCGCCACCCGGATGTCGTCCTCCAGCATCGACCGGGTGGGTCTGGCCGAGCGGGAGTCGTCCCTGCGCCAAGAGATGCTCGACTCCCGAGTACGCGCCCGCCAGCACACCCGCAAGCACGGCCAGGACCTCCCCGAGGTGACGCAGTGGGTCGTGCAGGACGGCGACAACACCCAGGGTTCGGGCGCGCCCGGCTCCGACACCGGCGGGGACAACGAGTAGCGGAGCTCACCCCCCGGCGTCCGCGCCGACCCACATGCGGCGCCCCCCCCGATCCAGCTAAATGGATCGCTCAGCCCGTGGCGGGATAAGAGCGTGTCACCGACACGGGTGCAGAGGGAGATCTGCTCGTCCTGGAGGAGCCGGTCGATCTGCGCCCGGCAGTCGGTGTCGTCGACGCTGACCTCAGGCAGGGTCACTCCCGCATGCCTCCAGTTGCGGCTACGCGTTGGCGAACGCAGTGCATCCCTGATCCCAAGGGCACGACCGTAGCTGGAGGCTGAGCAGCACACCGGTGCAGTCCTCCCCGAGGCCAGTTGGTCGAATCGGGTAGCAAGCACCTCGGCGGGCCGGGCGCCATGCCCGACCGCGCGCTCTGCATGTATTCCTCTGACTCCGTGAATGCTCAAGCTGGCGGCTACGGCCTCCGATGGCGCCATGTGGCTTGGAAGCGCACGCGGCGTCGCTCAACATTTGGGATGCCCTTGGCCCGCCCGCCCGGTGACGCTGGACGCCCCCCACGTCTTGAGTGGCGAGCGGTCGGTGGCGACGGGTTACCCGATGGCGGCGAGCAGTTCGTTGCAGGCTTGTTCGCAGGCCCGGCACGCGTCGGCGCAGATGCGGCAGTGTTCGTGGTGGCCGGCGTGCTGCTCGCACTCGTCGCCGCAGGACTTGCAGGCCTGGGCGCAGGCCTGGAGTTGGGCGCAGGTGAGGTTGGCGTCGTAGCCGGTATGCCGGGACAGGACTCGGGCGGTGGTGGCGCAGATGTCAGCGCAGTCGAGGTTAGTGCGGATGCACTTGCGCAGGTCGGCCACCATCTCCTCGCTCAGGCAGGCATCGGCGCAGGCCGTACATGCCTGGGCGCACGCCACGAGTGCGTCGACGGTGCGGGCGAGCAGGTCTCGGTCGAGGTTGATCGCGGCCGGGTAGGTGTTCATCATCTCGGCGGTCTTCATGGCTTGCTCCCTCATGTGATTGGGTGCGACGCCGGAGCGGACCGGGCGCCGCAGGGTCCTTCTGACGCTACGGCGTCACGATGGGTGATACGCCGGTGAATCGATGAAGGTTCCATGAAAAACGGGGGTCCATCAGGATGGATGCTCCTATTGCTGTCAAGCGGCCAGTGGTGGGCTGATTCGTTCCAGGACGGCGGTCGCTCGAGCTTCGAGGTCGGGGTCGGCGCGGGTGCCGATCTCGAGTCGTCGTAGCCGCTGGTAGGGGACGCCGAGAGTGGCGGCGAGGACGCTGATCGGGATGCCGATCGCTTGTCGGCGGGCTCTGAGCTCGCGCCCGGCTGGGTTGTCGGTGGCGGGGTTGAGCAGGGCGGCGTAGACCTCGTTCGCGACGTGCCGTTTGAGACAGCGCATGATGTCGCGGTCGGTGAGCTGCTCCGCGCGGCGCCGTTCGAAGTAGGCCATCGTTCGAGGCTCGCGGTGTCGCATGCGTAGAAGCACGATCCGGTGCAGGGCGGCGTTGGCGTGCCGGTTGCCGCCGCGAGAGAGCCGGTGCCGCGTGCGTTGTCCGGACGAGGCGGGGATCGGGGCGACGCCGGCGAGAGCGGCGAAGCTCGCGCGGGTCCCCAGCCGCTCAGGGTTGTCGCCCGCGGCGACCAGGAGCGTCGCCGCAGTGACGGGACCGACTCCGCTCAGAGACAGCAGTGTGGGGTTGACCTGCCGGACGAGCAGCTCAAGCTGGTGTTCGATCAGGTCGATCTCGGCTTGCATCGTGAGGTGCCGGACCGCGAACCGCCGTAGCGTCTGGCGGGCGACGACCTCGGGATCGGGGGACGCGATCGCTCCGGGCCTGGTCTTGGCGAGCGTGGTCACCAGTCGCTGCCCGCTGAGGGCCCGGAACGCTTGTCGCACCAGCTCGGGCGCGGTGATCAGCAGCGCATGGATCTGGTTCATCACCTGCGCCCTGGCCTTCGCCGCGGAGCGTCGCTCTGCCAGCAGGATCCGCATCGACTCCACTGCCCCGTCACCAGTCTTCGGAATCGCGGTGTCGGTGCCGGCGAGCACGGCGACAGCAGCCTGGTGCGCGTCGAGCGGGTCGGACTTGCCTCGACGCCGCCGAGCTTGCCGGTCCTGCCGTGCGACTTCGACGACGGTCAGCCCCGCGGCGTTCAGCGCGCGTGAGAGACCAGCCCCGTAGGAGCCTGTGCCCTCCACGCCGACGCGCACGACGTCGCCGTGCGCGCGGAGGAACGCGATGACCTGCGCGTAGCCGCGACCATCAGCGCGGAACTCACGGTCGGCGACGGGTCTGCCGACGAGATCCAGGATCGCGACGTGATGCGTGTTCTTGTGCGTATCGACGCCGGCGACCAGCTCGACCGCTGGAGACAGCGGGTTGGGCAGCGGCGGGTCGAGTGTCATGCTCGTCATTGACGGGATTCCCTTCCAACGGTGATGAACGTCACCGCGGGTCGGGTGAGTGCAGACAGCACAAAGGTGAGACGACTTCCCGGTCAGGCTCCTATCAAGTCATGTGCCCGCCCGGCCCGCAGCGACCCCGGCGTCGACGGACAGATCCACAAAAAGACAGCCGCGAACGGCGTCCGTGTAATTTCGGGTCACGCCGGCGCCGGAGCCGAATCCATCATCTCTGTGAAATCGGCGTCTGCCGGCGCGGGCTCTGCGGTGCCCGTCCCCGCTGACCGCGGTGCGTCTCATACTCAGGCGTCAATCCGGAGTGTGGTCAAACAGGTCGCCCCGTCCTCGCGGGTTGAGAACGGGCTCTGGCCGGTGCGCCCGTCATAGGTGACCTCGATGGTGCCGTCGACCTCGCGCGGAAGCCAGAACCCGACGAAGCCGTTGTCAAACGTGGTGGCCTGCTCATCGACGAGGACCTCGCCGGTCTCGTCGACGATGCGCACGCCGATGTCCTCGTTGGCCAGCTCGCCGCGACACGTGGTCAGAGAGTGGTAGTAGCACTCGTGGGTCTGATCGACGTAGGGCGCCACGGATAGATAAAACCGGTCCTCTGCCAGCGGGACCATGACCTCCTGCTCAACATCGGCGAGGACAAGCTGGTCCGCGCGCACGGATGCCATGAGGTCAGTCGGCCGCTCGGCCACGGGCATCCGGTCGAGGTGGTCGACGATCTGCTGCCCGTCCATGCCATCGAGGTCGTGCGCCGCGAGAAAGTCGGCCTGCGCGGCGGTGTTGGCTGGGGGGCTGGCCGTCGGGCTCGCGTCGGGGGTGGTGGAACATCCGGCGAGCACCAAGGCGAACGCGGCAAGGAGGATCACGGGTCGTTTCATACAACGCATTCTGTGGCAGGCCCACCGACCTGAGTGTGGTCGAGCGTTGAAGATTCGATGAAGATCGACGGGCGGGGCGGGGCCTCGGCGGGCCGATCTGCTTGACTCGATCGGGAGGTTCTCCGCACATGTCGGATGTCACCGATGTCCACTGGGATCGAGGGGACGACCAATCCCCCGGTGCATCCTGTGATCCCGGTCCGGAGCGGGCACTGAGTGATGGAGGTGAGGTATGGGTTGGAACTGGGGCCACATGGGCGGGTGGGGCATGGTCTGGGGCTGGCTTTTCCTGGCGCTGTTTGTCGTGGGCCTGGTCGTGCTGATGGTGGTCCTGGTCCGGCTGCTGAGCGGTCGCGATCGGCGGTCCGACGAGGTGCACAGATCAGGGCGGAGTCGGGCCCGGGAGGTGCTCGACGAGCGATACGCCCGTGGGGAGATCGATGACACCGAGTACGACGAGCGCCGCCGGCGCCTGGACGAGCCGGGGAGGCCTGAGGCGTGAGGCCCATCACTCGGCGGGAGGCGCTCCGGCTCGGCATGCTCGGCGGCTTCGGCGTCCTGGTCGGTGGGGTGGGGTTGTCGTGGAGCGGCTTGCCCTGGCTAGCCCCGCGCTCCAGCTCGATCGGGGGCGGCGGAGGGTCCCTGGTGGAGCCGGAGGTGCTGCGCAGCTGGGGCGGGGTGCTGCGGGTCGAACTGGTCGCCGCCCGCCAGGAGTCGACCGTCGCTGGGCGGCGGGCCCGGGTGCTGACCTACAACGGCACGGTGCCCGGTCAGACCTGGCTGGTCCGGCCCGGGGATCGCATCGAGGTGCGGCTGCGTAACGAGCTGGACATCCCGACCAACCTGCACACCCACGGACTGGAGGTCTCCCCGCAGGACAACGGGGACAACCCGTTCCTGTCCATCGAACCTGGGCAGGTCTTCGACTACCGCTTCGATCTGCCCGCGGACCATCCTCCTGGGGTGTTCTGGTATCACCCGCATCGGCACGGCACGGTCGCCGATCAGCTGTTCGGCGGCCTGTACGGTGCCCTGATCGTCGAGGGCGATCAGGTGCCGGTCGGCCGGGACCGGGTGTTGGTCGTTTCGGACCTCTCGCTGACTGCGGACGGGCAGGTCGCCTCGGTCTCGGGCCCGGAGGTGATGATGGGCCGCGAAGGGGACTTGGTGCTGGTCAACGGCCAACACCGGCCGCAGCTGTCGGCGCGTCCCGGGCAGCGGGAACGCTGGCGGGTGGTCAACGCGTGCACCTCCCGCTACCTGCGCCTGAGCTTGCCCGAACAGGGTCTGGAGTTGCTCGGTATCGACAGCGGCCGCGAACCGGCTCCGCGAGAGGTGGCCGACGTACTGCTGGCGCCTGGCAACCGCGCGGACCTGCTGGTCAACTTGCGCGCCGGAACCAGCGAGTTGCGCACCTTGGGTCACGACCGCGGCGGGATGGGAATGATGGGCGGCAGCGGCCTGTCCGGGCCCGGCACCCTGGCCATACTCACCGTCACCGGGGACGAGGTTGCCGCCCCAGGCCCGGTGCCGGACCCTCCGCCGGTCCCGGATCTGCGCGAGAAGCCCGTCGCCCGGCAGCGGGAGATCGCGTTCACGATGACCATGGGGTCGATGATGGGCCCCGGCCGGGACATGATGGATCTCGGGTTCGACGGGCGCGCCTTCGACGCCGACCGGCTCGACCAGCAGGTAAGCGCCGGGACAGTCGAAGAGTGGGTGATCGCCAACCCCACCACCATGGACCACCCCTTCCACCTGCACGTGTGGCCCATGCAGCTCATCGAGACCGGCGGGCAACCGGTCAACGAGCCGGCCCGGCGCGATGTCGTCAACGTCCCGGCCCAAGGCCAGGTGCGGGTCCTGGTCGACTTCGCCCGCCACCCGGGGCGCAGCGTCTACCACTGCCACATCCTCGACCATGAGGACGCCGGCATGATGGCCAGCGTCGAGGCCCGCTGACCACAGGACACCCCGGTCCCGACGAGCAGGAGAATGCATGAGTGACGAGCAGGAGAATGCATGAGTAATGACCACGCCGCAGGCGGGCACGTCCCCGCCCACGGAGATCGCCGCGCGTTGCGGATCTCCGGGGCATTGACCGGGGTGTACTTCGTCATCGAGCTGATCGTGGGGCTGTGGTCGGGGTCGGTGGCCGTGCTCTCCGATGCGTTCCACACCTTCTCGGCCGTCGGTGGCGTGCTCATCGCACTGGTCGCCCAACGCCTCAGCCAGCGTCCGGCCACCGGCAGAGAGACGTTCGGATGGGGACGCGCGGAGATTCTCGGGGCGCTGTTCAACGGGGTCTTCCTGGTCGTCATGGCCGGATACGTGTTCTGGATGGGGGCGATGCGCCTGGCCGACCCGATCGAGCTGCCCACCACGGTGATGCTCTGGGTGGCCGCGGGCGGCATCGTCACCGAACTGATCGCCTTCTGGTTGCTCTACCAACGCCAGAAGACCAACCTGAACCTCAAGGGCGCGTTCTGGCATATCCTGCAGACCTTCGTCGGCAGCCTCATCATTATCGTCTCCGCGGTGGTGATCCAGTTGACCGGGTTCCTGGCGATCGATCCCCTGTTGGGGATGGCCTTCGGGCTGGTGCTGCTGTGGGCATCTTGGACCATCCTGCGCTCGGCGATGCGCGTCCTGCTCCAAGGCACCCCCGAGCACCTCGACGTACACGAGGCGACCGCACAACTGCGGGATCTGGATGGGGTGGCCGACGTCCACCACGTCCACGCCTGGACCATCACCTCCGGGCGCACCGTCTTCTCCGCCCACCTACGCGTGCCCGACCTGCCTGCGACCGGCGACCGGGTCCTGCACCAGGCCACCGCCCTGCTCCAGGACCGCTTCGACGTCTACTTCTCCACCCTCCAGCTCGAACAAACCTGCCCGAGCCAAGAAAACGCCACAGACATCGACATCACCAGATAGCCCACCACCCTGCGGATGGCCTCGCCGACGGGTTGGCGCGCTCTTTGGGAGAATAGGGGCATGATTTCGGTGGATGGCCTGCCGCGCGTGCTCGTGGTGGATGACGAGGCGCCGTTGGCGAGACTGGTGGCGAGTTACTTCGAGCGGGACGGGTTCGAGGTCGAAACGACGGGCAGCGGTCGCGAGGCGATCAACCTGACTCGGGAGCTGGACCCGGGCGTGATCGTCCTCGACCTCGGCTTGCCCGGGATCGACGGGGTCGAGGTCTGCCGCACGGTGCGCACCTTTTCTGACTGCTACATCGTCATGCTCACGGCGCGGGTGGAAGAGGTCGACAAGCTCATCGGCCTGTCGGTGGGCGCCGACGACTATGTCACCAAGCCGTTCAGCCCGCGTGAACTCCTCGCCCGGGTGCGGGCCATGCTGCGCCGCCCGCGTTCGAGCCTTGACCCGGATGCGCAGGCCAGACAGTTCGGTGCCCTGACGGTGGACACCCCCGCCCGCGAGGTCCACCTGAACGGAGAGCCGGTGGAACTGACCCGCACGGAGTTCGACGTGCTGGCTGCGTTGGCGGCCCGACCGCGGATGGTCTTCGCTCGGCGTCAACTCATCGAGGCGGTTTGGGGTGAGGGCTGGGTGGGCGATGAACACCTGGTGGACGTGCACATCGGGCATCTGCGGCGCAAGCTCGGCGATGACCCCGCCGACCCGGTCTTCATCAAGACCGTGCGCGGGGTGGGGTACCGGATGGGCAGCGGCGGATGAGAGGTCTGTCGGGGTTGGCTGCGCGGCTGCTCGCCGCGACAGCGGTGGTCGTGTTCGTGGGGTGGGCGACGGCCTGGGTGGTCGTGGCCGCCGTCGGCCCCGCAATCTTCCATGACCACATGATCCAAGGTCAGGCAAGTGAGCCGGGGGTCGTCCAACATGCCGAGGAGGCCTTCCAGTCCGCCTCGGCACTCTCCTTGGCCGGGGCGTTGCTGGCCGCGCTGATCGCCTCTGTCATGGTGAGCCTGTTCCTTGCCAGGCGGGTCAACAGTTCTCTGCTGGCGGCCACGGACGCCGCCCACCGCGTGGCAGCCGGCGATCATTCCGCTCGCGTGCCCCGGGTGGGGCTTGGCCGGGAGTTTGACGAGTTGGCCGAGGCGTTCAACACCATGGCGGCGGACCTGGCGGAGGTCGAGGTAACTCGCACCCGGATGCTGGGGGACCTCGCCCACGAGATGCGCACCCCGCTGGCCACCCTCGACGGGTACCTCGAAGCCATCCTGGACGGGGTGCACGACGCCGACGAAGAGACGATCACGCTACTGCGGGACCAGGTCGCCCGCCTGTCCCGGCTCGGGGAAGACATCGCGCTGGTGACCACGGCACAGGAGGGCGGGCTAGCTATGCACCGTCGGGAGGTCACCGTCACCGCCCTGCTCGCCGCGGCGCACGCCGAGGCGCAGGCTCGCTACCTGGAGCGCGGCGTCCAACTGGAACGCGCGGTCTCAGCCGCAGCGGCGCAAGCCCGGGTGGACGCCGACCCCGACCGGCTCGCGCAGGTGCTGACCAACCTGTTGGACAACGCCATGCGGCACACGCCGGTCGGCGGGAGGGTGGAGCTGAGCGCGGACCGACAGGGATCGACCGTCGTGCTCCGGGTGACCGACGACGGAGAGGGCATCACCGCCGAACACCTGCCCCACCTGTTCGACCGGTTCTACCGGGCCGACACGGCCCGGGACCGCGCCCACGGCGGGTCCGGGATCGGGCTCGCGGTCGTCGACGCCATCGTCCGCGCCCACGGCGGAACAGTCAACGCCACCAGCGCGGGGCCAGGCCGGGGCGCCACGTTCACCGTGACGCTACCGGCGGGCGGATTCGCTACCGTCACCGGGTGAGCGGTCTGCCGAGGGGTGCTCGGCCGGTGGTGGGGCATCACCGCCCCGGTGTGCGTGACCATGGGCGCCGTGGCCCATGAACATCATGCCGATCATCATCAGCGGGCAGGCGAGCAGGGCAGCCAGTGGGAGCGCTTCACCGAGCGAGCGGCCTGCGGCGAGCAGGGCCAACACGACCAGCGCAGCGATCCCTAGCATGCCGAGCAGGTGCGAACGGTGGTTGGTGTGCATGGGATGCTTCTCCTTGATCGTCGGCGCGGACGGGGAAAATCGTCGCCACGGCCCAGATGCCGAGCGTGACATAGAGCAGGACGACCGCCGTGAGCGTCAACCAGATGGTGGATTCCATGTCCGCTCCTCCTCGTTCAAGGCCCACCCTCAGGCACGTCGCCGGTGCTTCGGGTAGAGGAATGACGAAGAAACCCTGAAGCCTCCGCCCCGGTTCGGCCGAGGCCGATGTCCGCTGGCGAATCAGGACGGAATCCAGTCCACGCCCGACCGACAGCGCCTCGTTGCCTCCTGCCTCCGCCGAAGACTTCCGCATGAGCGGCTCGCCACTGGTCCTGGATATCCCGGAGGTCCAGGATTTCCGAACCCACGCGAGCGATGCTCCACGACCCGGGCCGAGGAGGCGCACGACCGGGGTTGGTGCGGCCACCCGAGGTGTCCGGTCATCTTCCGGGTTCGGTCGCAAACGCTCACTGGTGGTCGGCTGGCCGGCGTACCCGCGGCGGGCGGGTCACGCGGCGACCCTGTGGCCTTGGCCGTTATGTGGCGGGGTTCTGTCGCCGCTTCGTGAGTTCCCTGATGATCGGGCGAATCGTCCCGTGGGTCGATCCCCAACTGACACAGCCTCGTTCGCACGCTTAGCGACTCCGGGCTGCGTAAAACCACTTCAGTCCTCGCTGTATAATTCAGCGCATGCTGACCATTGCTTCTCGCCTGGACGTGATGAACCGGTTGGGCCGCGCGCTGGCCGACCCGACCAGGTCCCGGATCATCCTGACGCTGCTCGACCGGCCGGCCTACCCGGCAGAGCTGGCCCGCGATCTGGACCTCACACGCTCCAACGTGTCCAATCATCTGGCGTGCCTGCGCGACTGCGGCATCGTTGCTGCCGAACCCGAGGGCCGCAAGACGCGCTACGAGATCGCCGATCCCCACCTGACGCAGGCGCTGACCGCCCTGGTTGACGTCACCCTCGCGGTTGACGAGAACGCCCCGTGCATCGATCCTGCCTGCTCGGTGCACGGATGCGACGCAGCAGAGGCCGGCGCGTGATCCTGGCTGCGGTCCTGCAGGCAATCGGCCTGTTCATCGCGACCAACATCGACGACATCATCGTGCTCTCCTTGTTCTTCGCCCGCGGCGCGGGCCAACGCGGGACGACCACCCGCATCTTGGTCGGCCAGTACGTGGGGTTCGCCTGCATCCTCGGTGCCGCTGTGCTGGTGACTATCGGAGCCGGAGCATTCCTGCCCTCAGCAGCTATCCCGTACTTCGGGCTCATCCCCCTGGCCCTCGGTCTCTGGGCTGCATGGCAAGCCTGGCGCGGAGACGATGACGACGATGACGCCAAGGTCACGGGCACGAAGGTCAGCGCGTGGACCGTCGCAGGAGTCACCTTCGCCAACGGCGGAGACAACATCGGCGTCTATGTCCCCGTCTTCCTCAGCGTGGAACCCATCGCAGTGGTCGCCTACTGCCTCGTCTTCCTCGCGCTCGTCGCGGTCCTGGTCGTAGTCGCCAAGTTCGTTGCCACCCGGCCGCCGATCGCTGAAGTCCTCGAGCGCTGGGAACACATCCTGTTCCCCATCGTCCTGATCGGCCTCGGCATCGTCATCCTCGTCAGCGGAGGAGCGTTCGGTCTCTGACGGAGCCAAAGCGAACGAGAGAGGTCGCCAGGCTCGACGCTCCGGTATAGGGAGGAACGACTCTTCCCCCAGATCGAGCGCGTCCTGAAGATCAACGAACTCGACACCATCACCAACGACGTCATCGAAGCCGCCGCCAGCACTCTCGTCATCGGCGTCAGTTGACCGGGCCCGCCACATATCACCTACAGAACCCCGCCATTTAACGGCGCAAGCCACAGGCGACCCCTTCGATCGCGGGCGTCATGAAGGTCTCGACCGAATTCGATGAAGAGGTGATGAAGATCGCCCGCCCGGCTGGAAGCAGCTCCCGTGTTTCTTGCTTCACTCAGACGGAACCCTACGTAGCCATCTTTAAGGAGCAGTTCCCTGTGAAGAGCACCTCCCGCCTCGCCGCTGGCGCCAGCGCGCTTGCCGTCGCCTTGACTTTAGCCGCCTGCGGAAGTCCGCAGGACCAGGCTGAGCCAACCGGGACCGGAACCGTGACCCAGGAGCCGGGTGGGACGCAGACCAGCGGACCGGCCGGTGAGGGAGAGATCGATCAGGCCCACAATGACGCCGACACAATGTTCGCGCAGATGATGATTGTCCACCACGAGGGCGCCATCGAGATGGCCGACCTGGCCGTGGAACGGGCCGCCTTGGAGAAGGTCCGGACCTTGGCCGAGGGCATTTCCGCCGCCCAGGGGCCAGAGATCGAGCAGATGACCTCCTGGCTGGAAGCCTGGGGTGAGACCACCACGCCGATGGACGACATGGAAGGTCACGGCGGCATGGACATGGATGGGATGAGCCAGGAGGAAGCCATGGCCGAACTCGAAGGACTGTCCGGGACCGAGTTCGACCGGCGGTTCCTGGAGTTGATGATCGCTCATCATGAGGGCGCTGTAACCATGGCCGAAGACGAGCTCACCGACGGGCAAAATCCCCAGGCGCGCGAACTCGCACAGAAGATCATCGACGACCAGCAGGCCGAGATCGCCGAGATGGAGCAGCTACACCAGACCCTCTGACCGCCCCTCGGCCGGCGGCGGTCCGCCCCCTCCCCCACAACCCCAAGGCGGGCCGCCGCCCACCCCGCCAGGCGGCGGCATCATCAAGTTCGGTGACCTTCAACGCACAGGGAGCACTTCCTGTGGCTGGCCATCGACAACGAGCGAATTGCGGCAACGGATTCGCCGAACGAAGAGGAGAAACACGAGGAACCGAACGTATGGACATGGATCAGGCCGAAAGACTCAGGACCGGCACCGGATTCGTCGCGGACCTGGATCAGAGCGGGGGCAGCACGCCAAAGGCGCTGGGACTGTACGGCATCGGCAAGGACGCCTACTCCGGCCAACGTCAGATGTTCGACCGGGTGCACCAGATGGCGCACCCGGATCATCACGAGTCCGGCTTTCGACGGCGACCGCGTGATCGGGGCCGTCCTGTTCGAGGACACCATGGACCGGGACATCGAGGGAGTCCGGACAGCCGAGTACCTGCGGACGGTCAAAGGCATCGTCCCGTTCCTCAAGATCGATCGGGGCCTGGCCGCCGAGACTGACGGCGCCCAACTCATGAAGCCGATCCCCGACCTGGACGCCCTGCTGGCCCGCGCCGCGGCGAGCAGATGCTTCGGCACGAAGATGCGCTCGTTCATCCATCTCCCCGGTGCTGGCCTGACCCAGGCCCTCGTCCAACAGTTCACCCTCGCCCGGCAGATCCTGCGTGCCGGTCTGGTTCCCATCGCCGAGCCCGATGTGGACATCCACAGCCCCCGCAAGACCGAGGTGGAAAGGCAACTCCGCACGAGTATCCGCACCGAACTGGAGCGGCTGGGCCAGGACCAGGCAATCATCCTGAAGCTGACTCTGCCCGAGGTCGACGACTTCTATCAGGAGTTCGTCGCCCATCCGCGGGTGGTTCGCGTGCGGGGGCTGTCCGGCGGCTACACCCGGGCCCAGGCCACTGCCCGACTGGCTCGAAATCACGGGGTGATTGCCAGCTTTTCCCGCGCGCTGACCGAGGGCCTGGCCATCGACCAGACCGACGAAGAATTCGACGCCGTTCTGGACGAGGCGATCGAATCGATCGCCGACGCATCGCGTACCTGACCGCAGCCGCGGCGGGGCGAGCGCCGGGACGCAGCTGGCGCGGGAGAGGGGCCAGCATCATCGCCGCACCTCGCACGTCCGCCAAGGCACGACGGCGTCTTCATCGAATCTTGACTGTTTCATCGCCAAAGCCCCACCACACCCGGCGTTACATGGAAGAGCGATACCACCTACCGGTATCGGGTAGTGGAAGGAGACCGCAGATGAGCAGGGCGACGTATGAGGTCGAGGGCCTGACGTGCGGAGCCTGCATCGGCGAGGTGCTCGGGAAGGTCCTCGACCTCACGGGTGTCGACGAGGCGACGATGAACCGCACCGCGGACGCGTATTCCCTGACCGTGGTCGGCGCCCCTGCCCCGGACATCGAGGGTGTGCGCGGGGCGCTGCGAACCGGGGGCTTCACCGTGACAGTGCGTGAGTCGGAGGTGTGAGCGGTGAATCTCAATGACTGGCTGGTGGTGGGTGCGGCGCTGGCGGTGACGGTGCTGCTGGGTTGGTACTTCTTCGGGCCGAAGAAGTCCCGCCGGGCCGAGGTGGCCGATGGCGTCCAGGAAGTGACCGTCACCGTCAAGGGCGGCTACAGCCCGGACCTGATCGAGGTCCAGCCGGGAGTGCCGGTGCGGCTGGTGTTCGACCGCCAAGAGAGCGGCGAGTGCTCCTCGCGGGTGGTCTTCCCCGACTTCAAGATCAATCAGACGCTGCCCGCGAACGCCCAGACGGCGGTGCAGTTCCTACCCGAGGCGCCCGGGGAGTACACATTCGCCTGCGGGATGAACATGCTCCACGGGCGCGTGCGGGTGGTGGCCCGGCCCGGACCCACTACGATGGCCCCGACCGAGACGGCCGTCGCGGTGGCCGACCGACCCCGGCTGGTCACTGACGTGCCGACCGAGCCAGCGCCCGGCGTCCGGATCGATGACGGGGTGCAGGTGGCGCAGGTCACGATCCGCGGCGGCTACCACCCCGACACCGTGCGGCTCGCCCCCGGTGTGCCCACCAGGCTGGAGCTGACCCGCCAGGAGCAGGCGGCGTGCTCGGAACGGTTCGTGGTCGCCGACCTCGGGGTGGACGTGGAGGTGCCCGCCTTCGCAACGACCACTGTCGAGCTGCCGGCCCTGGGGGAGGGCCGCCACGAGGTTACCTGCGGGATGGAGATGCTGCACGGGGCCATAGACGTCGGTGACCACAACGACCGGGACCGCGACGATGCCCGGCACAGCGGCACCGGTGACCGCGTGGCGCACACTTCGCCAGCGACGCCAGGCGAGGACGCCGAGGCGCGGGAACGGAATGCGGAGATCAGGGATCTGCGCCTCCGGGTCATCGTCGGCACCGTCTTGACGCTGCCGGTGCTGCTGGCGGTGATGGTCCACGAGTTCTTCGCGGCGCCCTGGGTGCCCGAGGCGTTGCTGAACCCGTGGGTGCAGCTGGCGCTGATCACCCCGGTGTTTGTCTACACCGGCTGGCCTATCCACAAGACCGGATGGCTTGCACTGTCACACCGCACCGCGGACATGAACTCCCTGATCACCCTCGGCACGATCGCGGCCTACGGGTACAGCCTGGTGGTGACCTTCGCCCCCGGCGCGGTTCCCGACGAGGCCCGCGAGGTGTACTACGAGGCGGTCGGAGTGATCTTGACCTTGATCCTGCTGGGCCGCTGGTTGGAGACCAAGGCCAAGGCCGGCACCGGGGAGGCGATCCGGGCCCTGATCGGGCTGCAGCCGCGCACCGCCCGGGTGGTCCGCGGCGGGGATGAGGTCGAGGTCGGTTTGGAGGACGTCGTCGTCGGGGACGTGGTCGTGGTCCGTCCGGGCGAGAAGCTGCCGGTCGATGGCGAGGTGGTGGAGGGCAGCTCGGCGGTGGATGAGTCGATGGTGACCGGGGAGCCGATCCCGGTGACCAAGACCGTGGGTGACACGGTGATCGGGGCCACGATCAACCACACCGGCGCGTTCCGGTACACCGCCACCAAGGTCGGGGCGGACACGATGCTGGCCCAGATCATCAGACTGGTCCAGGAGGCGCAGGGCTCCAAGGCCCCGATCCAGCGGCTGGTGGACAAGGTGTCCAGCTATTTCGTGCCCGCGGTCATCGGCATCGCGATCTGGACGTTCGTGGTCTGGGCGCTGGTCGGGCCGGCCCCGGCGCTGGTGTTCGCGCTGGTGGCGGCGGTGTCGGTGCTCATCATCGCCTGCCCTTGCGCGCTGGGGCTGGCCACCCCGTTGTCGATCACCGTCGGCACCGGCAAGGGCGCCACCCACGGCGTCCTCATCCGCTCCGCCGAGGCGCTGGAGACCGCGCACAAGCTGGACACGGTGGTGCTGGACAAGACCGGCACGATCACCCAGGGCGCCCCCGCACTGACCGACGTCCTGCCCGCCGAAGGATTCACCGAGACCGAGCTGCTGATCCTGGTGGCGGCGGTGGAGCGCTCCTCCGAGCACCCGCTGGCCGCGGCGATCGTCGCCGGGGCCACCGGGCGCAGCCTAGACCTGCCAGCGGCCACCGCGTTCGACTCGGTCACCGGGCAAGGCGTGCGCGCCC